>NZ_JBFUMV010000193.1:0-500 GCF_054049175.1 Microbacterium sp. P5_E9 | reverse complement strand
GTCTAGATCAGGTCTAGATCCAATACTGTTCAGATACGTAGCACGCGCAACGCCGGCGTCGGCTCAYGYCTGCGGTGGAGCTCGGCGCCGCGACGRCGCACTTTGAARTTGCTCATCTTGCGCTTGACCCCTCGCGGGTTGTGGCGGCCGCGGCTGCTCACGCAGCGGCCGCGGCCGATCTCRGCGAGCAGCGCGTCGCGCCAACTTCCGATGCGCTCAGGGGGGAACAGCCGCTGCTTGCGGCATTTTTCGCTTGATCACGCGCACGGCGTGCATGAAGCTCAAGCGGTCCGGATCGAGCTGTTGCTGCCAAGCCGCTTGCGCCATCAGCTGGCGCACGGCGAAGTGCGCCAGCAGCAGCCCCCACAGCTCCTGCTGTACCAGGTCCGGCGTCTTGCTGCGCAGCACGGTGCTGGCGCCACGCAAGTGCGTCTTGAACTCGTCAAACACACCCTCGATTTCCCAGCGCTCGTGGTACAGCGCCGCCAGCTCCAGGCCCG
>NZ_JBFUMV010000192.1:0-500 GCF_054049175.1 Microbacterium sp. P5_E9 | reverse complement strand
TGCCGACCGAGACCGCGGCCACGTGGCCGAGGATCGGCGTCGCCTGGATCTTGCCGTCGGCCAGCAGCTTGCTGACCGCGTCCTGCGCCGCCACGAAGGCGCCGGTGATGGCCGCCGTGCGGGTGCCGCCGTCGGCTTGCAACACGTCGCAGTCGAGGTGGATGGTTCGCTCGCCCAGGGCCGACAGGTTGAACACGGCGCGCATCGAGCGGCCGATGAGGCGCTGGATTTCCTGCGTGCGGCCGCTCTGCTTGCCGCGGGCCGCTTCGCGGTCGCTACGGGTGTGGGTGGCGCGCGGCAGCATGCCGTATTCGGCGGTGACCCAGCCCTCGCCGCTGCCGCGCTTGTGCGGCGGCACCCGCTCTTCGACCGAGGCGGTGCACAGCACGCGGGTCTGGCCGAACTCGATCAGCACCGAGCCCTCGGCGTGGATGGTGTAGCCACGGGTGATGCGCACGGGGCGCAGCTGGTCGGCCGCACGGCCGCCGTTTCGAACGAAA
>NZ_JBFUMV010000191.1:0-500 GCF_054049175.1 Microbacterium sp. P5_E9 | reverse complement strand
AGGCGACTATGCGCAGGCCGAGCGCACCGGACGCCGGGCGATCGAGTTGCAGCCGCGCGACACCTGGGCCTGGCATGCGGTGGCGCACGTGCACGAGATGCGCAATGCGCCGAAGGACGGCATCTCCTGGCTCGAACCGAATGCGGCGCACTGGTCGCGCGACAGCTTCTTCGCGGTGCACAACTGGTGGCACCTGGCGCTGTTCAAGCTCGAGCAGGACCGGCACGACGAGGTGCTCGCGATGTACGATGCGTCGATCGGCGGGCCGGGCTCGGGGGTCGTGCTCGACATGATCGACCAAAGATGCTATGTGGGACTACYCGAGCGAGACCCGTTTAGCTAAAACGGGATTTCCTTAACTTCTTGCCAAAGGAGATGGAAATGTCGACAACACAAGCAGTCCCACAACGTGAGGATACGGTGATCGCGGGCGAGCTGTACATGAGCTTCGAACTCGGCGACAAGWCGTGGAAGKTGACGGCRAGCGATGGCCRCCGCGG
>NZ_JBFUMV010000190.1:0-501 GCF_054049175.1 Microbacterium sp. P5_E9 | reverse complement strand
GACCGCGTCTGTTCCCACAAGGAACGGTCAGGCCGGCACTGCACGCAAAGGCACGCACATGACTGTCTTCAGCGAACTCCGCATGCGTCCGGCCACCGCCGGAGGCTGGGCATGGGACGCTTCCACCACGGCACGGCTCGTTATCGCGGGCGTTGTGATCTTCACGCTGCTCGTCGGCGCGAACCTCGCAACCCCGCTGTACCCGCTGCTTCAGGCGAACCTTGGCATCGGGTCATTCGGCATCACGGTGGCGTTCTCGGTGTATGTGCTGGCCCTGGTGTCCACGCTGATGCTTGCCGGGCACTGGTCCGATCACATCGGCCGCCGGGCGGCGCTGCTCCTGGCCGTGGTCGTGGGACTGGCGGGCGGCATGGTGTTCGCCAACGCCCAGAGCCTGGCGATGCTTTCCGCCGGGCGCGCCCTCCAGGGCATCGCCGTGGCGCTGGCCACCGGCGCCAGTTCTGCCGCCCTGCGCGAGCTGCTGCCCGCCCGTCCCGACTG
>NZ_JBFUMV010000189.1:0-501 GCF_054049175.1 Microbacterium sp. P5_E9 | reverse complement strand
CAGTTAGCCAATGGGCTGSGGCGYTGGCCGAGCGYCGYGGYTACTGGCGAGCGATCGTSGCCATCGCTGCCAAGAATGCSCGCATGGCYTGGGCMGTACTGTCCCGAGGGGAGCAGTTCACGATGCCGGCATGACCCAATGGCTCGGCMACTCAAACCATTCGAATCAAGGAATGGCATGAACTAATTTAGCTGATTTCCACCGCCGCTTGACGGCWMGCWGTGATGAARCAAGGTTGGACCTGCGCGGGGTGTGCCCGACAAAACTACGGAGACGGCAACCGCCGTTCTCGAGAACCGAACGAGGCCCCCGCGCGCGTCTTTCATCAGGGTCCGCAGCTAGGCACGTGCTGCATCGATGACCGTTTGTAGTTCAGCCAGTCCGCACCTTGTCTTCTTAGGTCACAGTTGCCGCCGCCCTGCTGATCGGCGCGTCATATCGCGACGTCATATCGAATTCACAGTGGCGCCCCTCCCCCAACGAGGATCGTCAAGGCCGAGC
>NZ_JBFUMV010000188.1:0-502 GCF_054049175.1 Microbacterium sp. P5_E9 | reverse complement strand
GTGATCCTGCGCGATGTCAGCGAACGCAAGCTGGCCGAGGAAGAACTCCGGGCCGTCGCCTCGAAGCTGCAGGCGGCGCTGGCGAGCATGAGCGACGCGGTGGTCATCGCCGATACTGAGGGCCGGCTGGTGGAGTTCAACGACGCCTTCGCGTCGTTTCACCGCTTCGCGGACAAGTCCGATTGCCGAAGGACATTCGCGGAATACCCGGACATCCTCGAACTGCGCATGCCCAACGGCGATCCGGCGCCGCTGGCGCAATGGCCGGTCCACCGGGCACTGCGGGGGGAGGCGGCGACCAATGTCGAATACAGGCTGCGGCGCAAGGACAGCGGCGAGAAGTGGATCGGCAGCTACAGCTTTGCACCCATTCGATCGCAGGACGAAGCGATCGTCGGCGCCGTGGTGGCGAGCCGCGACGTCACGGTCATCAGGGAGGTGCAGCAGGATCTCGAGTCCTCCCATGTCGTGATGCAGCGGCTCATCGCGTCGCAGGATCGGG
>NZ_JBFUMV010000187.1:0-502 GCF_054049175.1 Microbacterium sp. P5_E9 | reverse complement strand
ATCCGGCCTGTTCGAACGCAGCGTTCAGCAGGTGGAACGAGGCCATACGAGATGCGAGGCCCATACGATCACGGGCAACGAGGAGACACATCAATGGACGACCTGAATGACCTGGCGCTGTTCGCGATGGTCGTGGAGCACCAGGGCTTCAGTGCCGCCAGCCGGGAAATGGGGATTCCCAAGTCCCGCTTGAGCCGGCGCATTGCGCTGCTCGAGGAGCGGCTGGGGGTGCGCCTTCTGCAGCGCAGTTCCAGGTCGTTGAAGGTGACGCCGGTGGGCCAGCTGTTCTACGACCGTTGCAAGGCGATCGTGGCCCTGAGCGAATCTGCACACGAAGTCGTGCAAGAGGCGATTGCGCAGCCCCGAGGTCTGATCCGCGTGAGCTGCCCGATCTCCCTGGCGCAGCTCTGGCTGACGCCGCTCCTGCCGGTTTTCATGCACCGTTACCCGAGCGTTCGCGTCGCCCTGACCGTCACCAATCGGCGGGTGGACCCGTTGGAGG
>NZ_JBFUMV010000186.1:0-503 GCF_054049175.1 Microbacterium sp. P5_E9 | reverse complement strand
AGCGGGCGGGCACGCGGAAGGAGTGTCTTGAACACCACGTTGGTGACCGCCGACGCCACGCCCTGGGCAATCAGCCCGTGCAGGGCCGCGCGCCGCGGTTTGCCGGGGATGAGGGCAAGGCCTCCGGCCACCGCGAACCACAGCTTCCCGTGGTTGGCGGAGGCCGAGAGCCGCCTGAACAGCACGTCATGGTTGCCGCCGGGCAGGCCGGACACGGCCTTGAGTAACATCCGGTCCAGCCCGGCGACCAGGCCCGGGCCCTTCCTCAGCATGCTTCGCATTTTTCCACCCTACCGCCGGGAAGCCGCCTACTCGTTGCGGAGCGGCGCGTCCGGCAGCGGCTTCGCGGCTCCGGCAAGGAGGAGCGCCACGAGGATGGGAGCCATGATCGCCAGCAGGGCCAGGTGGATGCCGGTGAGGTCACCCAGGTAGCCGAGGAGCGGCGGCCCTGCCAGGAAGGAGATGTATCCCAGCGTGGACACCACCGACACCCGGGCGGCGGC
>NZ_JBFUMV010000185.1:0-504 GCF_054049175.1 Microbacterium sp. P5_E9 | reverse complement strand
GTCCAGACCGTGTGCCAGGGCAGGTGGCCTTCGCCGATGGCATCAAGATGCCGCTGCACGAACTCCTGCACCGCCGCGGGCTGCAGTGCCTCCTCGGTGCTCTGGCCAGCGCGCAGCTGGTAGTCGATGCGCCAGATGTCGTCGGGCTGCTTGTGCATCAGAACGGTCGAGCCCGGGTTCCACGGCGGGTCGATCCAGGCCCGGCGCTCGGTCGGATGCGTGCTGTGCAGCTCGATGTCGATGATCACGTAGCGGCCCTCGTAGCCGGTGCCCACCAGCTCGAGGCCGAGCGTCTTGCGCACGAAGCTCTGGCCGCCGTCGCAGGCCGCCAGCCACTGGCCGCGCAGGGCGTAGTCCCCGAGCGCATTGCGCACCGACAGCAGCAGGCCATCCGGCTCCTCCGTGAATCCGGTCAGCGTGCTGCCCCAGCGGATATCGATCAGGCCCGGCGCCGAGGCGTTGCGGCGGACGATCTCATCCAGCAGGTATTGCTCGATGTAGTAC
>NZ_JBFUMV010000184.1:0-505 GCF_054049175.1 Microbacterium sp. P5_E9 | reverse complement strand
ACAACATGCCGGTGTTCTTCATCCAGGACGAGTTCGCGGCCGATGCGCGCCTCTATGAAGTCTTGCTCATCGTGGGCAGGAACGACGATCGCGATCATGATTTTTAAGATTCTGGAAGAGACATTCCTCAATGTCGCAAAGCCCGGGTGCACCGAAGTAAGAATTGGACTAAACCGCTGGCGCGGTAGTGCCTGATCACAGGCCGGGCGCCAAACCACCGCCCGGGGCGGATTTCCCGCGAAGTTCCCGATGAGGAACGATGCAGTTGCTGTTCGCAGCACTTCATCCGTTCACTTGTCAAAGGAGCTTCACCATGACACCGCTACGCCGGCGGATGCTCGAGGACATGGGCATTCGCAATCTCGCCGAGAACACGCAGCTGTCCTACCTGCAACAGGTCTCGCTCTATGCGGGACACTTTCACCGCTCGCCTGAAGAACTCGGACCGGAGCAGGTTCGGGACTATCAGGTGCATCTGACGACGATCCGCAAACTTGCTCCAAGC
>NZ_JBFUMV010000183.1:0-505 GCF_054049175.1 Microbacterium sp. P5_E9 | reverse complement strand
CATCGTGCCGCAGTACATCCTGTTCTCGCAGATCGGCTGGGTGAACACCTTCTGGCCGCTGATTGTGCCCAAGCTCCTGGCAACGGACGCGTTCTTCGTGTTCCTCATGGTGCAGTTCATCCGCGGCATTCCGAAGGAACTGGATGAAGCCGCCCGGATCGACGGCGCCGGCCACCCGCGCATCTTCCTGCAGGTCATCCTGCCGCTGATGGTCCCGGCCCTGGCCACCACCACCATCTTCACGTTCATCTGGACCTGGAACGACTTCTTCGGAGCCCTGATCTACCTGACGGATCCCGAGATGTTCACCGTCCCGGTGGCGCTGCGGGCGTTTGTGGACTCGCAGTCCGCGACAAGCTGGGGCTCGCTCTTCGCGATGTCCATCGTGTCCCTGCTGCCCGTGGTCCTCGTGTTCCTTGTCGGCCACCGCTTCCTCATCAAGGGAATCGCCACCACGGGCATCAAATAGGCAGCGCTGCTCCGCGGCGGGCGGGCCGGGCTACAC
>NZ_JBFUMV010000182.1:0-505 GCF_054049175.1 Microbacterium sp. P5_E9 | reverse complement strand
GCATACTCGGGCGCAAGGTCGAGGTCATCGAGGTCGACGACGAAAGCTCGCCGGCCAAGGAGCCGGCCGTGATGCGCAAGTTGCTCGACAGTGGCTGCCAGGCGATCCTCGGGCCGGTCGGGAGCTCGCACAGCCTTGCCTCAGTGCCCACGACCACCGCGGCCAAGGTGCTGCACGGCGCGGGCGGTTGGGCCGAGGAACTGGCCGACGGCACGCGCTACCCCTACCAGTACCAATTCACCTATAACACCGGCCTGCAAGGCGAAGCGGTAGCGCGCCACATCGTGGACAACCTCAAGCTCAAGAAGGTCGGCATCCTGCTCGAGAACACCGGCTTCGGCGAATCGGCCACAGCCGCGACAGTTCGCGCGCTGAAGCAACGCGGCATCGAGCCGGTCGGCGTCGAGACCTATCCGCTCAACGCCACCGACCTCAAGGTCTATGTGAACAAGCTGCGCGGCGCGGGCGCCGAGGCGCTGGTGCTGTGGAACGCGGCGGCCCAGGG
>NZ_JBFUMV010000181.1:0-506 GCF_054049175.1 Microbacterium sp. P5_E9 | reverse complement strand
ATGTACTGGCGCACGTTGGCTTTCTTGTGGGCCGGCAATCCGTCAACCACCAGGTGCACGGGCTTGCTGCGGCCCTTCATAATCTTCTTGAGTAATTCGATGAACAGTTCGGCATTCAACGCACCCTGGTAAGTCGCGAACCAGAAGCCCCCTTTGGCGTTGACAGCCGAGGCCGCCGAGATCGACTGGCGTTGCCCGGGACGCTCGATGACCGGGGTCTTGCCTTTGGGCGCCCAGGTTTTACCGTGCACGGTGTCGGCGCGAAATCCCGATTCATCCCAGAAGTAGACTTCGCCTCCGCTTTGCCTCGCGGCCGCGGCGATGCCGGGGTAGGTTTCACGCTGCCAGCGCTCGATGGCTTGAGGATCGCGCTGGTAGGCGCGCTGCAAAGGCTTTTGTGGGGTCAGTCCGAGYTTGGCCAGCAATGCACCGACTGCCGTCACCCCCATCCTCKCGCCGAACTTCTGCTCAATCAGCGTCACCACAATGGCGCGTGTCCACAGCCC
>NZ_JBFUMV010000180.1:0-507 GCF_054049175.1 Microbacterium sp. P5_E9 | reverse complement strand
GTCTCGCGCAGCCGGTTCTTCAGCAYCTTYCCCGTGGCGCCCAGCGGAATGCTGTCGACGAAYGCCACGTCGTCCGGCGTCCACCACTTGGCGATMCKGCCGTYGTAGAAGTCGAGAAGTTCCTCGCGCGTCACCGCGGCGCCCGGCTTCCTGGTCACGACCAGCAGCGGGCGCTCRTCCCAYTTCGGGTGCKCGACRCCGATGCACGCGGCCATCGCCACYGCCGGGTGGGCCATCGCGATGTTTTCRAGGTCGATCGAGCCGATCCACTCGCCGCCGGACTTGATGACATCCTTGCTGCGGTCGGTGATCTGCATGAAYCCRTCGGCRTCGATSGTCGMGACGTYGCCSGTCGGGAACCASCCGTCGACRAGCGGATCACCGCCCTCGCCCYTGAAGTAGGCGGCAATGACCCAGGGWCCGCGCACCATCAGSTCGCCCGAAGCGCGGCCGTCGCGCGGGAGTTCGCCGCCGTGCTCATCGACAATCTTCATGTCGATGCCGTAC
>NZ_JBFUMV010000179.1:0-507 GCF_054049175.1 Microbacterium sp. P5_E9 | reverse complement strand
CGGCGACGCTCCGTCCGTGCCCGCCGTGCCGGCGCCGGCTTCAGCGTTGAGCACGAGCGTGGGCGAGACGGGGGAGCCCTTGGCTACGGATCCGGCCATGACGGCGGCTGCCAGCGGGGACAGGAGCACCTTGCCCTGTCCGATCATGGATGCGGCATGCTCGGTGCCTTCGGCCTCTCCGGGGACGGAGCCGAGGAAGGCGTCAGCCCCCAGGCCGGGCGCCTCAACGGCAACGCCCAGGGAAGTGGCTGCGGACTCCAGCTGGGCCTGGCTGACTGAATCCCGGGCGGAGATGAACGCGGTGTTGCAGGAGTGGGCAAACGCGTCGCGCAGGGTGACGGACCCAAGGGAGTCTGCCGGATACCCTTCGGCGTTCTTGAACGTGCGGCCGTCCACCGTGAGCGTGGGCGTGCACTCAACTTTGGAGTCCGGGGTCATGCCGTTGCGGATCATGGCGAGTGAATCCACCATCTTGAAGGTTGAGCCCGGGGCGTACTGGCCCAGCAT
>NZ_JBFUMV010000178.1:0-508 GCF_054049175.1 Microbacterium sp. P5_E9 | reverse complement strand
TGACCCGTCTGGGTGGCAATGGCGCCGGCACGTTCGGCGACGTCAGCGGCCGCCGTCTGCGGGGTGGTCACCACCAGGATCTCGGCCTTGGGGAGCAGCTGCGCCACGGAGATGGCGATGTCCCCTGTTCCCGGAGGCAGGTCCAGGAACAGGGCGTCCAGGTCGCCGAAGTAGACGTCGGTGAGGAACTGCTCCAGCGCACGGTGCAGCATGGGTCCGCGCCAGGCCACCGGCTGATTGCCCTTGACGAACATTCCGATGGAAATGACCTTCACCCCGTAAGCGACCGGCGGCAGGATCATGTCGTCCACGCGGGTGGGGGACTGGTCGATGCCCATCAGTGCCGGCACCGAGAATCCGTACACGTCAGCGTCGATAATGCCGACGCGCAGGCCCTGGGCGGCCATGGCGCAGGCGAGGTTCACCGTGACCGAGGACTTGCCCACCCCGCCTTTGCCGCTGGCCACCGCGAACACCTTCGTGAGGGATCCGGGCTGGTTGAACGGGA
>NZ_JBFUMV010000177.1:0-508 GCF_054049175.1 Microbacterium sp. P5_E9 | reverse complement strand
GCCTTCAACATCGCGCCCATTCCGGACAGCGACCAGATTCCTCTGATGTACCAGGGAGGCTCGGACGACCTGCTGGGCGCGCATGACGATGTGCCGTTGCCCGACGAGGCGCATGGCATCGACTTCGAGGGCGAGTTCGGCGTCATCGTGCGGCAGGTGCCCATGGGATGTCCCGCGCCACTCGCGCGCAACCGCATCCTGCTGCTGGTGCTGATCAACGACGTCAGCCTGCGCGCCTTCGGTCCGCGCGAGATGTGCACCGGCTTCGGCTTTTTCCAGGCCAAGCCTTCCTCCAGCTTCGCACCCGTGGCGGTGACACCCGACGAGATCGGCGTGGCCTGGAGCGACGCACGCGTGCATCTGGACCTGAATGTGCAATACAACGGTGAGTGGTTCGGCAATCCGAACGGCCGGGAGATGAACTTTGGCTTCGACCAGCTGATTGCACACGCAGCCAAGACGCGCAAGCTCTCGCCCGGCACCATCATCGGCTCCGGCACCGTGTCCA
>NZ_JBFUMV010000176.1:0-508 GCF_054049175.1 Microbacterium sp. P5_E9 | reverse complement strand
CGGCAGCTTTCATTCGATTTCGAAGCTTTCTGGCAGGCCAATCGAGGAGAAGACGGCGGCTGACGGAACACCCGAGTCACAAGCGCAGCCGCTCAACCGTCTGAGGTGCAAATGACCGACCCCACCACCACCTTCAACCGCCTTCGCCCGCGCCTGCAGGGCATCGCCTACCGCATGCTCGGCGCCGTGGCCGAGGCCGAGGACGTGGTGCAGGACGCCTGGCTGCGCTGGCACGAGGCCGAGCAGGAAAATATCGACAACGCCGAGGCCTGGCTGGTGACCATCACCACGCGGATCTCGATCGACCGGCTGCGCGCCGCCAAGGTGCAGCGCGAGCATTACGTCGGCTACTGGCTGCCCGAGCCGGTGCTGACCGACGAGCCCAGCACGCCCGAGCAGACCAAGGAGCTGTCCGACGACGTCTCGGTGGCCTTCCTGTTCATGCTCGAACGGCTGGCGCCCGAGGCGCGGGCCGCTTTCCTGCTGCGCGAGGTGTTCGATGCCGACT
>NZ_JBFUMV010000175.1:0-508 GCF_054049175.1 Microbacterium sp. P5_E9 | reverse complement strand
GCGACTGGGTGTTCGTCTCCGGCACGCTGGGCCAGGACTTTGCCAGTGGGGAGTTTCCGCCCACTGCGGAGCAGCAGTGCGAGCTTGCGCTGGACACCATCGAGCGCGCGCTGTCGCAGGCGCGCGCCGGCCTCGCCGACGTGGTGCGGGTGCGCGTCTACGTGCCCGACCGCGGCGATGTGATCGCGGTCAGCGGTGTGCTCAAGCGCCGCTTCGGGAGCAATCGCCCGGCCAACACCACGCTGTGCAGCGCACTGGCGGTCGAGGGTGCCAAGGTCGAACTCGAAGTCACTGCCCGGCGCCGCCCCTGAGGTCCCATTTCCTTTTCCCGTCCGTCCTGGAAGCAACGATGAACATCCTGACCCAACTGGCCACCGCCATGCGCCATCGATCGGTTCGCACGATCGACCTCACCCACACCCTGAGCGAGGACTTCCCGCCGCTGCAGCTGCCGCCGCAGTTCGGCCAGGTGGCCGCCTTCAAGATCGAACGCATCTCGCACTATGAC
>NZ_JBFUMV010000174.1:0-511 GCF_054049175.1 Microbacterium sp. P5_E9 | reverse complement strand
GTCCAACACTGGCGTCAGACCGTCCAAAAGTCTTGTCTCGGCTGCGAGCACAACCATGCGGTGCACCGCGCTGGGGAGCCGCCTTCCGTTCAGATAGTCAAGGATCAGAGTGTCGGCGGCGAATAAGGAAAGCGACATGCATCGGCCCATTCAATATGACGACAGCGTATTGGCGCGCGCCATCGGCGTCTGTTCGATGCCGCACGTCAACCGTGCCCCCGCGGCATCGGCCCAATCTTGGGCAGCCGCCAAGCCATTGCGCGCTGAGACCGCGCTATCCCTTGGCCCTGAATCACCATAAGTGGAGGCCAGGACTCGGTCATCGCCACCGGCGCTGCAGTCAAAGGCTTCGTCGCTTCGACGACGTCCTCATAGCCCCACTCGCCCGGAGGTTCTGCCGATTTCGCGCGAGGAAAATAGTCCGCCGAGTTTCCTGGCGCCCGGGTGCGTATTCCTGAAGTGGCCCTGCCGCTCGCAGTGACGCACATCACCCTGGCGTGCCCTGCATAGG
>NZ_JBFUMV010000173.1:0-511 GCF_054049175.1 Microbacterium sp. P5_E9 | reverse complement strand
CCACGATGCTCGAYTCAAGCTCGGCGGTCACGCTGGGRGTRCGCCCGGGGCGCGGCGCATCGTGCWTCAGGGCCTSCACCCCRCCGTCCAGGAAGCGCTGGCGCCACAAGGCCACCTGGCGYCGRTCCARATCGACCTCGGCAGCGATGTCCTTGTTCTGCCAATCCTTCGCGGCCAACAGCACGATCCTGGCTCGCTGCTGCACGCGGGCCTCAACGCGGCCGCGCCGGGCGAGCGCAGTCAACTCCCGTTCGGCAACMGCRTCCAGTTCGATCTTCCGGGCAACGCGCATGGYTCAAACCTCCGCAAAGCTTGGTAWGCGCAGTATACKKTAAGTTCTATTATTTCGAGCGCRCTACACTAGCAATCGGCACGAGTTGCCGGGTCGTACTACCTGCCATTGCCAGCGTCTGACACTTCCGGAAGGAATCGCGGTTGACGCAGTCCGGCCGATTGCTGAACGCCGCCGCTTCTGCACTCTAGATGCCACGAGTGTTTCTCGATGTAATCA
>NZ_JBFUMV010000172.1:0-512 GCF_054049175.1 Microbacterium sp. P5_E9 | reverse complement strand
CGATAGCGTTGTCCCCGGCAACCGCGGCGTCGGCGTTGTCCTTGACCGGCACGGCGACACCGCGGCGGAACTGGCCGTCCGTGGTGACCAGGAGCTTGGCGCCCGTGTCCTCCACCCGGAACTTCAGCGCTTCGGCGGAGAAGCCGCCGAACACGAGGGAATGGATGGCGCCGATGCGGGCCACGGCAAGGGTGATGATGACGGTTTCGGGGATGACCGGTAGGTAGATGACCACGCGGTCGCCCTTGGTGATGCCCAGGTCCAGGAGGGCATTCGCGGCCTTGGACACTTCCCGCTTCAGCTCCGCGTACGTGACGGCACGGCGATCGCCCGGCTCGCCCTCGAAATGGAGTGCCACCTTGTCACCGCGTCCGGCGGCAACATGGCGGTCCACGCAGTTGTAGGCAACATTGAGCTTGCCGCCTTCGAACCAGGTGATGTCCGGTCCGGTGCCGGCATCCAGGTCTGCCGGGACGCGCCGGTGGGCGGTGTGCCAGGGCTTGCCGCTGATG
>NZ_JBFUMV010000171.1:0-512 GCF_054049175.1 Microbacterium sp. P5_E9 | reverse complement strand
GCATTGAYCGTGAGCATCGTGAAGCTCAACKCCCACTCGCKGGTCTGCGRGTTCTTCCAKGGCGACCACAGGCCGGCCACGCCCAGCGTCTCRTCRTTGGCGGCGGTGATGCGCGTGGGGATGAACTTGCCGCTGCGCCAGTCCGRCTCGTAGATCGCCTCGCACGGCACGATGCAGTGCCGCGGCTTGGCCCAGGCGTTCTTGAAAGTCGCCAGCTCGCGCACGGTCTCGGTGCGCGCGTTGTACGTCTGCAGGCCGTACTTCACTTCCTTGGCGAAGCCGGGCAGCAGCCCGAAGTGGCCCTCGACCACCTCGAAGTCCGGCACCGCCTCGTCGCCCGACTCACGCTCGGGTGGCCGGCGGATGATGGGCGCCATCTGCGTCGGGCAGATGTGCAGGCCACCCGGCGGCGGCTCCCAGCTCGGCGGCAAGTGGATGCCGAAGTGTTTCTCAATTTGCTTGCGGCGCTTCTCCGCCTGGTAGTGGCTGCACATCAGCGCATTGTGCTGGAG
>NZ_JBFUMV010000170.1:0-512 GCF_054049175.1 Microbacterium sp. P5_E9 | reverse complement strand
GTCCCCGCCTCAGCCCTGCGGTCAATGCCTGCTTGTAGCCTTGCCGGAACTGGTCCCGGCGCCTACTGCTCGGCTGCCGCCCCGAGCGTCACGTCCACTTGCTGTTCCTTGCCGCCGCGCAGGATCGTGACCTTCACCGAGGCGCCCGCCGGCTGCTCCCGAACCGCCGCCGTCAGCTGGTTGGGATCACTGATGGCAAGGTCGTTGAACTTCGTGACGACGTCGCCCACCTTAAGGCCGGCCTTGGCCGCAGCGGAACCGGACTCGACGGTAGCCACTTCGGCGCCCACCGAGAACGACGAGTTTGAAGACGTGGATGACTTCGGCTTGACGCTGACTCCGAACTGGCCGTGCGTTGCCTTTCCGGTGTCGATGATCTCCTGGGCCACGCGCTTGGCGAGGTTGATGGGGACGCTGAAACCGACGCCGATGTTGCCGCTGGTGCTGGATTCACCCCCGGCTGAAGCAATGGCCACGTTGACACCAATGACCTCACCCTTGCTGTTGACCAG
>NZ_JBFUMV010000169.1:0-513 GCF_054049175.1 Microbacterium sp. P5_E9 | reverse complement strand
GGCCAGGGCACCGCCAACAAGCGGCCCGACAACCGGGATCCAGGAGTAGCTCCAGTCGCTGGAACCCTTGCCCTTGATGGGGAGCAGCGCGTGTGCGATGCGGGGGCCAAGGTCACGGGCGGGGTTGATGGCGTACCCGGTGGGACCGCCGAGGGATACGCCGATGCCGACGACCAGCAGGGCCACTGCGAGCGGGCCGAGGCCGGAAGGGGTGCCGCCGAAGGTCAGGATGACGAAGACGAGCACGAAGGTGCCGATGATCTCGGTGATCAGGTTCCAGGGGGTAGAACGGATGGCCGGGCCGGTGGAGAACACGGCGAGCTTGCTGGCGGGCTCCGGTTCGGCGTCAAAGTGCTGCTTGTGGGCAAGCCACATGACCACTGCGCCCAGGAACGCGCCCAGGAGTTCACCGCCGAAGTATGTGAGCGTGGAGGCGAAGTCGACACTGACGCCGGGAGCATACTCCGCTTTTCCGTTGATCAGCAGGCCCAGGGTGACGGCGGGGTTCAGGTG
>NZ_JBFUMV010000168.1:0-513 GCF_054049175.1 Microbacterium sp. P5_E9 | reverse complement strand
GATGGCATCGGCCTCGCTGCGCGCCTACCAGGACGGCGAGGACACGCTGACGCGGCGCCGCCAGATCGTCGTCGACTACCTCGATACGGTGCCTCTGGCCGCGCGCCCCGGCATCGGCGAAGTGCACGGCCTGGGCGACGGCCTGTGGGCCTGGTACGGCCGCGACTTCGGCGAAGTCAACCGSCTGCTYGCCGACTACGACGAAGGCGCCGCGCCCACGGAAGAAGCGCTGCGGCGCCAGGCCGAAGCCTTCAAGCAGGCGCTGTCGCTGATGATCGCGCAGCGCCGCCCGTCGCAGCATCTGCTCGGCGATGGCACGGGCCTGACGCGGCTGACCGACAGCTACCTGCGACTGATGGCCGAGGCCGGCGTGATATCGACTCCGCTGCGCGATGCGGCACTGCCGCTGCCCCTGCGCCTGCAGCCCGAACTGCCGCCGGAGCCGAGGTCCGAGTTCGTCCAGCGCAAGGACGCGAGCGCGCTGCGCACCCACATCTCCACCCTGCTCGACGT
>NZ_JBFUMV010000167.1:0-514 GCF_054049175.1 Microbacterium sp. P5_E9 | reverse complement strand
GCATCACAAGCAGAAGGCATTCGCCGATGCCGGACTCGCCGTGCACGCGGCCGTCGAAAAGGTGCTGGCCGATCCCGAGACGCGTACCGCGGACATCGGCGGAAAGATTGGCACCAAGGCCTTTAGCCGTGCGGTCGTCGCTGAACTGATCCAGAAGTAATCCCCTAGCACCCCTCCGCGCCGGAATCGGTACGCCCATCAGGCGGTACCGCTGGCGGAGCTTTGCCCAAAACAAGGAGACATCCATGCGCTACGTCCAACTCGCGGCCCTCGCGCTTGCACTTGCGGGTCCTTCGATCGTGCTCGCAGCGGGTCCGGGAGGCTATCCCTCGCGGCCTGTCACCGTGGTGGTGCCCTTCGCTCCCGGCGGGGGAAGCGACAACATTGCCCGATACATCGTGAGCCGACTCTCAGAGCGCACGAAGGCCACCTTCATCATCGACAACAAGCCGGGCGCCGGAACGAACATCGGCAACGAGTTCGTCAGCCGGGCCGCACCGGACGGCCAGACGCT
>NZ_JBFUMV010000166.1:0-515 GCF_054049175.1 Microbacterium sp. P5_E9 | reverse complement strand
GGCGATGGCCTGCAGGCCGGCMACGCCGACRCCGAGGATGACGACCCGGGCSGCCTTSACGGTGCCCGCGGCGGTCATGAGCATGGGAAAGAAGCGCTGGTACTTGTCGGCGGCGATCATGACGGCCTTGTAGCCGGCGATGTTGGCCTGCGACGACAGCACGTCCATGCTCTGCGCGCGCGTGGTGCGCGGGGCGGCCTCGAGCGCGAAGGCGGTGAGCCCTGCTGTCGCCAGGCGCTGCAGGCCGGCGGCATCGAAGGGGTTGAGCATGCCGATGACGACGGTGCCCGGTTTCATGAGCGCGATCTCGCGGTCGTCGGGGCTGCGCACCTTGAGCACGATGTCGGCACCGAAGGCGCCCGCGGCATCGCTGATCTCGGCACCGGCGGCCTGGTAGGCGACGTCGGTGACGCTGGCGGCCACGCCAGCGCCCGTTTGCACCCGCACCCCA
The DNA here is from genome assembly GCF_054049175.1 of Microbacterium sp. P5_E9. NCBI lineage: Bacteria > Bacillati > Actinomycetota > Actinomycetes > Micrococcales > Microbacteriaceae > Microbacterium > Microbacterium sp. P5_E9. The sequence continues at coordinate 64 of NZ_JBFUMV010000166.1, read as the reverse complement.
TGGCCTTGGGCGATAAGTTTCTTAACTGTCTCGGGCGTGGCTGCAACCCGGGTTTCGCTCGGAA
>NZ_JBFUMV010000165.1:0-516 GCF_054049175.1 Microbacterium sp. P5_E9 | reverse complement strand
GCGCGCATACTTGGCGACAAGTTGGCACGTTCGATGGGGCAGCCCGTGATCGTCGAGAACAAGCCAGGCGCCGGCGGCATCCTGGCGATGAACCAACTCAAGCAGGCGCCGGCTGACGGCTACACCTTCGCCTTGATTCAAGCTGCCGTGGCAACCGTCACCCCGCTCACCTACAAGGAAGCCCGGTTCGACATCGAGCGCGATTTCGAAACGGTGGCGATCGTCGGCCTGACGCCGATGCTGATCACGGCCAGCCCCAAATTCGCCGCCAGGACGCTCGCGGATGCCATCAAGGCGGCGAAAGCCGCCCCTGACCAGGTCGCGATCGGAAGCCCGAACAGGACCTCGATTCCGCACCTCGCCAACGAGTTGCTTGCGCTCAAGACCAAGGCTGCGTTCCAGCAGGTTCCCTTTGCGACCACTGGACAGGGCGTGCAGGCCGTGGTGGCCGGCGACATCGCGATGTACACCGACGGCGTGGGGCCATTGATGCAACTCGTCAAGGCGGGCCGGCTC
>NZ_JBFUMV010000164.1:0-518 GCF_054049175.1 Microbacterium sp. P5_E9 | reverse complement strand
CTGCCTGGCGCCGTTCTACTGGATGATCGTCTCCAGCCTCCGCCGCACCGCGGACATCTTCGACAACACCTTCCTGCCTGCGCCGTTCTCCCTCGAGAACTACGTGAAGGTGTTCGACGGCTCCACCATGTTCGGCCAGGCCCTGCTCAACAGCCTGATCGTGGCCGGCACCACCACGGTGTTCGCCCTGGTGCTGGGTGTGTTCGCCGCGTACGCCATCTCCCGGCTGGAGTTCCGGTTCAAGTCCGTGATCCTCGGCGTTATTATTGCGACGTCGATGTTCCCCGGCATCTCGGTGGTGGTCCCGCTGCTGAGGTTCTTCACGGACCTCGGCTGGATCAACACCTACCAGGCGATGATCATCCCGAACCTGTCCTTCGCCATCCCGCTCGCCGTCTGGAACCTGACCACGTTCATGAAACAGCTGCCGKTCGACCTCGAAGAAGCGGCGATGATCGACGGCTGCACCAAGTGGCAGGCGTTCCGGAGGGTGCTGTTGCCGCTGGCCGCGCCCGGAG
>NZ_JBFUMV010000163.1:0-518 GCF_054049175.1 Microbacterium sp. P5_E9 | reverse complement strand
AGTCAAGGGGGCGCGCAGCGAAGACATCACGCCGGTGGGCATCCAGATGTCGCGCGACGGCAAACGCGCCTTCGTGGCGCTGGGCAGGGCCAACCACGTCGCGTTCGTCGACGTGCCGCAGCGAAAGGTCACGAACCTCGTCCTGGTCGGCAAGCGTGCGTGGAACGTCACGCTCGACAAGGCCGAAGCCCGGCTGTATGTGGTCAAYGGCTTGAGCGACGACGTCACCGTGGTCGATGTCGCAGCGGCCAAGCCGATCAAGAGCATTCCCGTCGGCCGCGTGCCTTACGGCCTGGTGGTGGTCGAATGAAGTGGTCCGCCTGCTCCGTCGGCGTGTCGCTGCTGCTTGCAGGGCCGGCGTCGAACGGACAGCCGACGGGTGCCATCATTCCGCTGAAGGCGACGCTGATCTCGCCCAGTCCCGACGCGCGACTCGAACGGGCGCGCGTTGAGCGCCATTTCCTGGGCCACCCTGACGGCCCTGCGAGTGACGGCTTGCAGGTCGCGCTGGACGAAGG
>NZ_JBFUMV010000162.1:0-518 GCF_054049175.1 Microbacterium sp. P5_E9 | reverse complement strand
ACTACGTGCTGAACGCGGTTGCACTGTTCAATTTGGAACTCAGCCAAGGGCAGCCAGCGGAATGGCGCAAATCGCTGGGCGTCGACACCCCGTGCAAAGGCATGGCGCTCGAATTCCATCGCGCGCTCTGGCCGGAAGAGGAGATCGAGATGCGCCTGGACGTCACCGAGGTCAGACAGCATGGCTACGACATCCGCGTTGAGGCAACCCAGGCCGGCGGCGTGCGCATCTTCAGCGCTCGGTTCTCCCCCATTTGCATTCGACGTGACGCCCGGGTCAGGGCGCCCATTCCCGCGGCCCTGCTCGACGCATTGGCGCAGTTTCGCGCGGATTCTGAATCCGGCCAAGGACTTCCCCGATGAATCGTCTGATCCGCCTTGGCCAGATCGTGCCGAGCTCGAACACCACCATGGAAACCGAGGTCCCGGCAATGCTGCGAGCACGCGAGGCCTTGCATCCGGAGCGGTTCACCTTTCACTCCAGCCGCACGAGAATGCACCGGGTGACCGCCGAGGAAC
>NZ_JBFUMV010000161.1:0-519 GCF_054049175.1 Microbacterium sp. P5_E9 | reverse complement strand
CTTTCAGTCAAGGTGCTGGAACAGGCACCTCAACTCGGCGAGATCGGCGCCGGCATCCAACTCGGCCCAAACGCGTTTGCCGCCTTCGACGCTTTGGGTATCGGCGAGAAGGCGCGCGCCCGCGCCGTCTACACCGACGAGATGGTGATGCACGATGCGCTGGACGCGACCCTGGTGGGCCGCATCCCCACCGGCGCCGCCTTCCGCGAACGCTTCGGCAATCCGTATGCGGTGATCCACCGGGCCGACGTTCACACGTCGCTGCTCGAAGGCGCGCAGGAGACCGACCGCGTCGAGGTGCTGACCTCGACCACGGTGCAGCGTGTCGAGCAGGACGAAGTCAGCGTCCTGGTGCACGACTCGAAGGGCAACCTGCATCGAGGTCTGGCGCTGATCGGCGCGGATGGCGTGAAGTCGGCGGTGCGCCGTCARTACGTGGCYGACGAGGCGCGSGTCTCSGGMCAYGTGGTCTAYCGCGCGGTSGTSSACAAGAAGGAYTTTCCGGCCGATCTGCAGTGG
>NZ_JBFUMV010000160.1:0-519 GCF_054049175.1 Microbacterium sp. P5_E9 | reverse complement strand
GGCCTGGGCCAGGTGTTCGAGCGCCTCGAAGCCGCCATCGCCGACTGGCTAGTCGACACGCCCTTCATCGAATGGATGCCGGTGCGCCAGTTCGAACTGGAGCCCCTCGTGCCAGGCGTCGAGCTGCTGTGCGTCATGCTGGGCGCGCTGGTGCCTTGCCTGCTCGGCTTCCTGATCACCCGCTCGGTGGCCCGGCGAGCGATCCTGCTGCCGTCGATCCTGCTGGCGGGGGTGGCGGCCTCCGCGATGTCGGCGGCCCTGAGCTACGGCCCGCCGCACGCCTGGGCTTGGCTGAGCCTGCCGGTGCAGGTCGGGATCGCGGCCGCGCTGTTCATCGGCGTGCTCTTGCTGGGCGCTCCCCGGCGCTTTTGCGCAGCCCTGCTGTTGATCGCCCTGGTGGTGCACCTGAGCCTGCTGAACCAGGCGCCCGAGAGTGCGTACTTCGCCCAGACGCTGGCGACCTGGGAGCAGGGGCGCTTCATCCGTTTCCACGGCCTGGCGCAATGGCTGGGCTGGATC
>NZ_JBFUMV010000159.1:0-519 GCF_054049175.1 Microbacterium sp. P5_E9 | reverse complement strand
AAACAGCGACGCTCTCTCAGATCCTGCCGCCCAAACAGCGACGCTCTCTCAGATCCTGCCGCCCAAACAGCGACGCTCTCTCAGATCCTGCCGCCTAAACAGCGACGCTCTCTCAGATCTCGGTGCGGTGGAAGTTCAGGTGGCTGCGGCTGGCGGTGGGACCGCGCTGGCCCTGGTAGCGGTTGCCGTACTCACCGGAACCGTAGGGGAACTCGGCGGCCGAGCTCAGCCTGAAGAAGCACAGCTGGCCGATCTTCATACCAGGCCAGAGCTTAATGGGCAGGGTGGCCATGTTGGACAGCTCGAGGGTGACGTGGCCGGAGAAGCCAGGATCGATGAACCCAGCGGTGGAGTGCGTCAGCAGCCCCAGCCGGCCGAGTGAGGACTTGCCCTCCAGGCGTGCGGCGATGTCATCCGGCAAGGTCACGGTCTCGTAAGTGGAACCGAGCACGAATTCGCCCGGGTGAAGGATGAACGGCTCCCCGGAGTCCACTTCGACCAGGCGGGTCAGCTCAGGCT
>NZ_JBFUMV010000158.1:0-522 GCF_054049175.1 Microbacterium sp. P5_E9 | reverse complement strand
GGATTTCGCCGGCCGCGTGGGCCTGAATGGGCGGCGTGTTGCCGACAACCGCCAGGTCGAGCGCGCCAGCTCGGAACGCTTCCAGGATCGCGGGACCTCCCTGGAAGTTCGCATAGCTCACTGACGCGGCAAGCTGCTTCTGCGCGCCCGAAGCGCGCATGAGGGTCTGCAAGTTCTCGTTTTGGTCGGCGACCACCAGCTTGGTGCTGGCAGGGACCTGCGTGGGGAGCGACGGATCAGCCGCCTGGGCGCCACGGGCGGTAGCGACGGCGACGAGGACCGCGCCTGCCGCACGCGCGAGGGTAAATGACGACGGGAACTGCATCTTGGTAGCCGGCCAGAGGGGCGCCGCGGGTGGTGAAAGCCTTCGATGGTCGTTGCCCGCGGGCTGGGAGGCAACGACGTATCCCGACGATGCTTATTCGGTTTTCGTGTCAGCCTCGTGCACAGCGCAGCGATGACCACACAACAAGACGGCTGCGAACGCTCACGGCGATCGACGCCACACGCGTGCTACTCGCG
>NZ_JBFUMV010000157.1:0-523 GCF_054049175.1 Microbacterium sp. P5_E9 | reverse complement strand
TTCCTGGCCCGCAGCCTGCTTGCGCCTGATGTCGCGCTGCCAGACTGCGCGGACAACGCCTTCCATGTACTGCACAAGGTTGTCGTATGCCTCGCGTGCCCGCTTGTAGGTTCGCGCGTTTCCGTCGTAGCGCGAAATGTCATAGACCGTGTTGAACTCGGCACTCGCTGCAGAGGTGACCACGGTTCGGGGAATCTCAGCGGGCAGCACCTTGTCACCGTACGTCTGGATGATCCACTTGCGAACCATCGTGCTGGCGTCGTCGTTGTCCACCCTCGATAGCAACACGTTGATGAAATCGAACGTCTTCTCGACACCAACGGCACCGATCAGGTTTTCCGCCAGGTCGGTGAAGAGGGTCCAAAACTGGGCGCCTGAAGCGAAGTCAAGAGCGTTCGGGGGCAGCGGCATGATGATCCCGTTGGCGGCATACAGAGCGTTCACGGTTCCATATGAAAGGGCAGGAGCCGTGTCGATGAGGATGACGTCGTAGTCTTGCCGCACCTCGTCGATGCCATAGTTC
>NZ_JBFUMV010000156.1:0-524 GCF_054049175.1 Microbacterium sp. P5_E9 | reverse complement strand
GTTACTCGAAGACCCTGAGACGCTGATCTCGAGAGATGCCGCGCGCGAGTTGCTGGAGATCACCGCCCGTGCCACGCAGACTGAAGATCTGGCGCTGCGTCTTGCGGCAAAGCGCAAGCTTTCCGCCCTCGGGCCTATCAGCCTCGTGCTGAGGGAGGAGCCCACACCGAGGGATGCCCTCGACACTCTGTGCCGCTACCTGAAGCTGGTGAACACCTCGCTGACTATCCGAGTTGAAGACACTGCCAGCGTGGTCATCATCCGGGAAGACTTGCTACCAAGCCCCGGGCTGGCGATGCGACAGTCGATGGAACTCGCCGTGGGCGGCACGTTTCGCATGCTGAGCGAATTAATCGGACCGCATTGGCAACCGCTTGAAGTCTGCTTTACACATCGCCCACCTAAGGACGTCTCCGCACATCGGGCATTCTTCGGAAGGAACGTCAAGTTCAATCAGGAATTCAACGGCTTGGTCTGCATGGCGATCGACCTGTCAAAGCCGCGCGAGCTCGGAGATCAAGTGT
>NZ_JBFUMV010000155.1:0-525 GCF_054049175.1 Microbacterium sp. P5_E9 | reverse complement strand
GCTGTCGCCTTGTCCGCCCACCAGGACCTCGTTGACGGTGCTGGCCGAGATCACGGTCTTGTACTTGCCGAACAGGCCAAATGGCTGCTGCTGCTTGGCGAACGCGATGCCGGCCGAACTCGGATACAGCATGGCCAGTCCCTCGGCGGGCTTGGTATTCAGCTGCGAGATGTAGGAGCCGAGATCACTCGCTGTCATCGGCGCGAAGACCGTCTTCTCGATGGTGCCGCCGTTGTCCTGGACGAGCGCGCTGAACTTCTTGGCATAGTCGTGGCCGACCGCGTAGTCGGCCATGAGCAGGTCCCAGGACTTGATCCCGCTCTCCTGCAGCTGCGTGCGCAGGCCGTTCATGACCATGCTGTCGCTTGTGTCGATGCGGAAGTAGTTCGAGTTGCAGTTCTTGCCGGTGAGGTCGTCGCTGGTGGCGGTGGCGTCGAGGAACAACGCGTTCATTCCGGCCACCTTGGCGGTGATGGCCAACGCCGTGCTCGATGCGTTCAGGCCGGTGAAGAACGAGACGCCGCC
>NZ_JBFUMV010000154.1:0-525 GCF_054049175.1 Microbacterium sp. P5_E9 | reverse complement strand
CTACGACACCGAGCGACGGCCCCACGCCAGGAAGATCATCCGCCTGGCGCGCATGCTCGGCGCGATCGTGATGCCGCAGAACCGCGCCGCCGCGTTCGCCGTGCATGGGTTGATGAGCCTGCTGCGCCTGCTGCCGGCTGGCCGCGCGGTGTTCGAGGACATGAAGGTCAAGCCGCAGAACACCTTCGACCAGGGCCTGTTCTGGCGCGTGCGCGGCAGCGAGCGGCTGCGTGCCGGTGGCATGCTGCCGCAAGGCTGGGTCCGGCCGGCCACTGGCTGCGGACCACTTCTCAGCGACGACGCGCTGGGACTGCAATGGGCGCTCATCGGCTTTGGCGTGGATCCGTCAGCCGGGTTGCCGGCCGAGCTGCTGCTGCGCTGGCAGACTGCAGGGGGACGGGTGTGGCAGTGGTGCCAGCGATCGCAGGCCCTGCATCTCGCGCCGCCCGCGCAGCGGCTGGAGGCGCTCGACGAGGCCCTGCTGCCACGCCGGGTTCCACTCGGCTGGGTCGCTATCGTCAGGCC
>NZ_JBFUMV010000153.1:0-525 GCF_054049175.1 Microbacterium sp. P5_E9 | reverse complement strand
GCTTCCAGGGGGTCGGACAGGTACTCGGAAAGATAGCTGTCCGTTGCCGCGGCCAGGTAAGCGATCCCGGTCGCCGAAGCGTGCATGGGGACCCGCGAACCCAGGGGAAGGAACGCACGGAGGACGTGCGGGGTGTCAAGCCGTTCGATGACCACCATGGACCGGCGATCCGGCACGGCGAGGTGCACCGTCTCCGTTGTATCCAGCTGCAGGGCGTTCAACGGCCCCATCGCGACGTCGCGAATCAAGGAACCGCTGCTGCCCCTGCTGGCCACGGCAAAAGCGTGATTGGTCAGAACCCATTTCCCGGCGTTCGCTTCCGATTGCGATACCCAACCGAGCTCGCCAAGTGTCCGCAGCATACGCAGCACGGTGGCCTTGGGAACGTCGGTGTCCCGGCTCAGTTCAGAAAGCCCCGCTGGCTGGTTGTCTGACACGGCTTCAAGAACCCTCATCGCAGTCACAACACTCTGCGTGCTCACCCAGACCTCCAACCGCCCGCCTTGACCGCCTACTTTTCGTGAT
>NZ_JBFUMV010000152.1:0-526 GCF_054049175.1 Microbacterium sp. P5_E9 | reverse complement strand
CACCCCCGGCGTGCCCGGCGGAAATGCCGGCCCCACCTTCCAGGTGCCGGACTGGCTCGCATAGCGGTGCGCCAGCCATCCCGACACCCATATCGCGCCCGCCGAAATAGCGAAGACGGCGACGAACAGAAGCACCCGGGTGACAAAGATCGTCAAGAAAACGCCGACATAGCCGACCGAGGAAAACCACAGCCAGTCAATCAGCACGCCGGTGATGCGGCCGACGACGAATAGAGCCACGATGACGGCCGCGACGCTGACCGAAATGCCTCTCAGGCGCGTGCCGGATCTCCCTGGCGACCGCATCGACATGCTCCTTTGCAGGACCGTCATCCACGGCCTGCTTTGGCCGGACCACGCTGCACTGCCGATCTGCCTGAAACCTGGCCGAACGGGTTGCCGGGGCAGCCGCGATGGCCGCCCCGCGGCGGCGCAAAGGTTCGCGTTGAATCCGCCCCGCCGGATAGATAATTGTAGGTGGGGAATCAACAGGCAGCACGCTCGCCGCCGTACGATCCTTCGGGAC
>NZ_JBFUMV010000151.1:0-527 GCF_054049175.1 Microbacterium sp. P5_E9 | reverse complement strand
CTTCCTCCGGCGTGCCGGCTGCCAGCACCGAGACCCGGTCCAGAACCGTGACCGAGCGGCTGATGCGTGCAATCAGTTCGAGGTGATGCTCGACGATCAGCACCGTGGTGCCGAGCGCCACGATGGCCTCGATTAACGCGCCCAGGCGGTCCAGCTCTTCCATCGACAACCCGGCCGCCGGCTCGTCGAGCAGCAGCAGGGACGGGTGACCGGCCATCGCGCGGGCGATCTCGACCAGCCGCTGCTGACCGTGCGGAAGGTCGCCGGCGAGGTCGTCCGCGCGGTGACCGAGGCCGACGAAGCGCAGCAGCGCCATCGCCGCCGCCGAGCCGTCCCGCCGGTCGCGGCGCGCGCGCGTCAGGCCGAGCGCGATCTCCGCCGCAGTGGCGCGTTCGTTCGGGAAACCCCCCAGGCGCACGTTGTCGAGCACGGTCATGTCGGGCAGCAGCTTCGGCGTCTGGAAGGTGCGGCCGACGCCGAGTCGGGCGATCTGGTGCGGCGCGCGTCCGCTGACGTCGGTGTCGCCG
>NZ_JBFUMV010000150.1:0-527 GCF_054049175.1 Microbacterium sp. P5_E9 | reverse complement strand
GGCGTCAAGTCAGTCGAATGGCCATTTGCCTTCTGTGGGCAGCGCGCGACAGGAGCGCTAACCAACCGGCTTGCGTGTGAAATTGCCCGGGCGTCATCGCCGCGCGCCCGCACAATTTCCGTCATGACCACGCATCACCTATCGCCTCTGTATCGCCATTCCTGGTGGTTGCCGGGGGCGTGGTCCGCTATCGCCGCGACGTTGGCCGTTGCCACGCTCCGTCCGAGCGAACAGAGCATTCTCCTCATGGTCGCCATCCTTTGCGCTCTCCCCGTGGTCACTGGCTCTTCTGCTCCTAGATCTGAGCCAAGGGTTCGCAGATCGAGCGGCAATGATCGTCACCGTCGGCCTATTTGCCAACGTGGCGTTGATCTGGTGGTTCACGGCCCTCTTGCGGGCCCGGTTCCGGCACCGCCAAGTGCTTGAACTTCCGGAGACCTGATGAAGCTGCGCGCCCGGCGCAAGGTGTTGTCTCGCCTCCGGGCGAACCAAACAGCCAGGCAAGCCGCCCGGCCTGTACCTTCAGC
>NZ_JBFUMV010000149.1:0-527 GCF_054049175.1 Microbacterium sp. P5_E9 | reverse complement strand
GTGCCGTCCAGTGAGATGTTGCCCAGCTTCAAGCACTTCATCTCGCGCGCCAGCACCAGCACCTGCACGAACAGCGCCTCGATCTGTGGCAGAAAGCGCCGCCGGAACGTGGCGATGCTGTCATGGTCGGGCTGGGTATTGGCGGCTATGAAGCGAAATGCCACCGAGTCGTGGCAGGCCCGCTCGATCTTGCGGCTCGAGTGCACCCCGGTGGCGTAACCATAGACCAGCAAGCCCAGCAGCATYGCCGGGTGGTACGCATTGCTGCCGCGTCCCGCGTATTGCCGCACCAGCTCACTCAGGTCCAACTGGTCGATCACCTCCACGACAAAGCGGGCCAGGTGATCCTGCGGTAGCCATTCATCAACCGACGGCGGCAGCAAGTAGGCGGTSTCTCGATCTACGGCAATGAAGCGGCTCATGCAGTGGAGGTCTATTTAAACTGGCGCGATTGTCCAAGCCGCCGCCCACTCGGGGTAGGCGGGAAAGCCCGACACGCTCCTAGTGTAGCGCGCTCGAACTAATAG
>NZ_JBFUMV010000148.1:0-527 GCF_054049175.1 Microbacterium sp. P5_E9 | reverse complement strand
CCAGGGAACGCCTCAGGCCTGGATCTCGCAAGAGCAAGCTGCCTCGCATTACGCCACTGGCGCCGTTGTCTGGGAAGACGGCGCCGGCCCGCTGGCAACGATGCGCGGGGGTTTCAACGTGGCGCGGGGCGTCCAGTCCCGAATCGACATCTCGCCGATCATCGCCCTGATGGGCTGCGCGAGGGTGAACCTGTTCGACCAGGAGCCATCCTTCAGCCGCCGCAAGCTTTTCGTTCGCGACCGGCACACCTGCGCCTACTGCGCGCAGCGCTTTCGCGAGCAGGACCTGACCGTCGAGCACGTCCTGCCGGAGAGCCGCGGCGGCGCATGGGATTTTATGAACTGCGTGAGCGCCTGCAAGGCCTGCAACTCGCTCAAGGGAGCCCGCACGCCGGAGGAGGCTGGCATGAAGCTGGTCTACCTGCCCTACGTGCCCAGCCGCTTCGAAGACTTCCTTCTGGCGGGCCGCAATGTGCGGGCCGACGTGCACGAGTGGCTCGCGAGCCGGCTGCCGAAGGGTTCGAGGC
>NZ_JBFUMV010000147.1:0-527 GCF_054049175.1 Microbacterium sp. P5_E9 | reverse complement strand
GTTGAGGACGATGCGGGAATCCAGTCGTTCGAGGATGTTCATAGTGTCAATGGGCAATGCTCTGGCCGCCGTCGATGTAGATGGTTTCGCCGGTGAGGAAGCCGCCGGCGGGCGTGAAGAGGGAAGCCACGAGTGCACCGACGTCGGCTGCGGTTCCCGGCTCGCGGCCAGGAATTCGCTTGTCGAGATAGGCGCGCAGCGGCCCGCCCGAGGCCATCGCATCGGCGTTCAGGTCGGTGAGGATGTAGCCCGGGGCGACGTCCATGACGCGGATGCCCTTGCCAGCCCATTCGACCGCGAGGACGCGCGTGATGGCGCCCACCGCCGCCTTGCTGGCGCAGTAGGCGAGATTCCGCTTCACGCCCAGCTTGTCGAAGAAGGAGCCGATGTTGACAATCATTCCGCCGCCGCCGGCGACCAGGTGCGGGTAGGCGGCCTGACAGGCGGTCACCACCGAAGTGGCGTTGGAGTCCATCACCTGCTGCCACTGCTGTAGCGACATCTCGGCGGAAGGCGCATCGATGTGC
>NZ_JBFUMV010000146.1:0-528 GCF_054049175.1 Microbacterium sp. P5_E9 | reverse complement strand
GCACATGGGCGAGCGTACGCATTTCCTTTGCGGCCAGTCGGGCAATCAGCTGCGATGCCTCCGTGGGTGGCAGGTGCGCCAGCAAGATCTTCGAACTCGCGCCCGCGAGTAGCGGCACATGCTCACCGGGCTGGGAGACACTACGCAGCGGCGACGCGGTGACAACTTCGTCGATACACACGCGTTCCTCGGCGTCGACCATCTGAAGCGACACGGTTTCGCCGGTCGTTTCCGCGAGCCTAGCCATCACCGGACGCGCCATCTCGCGGATGCCCAGCGTGCTGGCCACCAAGCCAGCCAGGCGCGTGAAGCGGAAGGAGAGGCAGTACTGCTGATCGTCCAGCCGCACCAGGTAGCCGGATTTCTGCAGGCTCTGGATGATGCGGAACGCGGTGGACTTGGGCAGATTGATGCGCTCGGAAAGCTGGTGCAGTGAGAGGCTGCTTTCCAGCTGCGTGAAGCCCTCGAAGACGGAGAGAACTCGTTGGACTGCGCGCATCATGAGGAGCCGCTGAGGCAAACGTTGGG
>NZ_JBFUMV010000145.1:0-528 GCF_054049175.1 Microbacterium sp. P5_E9 | reverse complement strand
CGATATCGTGCACGTGCCCTACAAGTCGGGTCCGCAGGTGCTGACCGATGTCGCGGGCGGGCAGGTCGACCTGGCCGTGCTGCCGCTGACGCTGGCGCAGGCCTTCATCAAGGACGGCAAGGTCAAGGCCTTCGGCGTCACCTCGCTGGCCCGTTCGCCCAGCGCACTGACGATTCCCGCGCTGGCCGAAACACCCGAACTGAAGGGCCTCGAGATGGACTCGTGGCTCGGCGTGCTGGCGCCCGCCGGCACCCCGGCCGCCGTGACGGCGGCCTGGGTGGCCGCGCTCGACACCGCGCTCAAGGACCCGGAGATCGCCCGCAAGCTGGGTGAGGTCGCGGTCACGCCGCAGCTGATCTCCGGCCCCGCCTTCGCCGACTACCTGGCGAAGGAACGCAAGGCGATCGCCGCCGTGGTGCAGGCCGCCAACATCAAGGCCGAGTAGGCACGAAGGCCCCCGATGCTGATGACGATGGCCGGTGCCTGGATCGTGCTGCCGGCCGTGCTGCTGGCCGGCGGGCTGATTGG
>NZ_JBFUMV010000144.1:0-529 GCF_054049175.1 Microbacterium sp. P5_E9 | reverse complement strand
GCCCTCGGTGCCGCAGCGGCTCGTCAGGGACACGGCCGAAGAGGTCGCGCTGCCGGCCGATGCGCCGAAGCTGCTGGTGCTCTACGGCAGCAATACCGGCTCCTGCGAGATGTTCGCGCGGCGCATCGCGGCCGATGCGCCGCGCCAGGGCTATGCGGCGACGGTCGCTACGCTCGACGAGTACGCGGGCGAGCTGAAGGCCGGCACGCCGGTGCTGGTGGTCACGGCCTCCTACGAAGGCCAGGCGCCCGACAACGCGAAGAAGTTCCTGTCGTGGATCGAGGGCTGCACGGCGGGCACGCTCGACGGCGTGCGCTTCGCGGTGCTGGGCTGCGGCAACCGGCAATGGGCGCGCACCTACCAGGCGGTGCCCAAGCGGGTCGACGCGGCACTCGCCGCCGCCGGTGCGCTGCGCTTGCGAGCGCGCGGCGAGGCTGATGCCGGCGGCGATTTCTTCGGCGCCTTCGACGAATGGGCCCACGGCCTGTGGGCCGACCTGGGCACGGCGCTCGGCCGCGCAGTGGCTGAC
>NZ_JBFUMV010000143.1:0-530 GCF_054049175.1 Microbacterium sp. P5_E9 | reverse complement strand
ATGCGAGACCTCGCATTCGATGCGTGCGATCTCGTCGGACTTCAGGGCGCGCTGCGCSKCGATGTCGAASAGCGCRTCGAGCGGSGAATGGATSSCRCCCATSGCCGCGTAGGGCTTGAKSACGATGCGCTCGACCTCCCAGCGCTCGCTGAGCCCGCTCGTGATCTGCGACGCGTCGGGATCGTGCCCTTCGCCGAAGGTCGAGAGAAAGCCGCCGTAGGGGCGTTCGAACACCCGCTTGATGCCGGTGTAGCCGCCCTCGGCCAGCACCGCCGCATAGAGCCCGTTGCGGGCCGAGAAGCCGTGGTGCATGCGCTTGCACATGGCCTCGTACTGCGCGGCCATGAGGCCGGCCGACTGTGTGCCTGCAAGACCGAGCGCGTCTTCGTGGCGGCCCGCATCGAGCTCGAGTAGCTTGCCGACCGCGGCCGCGGCGGCATGGGTGCCGAACACCGACCCTGAGTGCCAGCCGCGCGACAGCATCTGGGCGCCGTGCAGCGCCATACCGACACGCGGGCCGACCTCGTAGC
>NZ_JBFUMV010000142.1:0-531 GCF_054049175.1 Microbacterium sp. P5_E9 | reverse complement strand
GGCCAGAAGTACGCGATCCTCGGCYCCAACGGGGCCGGCAAGACGACGCTCTTCAACGCCATCACGGGCGACTTCCCGCCGACCGCGGGGCGCATCCATTTCTTCGGCGAGGACATCACCGAACTGCCGCCGCACGACCGCATCCGCAAGGGCCTGCGCCGCACCTACCAGTCCTCGCTGCTGTTCCGCGACCTGACGGTTCGCGACAACCTGTTCCTCGCGGTGCGCGGTGTCGCCAGCGGCCGCTTCAGTTTCCTGCGCGCGCGCGTCGGGCATGCCTCGACCCGCGCCACCCGCGACCTGCTCGAGCGCGCGCGCCTGAGCCACATCGCCGACGAGCGGGTCGCCAACCTGGCGCACGGGCAGCAGCGCCAGCTGGAGATCGGCATGGCGCTGGCCGGCGCACCGCGTCTGATCCTGTTCGACGAGCCGGCCGCGGGCCTGTCGCCGGTCGAGCGGCGCGAACTGGTCGCGCTGCTGGGCTCGCTGCCGGCGCACATGAGCTTCGTGCTGATCGAGCACGACCTCGAC
>NZ_JBFUMV010000141.1:0-534 GCF_054049175.1 Microbacterium sp. P5_E9 | reverse complement strand
AACTTCGGCATCGCTCACGCGTTCGCGCGCCAGGGCGCCAGGCTCACGGTGGCCAGCCGCAAGTCCGAGAACGTCGAGGCGGCGGTCGGTGAATTGCGCGGCCACGGCGGCGAGGTGCATGGCGTCTGTGCCGACGTGCGCGACTTCGCCGCCGTCGGCCGCGCCCTGCAGGAATCGGTCGACCGCTTCGGCGCCATCGACGTGCTGGTGTCGGGCGCCGCGGGCAACTTCCTCTGCGAAGCCAAGGACATGTCGTCCAACGGCTTCAAGGTGGTGGTCGACATCGACCTGGTCGGCAGCTTCCATGTGCTGCGGCAGGCGCACGCGCACCTTCGCAAGCCGGGCGCCTCGGTCATCAACATCACGGCGCCGCAGTCTTTCGTGCCGATGCGCTACCAGGCCCACGCCTGCGCCGCCAAGGCCGGCGTCGACCAGCTCACGCGCGTGCTGGCACTCGAGTGGGGCGGCGAGGGCGTGCGCATCAACTCGATCTCGCCGGGCCCGATCGACGGCACCGAGGGGTTCCGCAAACTG
>NZ_JBFUMV010000140.1:0-537 GCF_054049175.1 Microbacterium sp. P5_E9 | reverse complement strand
CATGTGAACACCTCGCCCCCGGCGTTCCACGAGCTTCTTTCCGAGCGCCTCTTCCAGCTCGCGCACGGCCCGATGCACGGCCGCTTGCGACAGACCCAGGTCGATCGCAGTAGCCGCGAAGCTGCCGGCTTTGAAGAGCCCGAGGAAGGCGCGCAGCTGGGTCATCGTCAACCGCCGGTCGGGCTCGAAAGCCGTTCCGGCGATCAGCCTGCTGCCGGCGGTCAGATGCCGCATGCCTGCAGTGGCGCGCTCGAGCATCAGTTGCCCGGCCGCCGTCGGCGTCATGCCGCCCGAGCGGCGCTCGAACAGGACCCCGCCGAGCTGACTTTCCAGCTTGAGGATGCCCTGCGTCAGCGCCGGCTGGCTGAGGCTCACGGCGACCGCCGCGGCGCTGATGCTGCCGTGCTCGTGCACTGCGATCAGTCCTCGCAGGTGCCTCAGGTTCAGTTGGAAGACAGGGGTCAGCCCATCGGCAACGACGGAGGGTTTGGCTAGTGGCTGATCCATCTTCTCGAGCGGGCTGGTCATCGGCAACTA
>NZ_JBFUMV010000139.1:0-538 GCF_054049175.1 Microbacterium sp. P5_E9 | reverse complement strand
GCGCCACCTTGTGCGCCTGCGGCACCTTCTCGCGCAGCGTGAGGCCCGAAGGAAAGACCGTGCCGGCCGCGAGCCCGCCGTCGTTGGCCACGATCGCGACGTTGTCGTTCGCGTGCATGCGGATGGTGAGCGGCGCGGGTGTGAGGGTTTCAGCCATGAGGGTCCTTCGGAGTTTCGGGGGCGTGTGATGTCAGGCGCGCTTGCCCACCTCGGCCTCTTCGCGCGTCCAGCCCTTGACCTGGTCGCTCAGGCTCAGCCCGAGGCCCGGCCGGGTCGGCACCCGCATGCGGCCGTTGCTGATCTCGAGGCGTTCGTTGAACAGGGGCTCGAGCCAGTCGAAGTGCTCGACCCAGGGCTCGGTTGCGTAGACCGCGCCAAGATGGACGTGCAGTTCCATCGCAAAGTGCGGCCCGAGGCCGAGGCCGGCCTGCTCCGCCAGGCCGGCAACCTTGAGGAAGGGCGTGATCCCGCCGACGCGGGGCGCATCGGGCATCAGGTAGTCGGCGGCGCGGTGACGGATGAGTTCGCCGTGCTCCGC
>NZ_JBFUMV010000138.1:0-540 GCF_054049175.1 Microbacterium sp. P5_E9 | reverse complement strand
CGGGTGGGCCGTGCACGAGTAGTTGAGCTCGTTCATCGCGCGCTCGTAGTCCTTCTTGCCKTCCTTGCCRCCGAARGCGTGCGCGACCAGSAGCGCGTACATGACCTTGCCSGYCGGGCTCATGCGATCSGGRTASACCACCTYCTTGCCGCGRTCGTGSAKGAYSGAGACRAGYTGGATGCCCAGCATGTGGCTCTTGAGSCGGTTCGTGCCCTTGATSAGYTTCGGCTCGCCCTGGAARTACWGGCGGATCTGGTCGAGGTTGACCTTGTTGTCCGTSAGCATSGGCTTGCCRTTGATCTTGTGCTTCATGAGCACCTCCTCCGGCCAGACCTGGCGGCGCCATTTCGGCAACTGGTCGAGGATCAGCTGCGAGCCCAGGTGCATCACGGGCACAACGCCAGAAAAGCGCCTCGACAGGATCTGCGTCAGCGACTCAGGCGTCGGCTTGCGCGCCAGCTTGTTCGCCTTGCGCGTGAATGTCCAAGCGACCAAGCCGCCCATGACGACCGCAGTCAGAACCACCAGCGGCAGGAGCGC
>NZ_JBFUMV010000137.1:0-540 GCF_054049175.1 Microbacterium sp. P5_E9 | reverse complement strand
GCTGCCCGTAGTGCTCAGCATGTTGAGCCAGCGCGGCCGGCAAGGCGGTAGCGCGGCCGGTGGCCTGGGCGGCATCGGCGACCTGATCGGCCAGTTCACGCAGAAGGGCTACGGTCAACAGGCCGACTCATGGGTCGGCACCGGCGCGAACGAGGCTCTGCCGCCACATGCCATCGACGAGGTCTTGGGCCACGACCAGTTGCACCGCATCGCGCAGCAGGCGGGCATGGGCGACGACGAGGCGCGCAGCGGCCTTTCGGAACTTCTGCCGGATGTGGTCGACCATTTCACGCCCGGCGGCAGCATGCCCGAAGACGACCAGCTCTCGGAGAGCGTGGACGACTATCTGCGGCGGCTCACATAGCAGCTGATTGCGGGGCGGCGATCGAGACCCGGCGCAGCCCGGTGGTCTCGCTGGCAAGGTCTTCGCGGAGCATGCAAAGTTTCAGGAGCCGCATGCCAACGGGCGAGAAAAGCCGCGCGCGGCAACCACGCCTGAGCGAGAGGTGCATCAAAGGGGCTCGTTGTTCGCTCAGGATG
>NZ_JBFUMV010000136.1:0-541 GCF_054049175.1 Microbacterium sp. P5_E9 | reverse complement strand
ATTATCATGATACGGCCGCGGCTTTATTGGACTGCGATTACGATGGTCGTGCAACCACGATCGGCACAGTGCCGCTCACGTGCCGACCAGGTGATCGAATAACGCGCCGTGACTGCGTGGCGCTGTTGTCGGTCGAAATGGCCACGTTGGTCGCGCCATGGGCCGTCACCGCGGCCTTGGCGCCGCATTGGCGCGATCTCCCCAGGGGTGCCGGAAAGCAGATGCTCGAGGCAGGTCTGAGCACTGTCCTCACCATCCAGGTCGGATCAAAAAAGGTGACGCAAATCGGAGCGCGAGCGGGTAATGGTGTCGCAACCGGCGAGAGCATGCGACATCAAAAGCGTGTAAGTCCGCGTCGTGCTTAGCGCGGCACCATCATCATCCGCTGACCGGCAGGAGTGGGCCGATTCTGTTGAAAAACTCGGATTCTGCGGCGCGGCGCGCTCGATTTCTGCGTAGGAGACGTCGAAGGTGCACTCGATGTGCCGGGCGACCAACCGCAGCACGAAACTCGCCTGAGCGCCTCTACGCGGCTCTGATG
>NZ_JBFUMV010000135.1:0-542 GCF_054049175.1 Microbacterium sp. P5_E9 | reverse complement strand
GTGCATGGCCGTCTCCGTGCTCGTGGCGGTGGGCAACATCGCCGACGACCTGGTGGAGGCAATTTCCACCCGGATGGCTGACCTCAAGATCGGCCCCGGCACGGACCCGGCCTCGCAGATGGGTCCCCTCATCACCAAGGAACACCGGGACAGGGTGGCTTCCTACGTCGCAGGGGCAGCCAACGAAGGCGCCACCGTGGTGGTGGACGGCCGCGAGCAGGCTTTCGACTCGGACGGCTTTTTCATCGGGGTCAGCCTGGTGGACCACGTGAAGCCGGGCATGAAGGTGTACGACGACGAAATCTTCGGTCCCGTGCTCTCGGTGGTCCGCGCGGACAGCTACAGCGACGCCGTCAGGCTGGTGAACGACAATGAGTTCGGCAACGGCGTGGCCATCTTCACGCGCGACGGCGGGGCGGCCCGCCAGTTCGAGTTCGACGTCGAGGTGGGCATGGTGGGCGTCAACGTGCCCATTCAGGTGCCGGTGGGGACGTTCTCCTTCGGCGGCTGGAAGAACTCGCTGTTCGGCGACACCCACTTGT
>NZ_JBFUMV010000134.1:0-542 GCF_054049175.1 Microbacterium sp. P5_E9 | reverse complement strand
GTTGACGCACCAAGTGATTATTTCCGAATTATTCTCGATGGTTGGAAGTCCCTTTTTGGAGCGCGACTGCCAATCGCACGAATGACGAAGTTCCTGCAAACTCATTGCCCGGATTGGGTTGAATGGGCGACGAAATCGTTGCGTTCCCGAGAGAAATGAATAGAGGCAACAGACATATCCTGCATGAGACGGACAGCCGAAGGTCTGCTCTAACGGAGCCCTAATCTGCGCGGAGCAGCGATGCGACTAGATGGTCGCCTTGCCTGGATAGGCGGCCATCTAGGCTTTTCCCAAGCCAGTGGAGGACTTGCGGGTCCCCTGCGGCTTGCGCACCGCGGCCAATGCACCCGTGAGCAGCGCGCGGGTTGCATCATGCGATTTCTTTTCTTCACTAAGCTGCCCTTGAAGATCGTCCAGCCGCTGCTGCAGCGCCGAGCCTTGCGACTGGGCCTGCGCCAGGAGGCCTGCTTGACCGGCCAGTTGATCGCGAAGCTSGCGTTCSAYTTGCTGGGCGGAATGCTGCGTGTCGCGCAGCATCCGGC
>NZ_JBFUMV010000133.1:0-542 GCF_054049175.1 Microbacterium sp. P5_E9 | reverse complement strand
AGAGGCCACCACGAAGGAAACGCGGGCACGCAATCGTCTGTATGACGAGGCGGTGCGGCAAGCGCTGACGGTGCTGTGGGAGGCCGCCGATCGAGTCTGCGGCAAGCGGCTGAAGGCCTTGATCCCGATGTTGGTCGATGCGATGGAACGCCATGGCCACCTCGAGCTGGACCCGGTCGTCAAGACCAAGGTCTTGCAAGTCAGCGCAGCGACCATTGATCGCGTCCTGGCCGATGCGCGTTTGCATATCGACGGCAAGCGCAGGCGCCGCACTGGCGTGGGCGCGGCCATCAGACGCAGCATTCCGGTGCGCACGTTCGCCGACTGGCGGGATCCGGCGCCAGGCTTCTTCGAGATCGACATGGTCGAACACTGCGGCGGCCCGAAGACGGACGGTGACTACGTTCACACCCTGACGCTGACCGACATCGCCAGCGGTTGGACGGAATGCGTGGCAATGAGATTGCGCGACCAGATGCTGGTCATCGAGGCCTTCGAAAAGGTGACGGCCGATCTGCCATTCGCGATGCTCGGCATTGACT
>NZ_JBFUMV010000132.1:0-543 GCF_054049175.1 Microbacterium sp. P5_E9 | reverse complement strand
TTTTCCTTTCACGTCCGGATAGACGGACCGCTTGCGGTACCCATGCCAGATCAGACGACCTGATATCGCAGTGATCGCTCGCACCCCGCCCTGAGGATTTTCGCGATTGCGATGCGGCGCGCTATCCGGACGGCCACGCAGGAACACGTACGTGGCCTAGGTGGGTACCGGGATAGGCCGCGAGCTCTCCCGCCTTGACAATGACCCGCGAGCGTCGAATGCCCCGCTCGGCGCCCAACTATGCGTACCCCCAACCCGGCGGTGCGTGCGCGCAACCCGCCTCAGCCTCGACGCTCTCGAAAGTAGGCCGGCGTCTGGCCGGTCCATTTCTTGAACGCCTTGCGAAAGTTCGACGTGTCGGCGAAGCCGCTGCGCTCGGCGATCTCGTCCACCGACAGCTCCGTGCGCGCCAGCAATTCGATGGCCAGGCGCTTGCGGATGCCATCGATGATGTCCTGGTAACTGGTGCCGGCATCGACCAGTCGGCGATGCAGCGTGCGGCTCGACATGTGCAGCCGCTCGGCCATCTCATCCGCCCGGGGC
>NZ_JBFUMV010000131.1:0-544 GCF_054049175.1 Microbacterium sp. P5_E9 | reverse complement strand
GCCAGCAACAGCCAGGCGGCGATCCAGCARCTGGGCGCAGGCCAGTCGCTCACCGACAGCTTCACCGCGGTGTCSCTCGACGGCACRGCCAMCCAGYTGGTGACCGTSACCRTCACSGGCASCAACGATGTGCCGGTGATCGCTGGCGCGGCMAGCGGTGCRGTGCAAGAAGACGTGGCGGTGGTCGSTGSCAACMTCGYGRCCAGCGGTGCGCTGACGATYGCCGATGTCGAYGCGGGCCAGTCCAGCTTCGCGGYCCAGGCGGGCACCGCCGGCAACAATGGCTTCGGCAGCTTCACGCTGGCGGCCGATGGCAGCTGGAGCTACACCGCCAGCAACAGCCAGGCGGCGATCCAGCAACTGGGCGCAGGCCAGTCGCTCACCGACAGCTTCATCGCGGTGTCCTCCGACGGCACGGCCACCCAGCTGGTGACAACAGCCAGGCGGCGATCCAGCAACTGGGCGCAGGCCAGTCGCTCACCGACAGCTTCATCGCGGTGTCCTACGACGGCACGGCCACCCAGCTGGTGACCGTGACCATCAC
>NZ_JBFUMV010000130.1:0-546 GCF_054049175.1 Microbacterium sp. P5_E9 | reverse complement strand
GCCGGGGATCCGGACGGATCGGCGTCGCTCGATGCTCTGGCGATGCTGGTTATCGGCGGCGTGGATCGAAGTGCTGAGAAAATCATCGATCAGGAATGGGCACGAAAAATCATCGAACTGACCCGGGCAAACGTGCCGGGCGGAGTATGGGTACTTGCCGTTGACAGTCTGACTGGGCCACGCCAGTACGGTCCGCCTTCGCCACAGGACCGCCGCCGATGGCATGCGGCGACGGTAGTGCGCCATACGGCGAGGACTGTTCAAAACGCACTGGAGGTTGACCCGAAAGAAATGCGCCATATCGGGGACGTTTGCCAGCGTGCGGCAGAATGCCTGCCCACGCCGGTGCTCCGTCAAACTGCGGCAACCATTGTTCGACCCGACTTGCGAGGGCCGGACCGCGCCAGGGCTTTGGCGGCGTTGGCCGCTGAGCTTGGAGTCACGGAGCGCTATGTGGCCGTGCAGATTGGATTCGCCCGGCGGCTGTATCAMACGTCATGGCGGATTCTCCAGGGTGGAAGGCGACCTGCCCGCTAAGTCATGTCC
>NZ_JBFUMV010000129.1:0-547 GCF_054049175.1 Microbacterium sp. P5_E9 | reverse complement strand
GATCACGCCGGAGCTGCGCATGATCATCTACGGCTTCGTGCTTCTCGGCCTCGTGTTCCTGTTTCCGCAAGGCCTCGCGCCGCTGTTCCAGAGCGCGGCCGAACGTATCGCCCGCCTCGGTGGAGCCGGCAAGGAGAAGCACCATGTCGACTGATGTCATGCTGCGCATCGAAGGTCTGTGCAAGAACTACGGCGCCGTGGCCGCACTGCAAGGCGTGGACATCGATGTCCGCCGCGGCGAGGTGATGGGCCTGATCGGACCGAACGGCTCGGGCAAGTCGACGCTCTTCGACTGCTGCACGGGCTTGCAGAAGAGCGACGCGGGCCGGGTGCTGCTCAAGGGCGTGGACATCACGGCCTGGCCGATGAACCGGATCGCTCGCGAAGGGCGCTTCCTGCGCAGCTTCCAGAAGACGGTCGTCTTCCCGACGCTCGATTCGGAGGAGAACCTGGTTCTCGCCGGGCAGATGTCGCGCTTTCCGAGCGTGCTGTCCACGTTCTGGGTCGGGCCGGCCGCCCAGCGGCGCGTGAAGGCGCTGCGCGAGCG
>NZ_JBFUMV010000128.1:0-547 GCF_054049175.1 Microbacterium sp. P5_E9 | reverse complement strand
GCAGTTGCGCGTTGGCTGCCAGAACCAGCCCGCCGCGGTTGAGCTCGGCCACCGGACGCAGCGCCTTGAACGGGTCGAACGGCACCTTGAACGCGTGCGGAATCTCCGAGACCAGGCCGCTGAGCTGCACCATGAAGGTCGCGCCATCGCGCGGCGACTTGAGCAGCTCCTGCGCACCGAGCAAGCCGGCGGCGCCGGSCTTGTTCTCGACGATGACCTGCTGGCAGAGCAGCGGCGTCAGGCGCTCGGCGAGCACGCGCGCCGAGACGTCCACCGCGCCGCCCGGCGGGCCGCCGACGACGAGCCGGATCGGCTTGTCGGGCCAGGTCTGGGCGCCGGCCGCCGTGGCGGCCAACAGCATCACGCCGGCGACCGCGGCGCGGTGCAGCAGTCGGCGGGCGGGATTGAAGCGCTTGTTCATTGGGTGTCTCCTTATGGGGTGCGTCGGTAGTTCGGTCGGATCGTTCGGACTCAGACGCTGAAGCTGCTCACGTCGACCGGCTTGACGCCGTTGGCGCGGCAGAAGTTCAAGTAGCGCTCGACCATC
>NZ_JBFUMV010000127.1:0-547 GCF_054049175.1 Microbacterium sp. P5_E9 | reverse complement strand
CTTCACGACAAGCTGGTTGATGCCATTGGTTTCCAGGCCGTCGAGTTGGGCGAGGAATGCCGGCGCCTTGACGCCGGCAGCCCACACCACCAGCTCAGCGGGAACGGTCTCTCCGTTCGCGAGCTGCACACCGGCGGCGGTGACGGCGGTCACCCTGGCGCTGGTCCGCACGCGAACGTCGATCTTCTCGAGCAACTGTGTGGCCGCTGCGGACATGCGCTCGGRCAGCGAGCGCAGCACGCGCGGACCGGCCTCGATCAGGTTGAGCCTGATGTCGCGCTCAGGATCGATGCGATCCAGGCCGTAGGACACCGGTAGGTGCAGCGGTGGACATCGCCCTCCACCCGACGCGACACCACCACTTGGTCCGCGTGGTGGCGCTCCGCATGGCGTAGCAAAGCAGAAATCAGCAGGGGCTGATGCATCATTTGACCCAGCATGGGAGTCTCCTTAAAAATTGAACGGATAAAAAAGGCGCGCCGGCGCCTGTGGACGGTTTCAGATCGCGAGCTGTTGGACACCCCAGCGCGCTGGTGAGCTGCAGAAC
>NZ_JBFUMV010000126.1:0-548 GCF_054049175.1 Microbacterium sp. P5_E9 | reverse complement strand
CACCGCGGTGTGCTGGGGGCCGGGTCTGCGGTGGGGCGTGATGGGTCCCAACCTGCTGTTCCACCTGGGCGGCGGCGAAGGTGGCATCGAGCACTTCTTCGACCAGTTCACCGGGCCGATGACTGCCTGGTGGAAGGTGCTGGGGTCGCCCGAGATCACGCCGGAACTGCGCAAGAAGATCGTGGCCGGCGTTCTGGAGGAAGCCGGCACGCGGTCGCTGGAAGACCTGGCCACACAACGCGACGAGGACCTGCTCGGGCTCCTGGCGGTCCGCGCTCGCACATGACACAAGCACCCATGGCGGTTCCACGCGTCGTCATCGTGGGCGGTGGGTTCGCCGGCGTCGCCGCGGCGCGCGAGCTTCGCAGTTGCAAGGCAGACGTCCTCTTGATCGATCGCCGCAACCATCACATCTTCCAGCCGCTGCTCTATCAGGTCGCCACCGCTGTGCTGGCGCCGGCAGACATTGCCGCGCCGCTGAGGCAACTGGCCGAGCAACAGGCCAACCTGTCGGTCATGCTCGGCGAGGTGAGTGCGGTGGACCGCCG
>NZ_JBFUMV010000125.1:0-549 GCF_054049175.1 Microbacterium sp. P5_E9 | reverse complement strand
GTATGGAGCTGGCGGTATCACCGACATCGGGGCCCGCGTCATTTGCGAGCAACTGGGTCAGGTGCTGGGACGACCGGTGATCGTGGAGAACCGGCCAGGTGGAGGCACCAGGATCGGAACGTCGGCGGTCTTCGCGGCAAAGCCGGACGGCAACACGCTGCTGCTCACCAACATCGCCTACGGCATCCTTCCGCTGGTCGACTCCTCGGTGAAGTACGACGCCGTGACCGCGGCTGCGCCAGTCGGAATTGCTTCGGTGTATCCAATCGCGCTGGTCGTGAACGCGGCACTGCCGGTGAAAACCCTGCAGGAGTTCATCGACTACGCCCGCAAAAATCCCGGAAAGCTAACCTACGGCAGCGCCGGCCCGGGTAGCGGGGCACATCTGGGCGGCGAACTGTTCCAGTCCTTGACCGGCACGCAGCTTGTCCATATTCCTTACCGATCCACCTCGAGTGCGCTGACCGAAGTGGCAGCAGGCCGCGTGGACCTCACGTTCGACGCCACTGCCATCGAACTCGCCAAGACGGGGAAGGTGAGGATTCTGGC
>NZ_JBFUMV010000124.1:0-553 GCF_054049175.1 Microbacterium sp. P5_E9 | reverse complement strand
ACCTGATCCTGCACACGGCGGACGGCGGCGCGAAGTGGGAGCCATGGCTCGACCGCACCGACAACCGCGACGGCTATTCACTGCATGCCATCCGCCAGGCCGGCGACCAGGTGGTGATCGTCGGCGAGCTCGGCCTGGTCATGCGCCTGGACGCGGCGGCCGGACGCTTCGTGCGCATCGAAACGCCGTATCCCGGCACCTGGTTCGGCATGGCGGCCTCGAAGGACGCGATCGTCGCCCTCGGCCTGCGCGGCACGGCCTGGCGCTCGACCGACGCAGGCGCGAACTGGAAGCCGCTGGCGACCGGCACCCGCGCGGCGGTCAACGGCGGCGTGCTCCTGCCCGATGGCCGCCTCGTGCTGGCGACGCAGGCGGGCGAGGTGCTGGTCGGCGCCGCGCTCGGCGACAGCTTCGTGCCGATGGCGCCGATGCCCGGGCTGGGCGCGGCTTTCGACGTGGTCTCGATGGAAGCCGACTGGCTGCTCGTCGCCGGCCCGTCCGGCGTTCAGCGGCTGGCGATGGCGCCGGCGGCGAGGTGACACAGCGATGAACA
>NZ_JBFUMV010000123.1:0-553 GCF_054049175.1 Microbacterium sp. P5_E9 | reverse complement strand
CCCCATGAACCGCAGCCAGCTGGTGGCTACTTGCACGAATCTCTCGCGGCTATAGCGCGCGGTGGTGATGCGCCCGAGTCGTCGTTGGTGTCGGACCCAACGATCGGCAGCCGATGCAATCTCCTGTGGTGTGACGGCCCTGGTTCCGCCGAGGTCCAGGCGCTGCGCGACGACGAGGAGCTCGCTCGCAAGTTGCGACACCGACCCGCTCGCCGCACCCGAAGCGGCGAAGTGGGAAACAAAACGATCGCGCTCCTCGGCCGCCGCTCCGTCAAGATGACGAGCCAGGACGCGCGAGTACCGATACAAGGTCTCGAACATGATCGGATCTCCCTTGTGGGAACTGAGGGGACCCGACAGTACGGCCGCCGCGAAATTTATGTGGTGTCCAGCAGTTCGTCCTCCCAGGGAGCCGCCGTCGGCAGCCACATATGGAGCAACGCCACATTASGCACTAGATGTGGTCGAACACATCTAGTGCGTKAATTGGGCACGTCCGGATCTGTGCGGGGGGCGCCCAGTAATGGGCGTCCCTACCGCGATGTGCGCCCAG
>NZ_JBFUMV010000122.1:0-553 GCF_054049175.1 Microbacterium sp. P5_E9 | reverse complement strand
CGACGGACCGGAAGGCTTGCGCCAGCCGATCGCCGCAGCGCTGTCACGCGTCGTCGATCCGGAAGTCTCGATGAACATCGTCGATGTCGGCCTCATCTACGGCGTCACCGTAGACACGAAGACCGCGCACGTGCTGATCACGATGACTTCAGCCGCCTGCCCGGTGATCGATCTCATCATCGAGGACGCAGAGCTCGAACTGGACAAGGTCGTGCCGGTCGATCTCAGGATCTGCATCGAACTGGTGTGGGAGCCGCCCTGGACCCCAGACCGCATGAGCGCCAACGCCAGACGGTTCATGGGATGGTGAACGCCGAACGTCCTGCCGTGCGAGGCCGCCGCCGGGCATCGACAACCCGTATGTGGATCTTCGCGCGTGTGGTGTTCGGTGCGCTGGTGGCCGTCTCCTTGGTGGCGGGTATCGCGGGCGGCCTTTGGCGGCTCGGCGTCGCGGTGCCGGATCCGCTTTCCTTCGCCTGGACCGGCCAGGTGCTGCTGGTGCACGCGGCCCTCATGATCTGCGGCTTTCTGGGCACGGTCATCGGCATCGAAC
>NZ_JBFUMV010000121.1:0-556 GCF_054049175.1 Microbacterium sp. P5_E9 | reverse complement strand
CGTCGAGAGGGAGTGGCTGACGATCTCGCCGGCCTTCAGTGTGACACCCATCACCCGCGCATCTGCCCGTATCGGCAGTGCGTCGTCGTCGCCTGACAGGCCGCTGGCCAGAGTGATCAATTGGCCAGCTCGATGGGTGCGCGGAAATGGCTTCGACTGCCAACGAGGCTCTGCGCCAATCTGGTTTGATTCGATCCAGATCTGGTAGAGCTTCAACGGAGTTTTCTCGCGATTGAACTCCTCGTGCCGGATGCCAGATCCGGCACTGATGACTTGCACATCGCCAGCGGCAGTGGCGCCCGCGCCACCTGCGCTGTCCCGATGCGAGACGACGCCTTCGCGTATGTAAGAGATGATCTCGACATCGCGGTGTCCGTGCATTGGAAAGCCAGTCCCAGGCGCAATTTCATCGTCATTCCACACGATCAACGGCCCAAGTGGCAGATGCGCGGAGTTGCCCGTTGGCTTGACGATGAAGTGGTGGCGCGCCTTGAGCCATCCGAGGTGGTGGGCGTCGAGCGTGAGTTTACGTCTGTGCTGGATCATGGTGTCGAGG
>NZ_JBFUMV010000120.1:0-558 GCF_054049175.1 Microbacterium sp. P5_E9 | reverse complement strand
CGTCTATCCAGCCCCAGCACAGCGCGATCTCGACGGCGTCGGGGTAGGTAACACTGGGCTCGCCGGCGCCTTTCTTCGCGATCTTCAACCACAGCCCGTCCGACGTGGCGTGGTGCTTTTTCAGCCACGCGTCGAAGGCCTTCGCGGACTTGAAGAGGGTCGCAGCGGTGTCGGATTTCGTGCCGGGCATGTCATCGCTTCGAGAGTTCGGTCTCGCATTTTCCGTCCGCGACCAGAACGGGATGAGTGAACATCCACGATGTGGAAGACCACAGTTCCCGAAAGCGGATCTTCGCGACTGACCGCTGTTGGCCGGGAMTGCCTGTTCGCCAAACTCGCCGTTAGAAGCAGTCCTTCGCCAACCGGGCGAATCACCTCGAAGGTCTGCTGCCAGGCACGGCCGGGAACTGGTGCTCGCGGCCATTAGCCGACCTTCGGCAACGTCGGCTTCCTGGAGTTGTGAATCATGGTCACTGTCTTTCGGCGACCAAGGGAGTGCCCCTCGCGACAGCGTCTGACCGGGCGCCACGCACAGCTTCGAGGCGCGCGTCGCGATCG
>NZ_JBFUMV010000119.1:0-562 GCF_054049175.1 Microbacterium sp. P5_E9 | reverse complement strand
GGAAGCCCCGATCTTCCCCCAGCACGGATACCCCTTCCTGGTCCGGCATCGGGTGCAGTACGAGCTGGCTGAGGACCTGGGCCTGGTGGTCCGCCAGACGCTCCTGAACGATTCCCAGTCATCCGCACCCTTCGTCCTCGGCTCCCACCCCTACCTCAGGCTAGGTGACGTGCCTGCCGAGGATTTAGTCCTCACGGTGGACGCCGGCAGCCGGCTTATTGCGGACGAACGCCTCATACCCCGCAGCGCGGAGCCCGTCAGCGGGGAACTGGACCTGCGCGGCGGCCGGACCGTTGCCGAACTGGACATCGACGTCGCCTACACGGACCTGGTGCTCGACGGCGGCGTGGCGCGGCAAACGCTGCAGGCGTCCGATGGCCGCAGCGTGAGCCTCTGGCAGGACGAATCGTGCGGCTACGTCCATGTCTTCGTCACGGACAAGTTCCCCGGCAGGCCAAAGGCTGTGGCCATCGAGCCCATGACCGGCCCGGCAAATGCGTTCAACAGCGGCGACGGCCTGCGCTGGCTGGCAGCGGGGGAGTCCTTTACCATGACCTGGGGC
>NZ_JBFUMV010000118.1:0-562 GCF_054049175.1 Microbacterium sp. P5_E9 | reverse complement strand
GTCCTGGCTCGTGTCCCACGCGGTGGCCATGTCGATCGCACCCGCTGGATCTGGGCTGCGCAGCGGGATGGCGTTCACCACCACGATGCCGCCGAAGCCGTTGTGACTGGCGATGTGGCAGAGCAGCGTGACCGTCGGGTCGTCGACCGGTGGTCGGCGTCGCTCGGGTTGAACATGCAGACCAGCACGACCGGCCGATCATCCCATGTGCGGGTGAGCCGGAAGCGGTAGGCACCGCAGGGCGAGAGCCGGGCGGTGCGTTTCTTGCGATAGCCCTTCTGCGGCTCGTCCCTACTTGCAACGTTGACTGCAAAGGTCTACGGTAGGTTGAACGTTTGGAGGTACCGCCTATGCCACGCGCGCGCAAGAACTCCCAACTTTCAGAAGACCCGAAGTTGGCTGCAGAGGACCCCTCGACCCTGATTCCGCCGAGGGAGCATCGCAATAGAGACATAGACACCGTGATGGCGACCGGAGGATCTGCGTCGGAAGAACACGTCGGCGAGCAGACGAACTCGAAGGAAGGGATGAGGCATTCATCCCAAACGGGAAGAACCTGACG
>NZ_JBFUMV010000117.1:0-564 GCF_054049175.1 Microbacterium sp. P5_E9 | reverse complement strand
GCCGCTGCCCGTAGTCGCGCAACTTCTGCAGCGCTTCGTCGAAGTTTGCGACACTCGACAACTCGACCAGCATCGGGAAGTCGTCGATGACGTACAGCAGACGCAGTCGAGCCTTCTGATCTGCGGCCAGCCGAATCGCTTCGCGCAGGCCCTGTTCGGCGGTCGCGCTGCCGTCAATGGGTACGAGGATGCGCTTCCTTGGGGGCCGCGTCATGAAGCCGGTCAATGCGGCGCCGGGACGGAGCTCCGGCCGGCCGTGCCCGTCGCGGGGAAGCGCAAGGGCAAAGGCTTCGGCGGGGGCGGGGCGGTGTTCGTTTCGGCCACTTCCCTCTGGATGCCGCTGCGGATCACCCTCGCCAGGCCGGCGAGTTCCTTGGCGCATTCGTCCATCAGGTCGTCCAGCGAGACGATGCCCGTGACATGCTTGGCACTGTCGATCACCAGCGCGCGCCCGACGCCATGGGATTCCATCACGGCGATGGCGGCGGAGACGTCGGCCTCCTCGGGCACGCTCGCGAGCTTGTCGCTGGCCAACTCGCCGACCTGGATGCCGTTGGCATTCAG
>NZ_JBFUMV010000116.1:0-564 GCF_054049175.1 Microbacterium sp. P5_E9 | reverse complement strand
ACTTTCGGCCGGCGCATGGAAGCCGTGATGCTGCGGATCGGTTCGCCTTACCCCATCGACATTTCCCAGTTCGAACCAAGTGCGCCGGCGCCGCAATCGGGCTTGCCCCGGCCTGTCGGCCCTGCGGCGCTCAAGCGCGCCCTCGGCGCTTACCTGAGCGATCGCGACTGCGCCACGCTGTTTCGCTGCGCCCTGGAAGCGCCCCTGGTCGGGCCCGATGACGCCGTGCCGTGGGTTGTCGCCTACGGCATTTCCGGCAACACCCGCGCATTCTGGTCCCTCGAATCGGCCCGCCGGGTGCTCGGATACATGCCTGAGGACGACTCCGAGGTCATCTATGCCGACGCGGTCCGCCGTCTACTCACTGGAAGCGAAAACGCGTCTGCTGGACGCCTTGGGCCGGAGGCGCACTGAACGGAACCCCATGTTGCCGCGCATCGAGCCATTCCGAACTACAGACCGAAAAATAGGTGGCTTGCCAGCCACTACAACTGCCTGCGGCCGACTTTGACGCCCGACCAAGTATCCGTCCATTCGAGCCGCCAGACGCTCTCGAACCGGGAC
>NZ_JBFUMV010000115.1:0-564 GCF_054049175.1 Microbacterium sp. P5_E9 | reverse complement strand
GTGCTGACCTATCCGACCTTCCTGATCCCGTTCTGCACCTGGCTGCTGATGGGCTACTTCCGCTCGATCCCGGCCGAGCTCGAGGAGTGCGCGCTGATCGACGGTGCCAGCCGCTGGCAGATCCTGGTCAAGATCGTGCTGCCGCTGGCGGTGCCGGGCTTGATCTCGGCCGGCATCTTCGCCTTCACGCTGTCGTGGAACGAGTTCATCTACGCGCTGACCTTCGTCTCTTCGTCGGAAATCAAGACGCTGCCGGTCGGCGTGGTGACCGAGCTGGTGCAGGGCGACGTCTACCAGTGGGGGCCGCTGATGGCGGGGGCGCTGCTGGGATCGCTGCCGGTGGCCTTCATCTATTCCTTCGTCGTCGAGTACTACGTCTCGGGGCTGACCGGGTCGGTCAAGGAGTGAGACCGGCCGCGGCGCGCAGCCGCGGCATCCTCGCCTGTGCCACAGKCATGGCCTTGGGCGTCGCCCGATCGAGGAATATCCAGTCCATGCCCCAGACCCCACCCCTTCCGGCGCAGGGCCTGCGCCCCACGCAGGAGCAGATGCTGCGCCACCTGC
>NZ_JBFUMV010000114.1:0-565 GCF_054049175.1 Microbacterium sp. P5_E9 | reverse complement strand
GTTCGAGACTCCGGCGTAGCAAGCCTCGCGGTGGCGCCAACGCCTCTTGTATCGGTGCTTGCATTCCTCAGCTACTGCCCTATTCTGAGCTCGGTCGCCCGAACGGCGCTGCTGTCGGTGCGCTCGCGTCAATCGATTCATCGATCACAGGAGAAGGCATGGCCAACAAGAAACCAAACATCCTGATTCTCTGGGGCGACGACATCGGGGTGTTCAACGTCAGCGCCTACAACCGCGGCATGATGGGATACAAGACACCCAACATCGATCGCATCGCCAACGAAGGCGCCCTGTTCACCGATTGGTACGGCCAGCAGAGCTGCACGGCCGGCCGCGCGGCGTTCATCACTGGGCAGTCGCCGATCCGCACCGGCCTCACTAAGGTGGGCCTGCCRGGCGCGCCCGAGGGCATGAAGATCGAGGAYCCGACGATTGCYGGCCTGCTCAAGGACCACGGCTATATGACCGGCCAGTTCGGCAAGAACCAYCTCGGCGACCKCRACRAGATGCTGCCGACGAACCACGGCTTCGACGAATTCTTCGGCAACCTGTACCACCTGAACGC
>NZ_JBFUMV010000113.1:0-567 GCF_054049175.1 Microbacterium sp. P5_E9 | reverse complement strand
GAGTACTGCCATGTCCGCCAGCGCCAGGCGCAGTTGCCCTCGCTCGTCGCGCCGTTCGCGCGCGACACCCTCCCTGATGCGCTTGCGCACGATGACCACGCGCCGCTTGGCGCTCCAGCCGTCCAGCCTGAGCCAGTCCTCGACCACCTGGCAGCCCTGCGCGTCCGCCCGGCTCCAGTCCATGCGGCTGAACTGCCGGGCCACCAGGCGCTGCACCTTCTTGGTCTGGCGCAGCCGTAGCAGGTAGGGCTGGCCGCGTTGCTCCAGCTCGACCAGGATGCCCTCGTTGCCGTAGCCGCAGTCCCCGCGTACCAGCGCCGGGCATCTGTCGCCGAGCTCGTCGAGCAGCCGGGCCAGCCCCGCCTTGGCGTGCACGCTGGTGTGTTGCTTGCCAGAGTTGACCTGCACGTCCAGCACCAGACGCAGGTTGCCCACCCAGTAGGTGTGCAGCACTTGGCTTGGGCGCCCGGGCTTGTGCGGGTTGTAGCCCAGTTCGGCACCTTCTTGCCGCCCGTACAGCGGTTTGATGCTGGCGTCGATGTCCAGCACCCAGGGGCTGTCCAGCGC
>NZ_JBFUMV010000112.1:0-567 GCF_054049175.1 Microbacterium sp. P5_E9 | reverse complement strand
CTGCTGGGAGGTGGCGGCGATCTTGCCGGCGGCCACGTCGCGGATGCCGTCGCAGCCGCCGTCGACCGAGACGATCATGACGCTCTTGTCCTTGCCGGACTTCTGCAGCGCGTTGAAGGCGCCGGCGGCGGCCGGCTCGTTGATGGTGTAGACCAGGGTGATGTCGGGGTTCTTCTGCAGGCAGTTCTCCATCGCGGTCTGGCCCTTGGCGCGGTCGCCGAAGCTGTCGGCCATGCAAACCACCTCGGGCGGGCGGGCCAGTTCGTTGTTCTTGGCGTCGTTGCTCTTCAGGCCGAAGCCCTGCAGGAAGCCGTTGTGGCGCTGCGCGCCCACCGGGTGGCCCGGGAACAGGTCGAGGGTGGCGATCTTCACGGGCTTGCCGGCCATCGCGGCCTTGGCGTACTCGCCGATGAGCACGCCGGCCTTGTAGTTGTCGGTGGCGAACAGGGCGTCGGTGGCGCTTTGCGGATCGGTGGGGCTGTCCAGGGCGATGACCATGACGCCCTTGTCCTGGGCCTTCTTGATGGCCGGGATGATGGCCTTGGCGTCGCTGGGCGTGATCAGGAT
>NZ_JBFUMV010000111.1:0-568 GCF_054049175.1 Microbacterium sp. P5_E9 | reverse complement strand
TTCATCGAGACGCTCGGGGCTCGCGCTGAAGAGGACATGAAGACGATGGATCGCCCCGGAACTCCTGCGGACATCGCGCCGGTCATCGCCTTTCTGATGTCCGATGGCTCAGCCTGGATCAGGGGAACGGACTTGCCCGTGGACGGCGGAATGTTCTCGAACGTCCTTTGCAACACTCACGGTCTTTGAATACGCTCACGCGCGCTGCGGCACAAGCGCCAGCGCTCCTCGCGGAGGCGTAGCACGAGCGCATTCCTGGCGTAGTCTTCAATTGCCGTTTTGGGCTGCATAGCGGTCGTTGGGCGGCCGAGGGCAAAAGACTGCAGAGGGCCCTACCCTGCCCCCCACCAACGCCCGTCGTGCAGCAGCTATGCAGCGGTTGCGGTCCTTCTCGGTTGGACGGCGAACGTACGCTGTCGGGCCCGTTTCCAGTCATCCAAGTGCCCGAGGACACCTCGGTATGGGCGGCCGGTCCCAAGGCATTGCAGTCATAGCCCCCTACTTGCCCTCTAGCGACCTTTGCCTTCGAAGAGTCGAACGTCCGCTCTGTCCGCCATCGAAATGGGAG
>NZ_JBFUMV010000110.1:0-572 GCF_054049175.1 Microbacterium sp. P5_E9 | reverse complement strand
GGACATGGTTGCCGGCTCCCTGGGCTTCGCCGCCTTCGCCCGCGAAGTGGCCAAGAACTACGGCGTCAACATCGCCCTGCACACCGACCACTGCCCCAAGGACAAGCTGGACGGCTTTGTCCTGCCGCTGCTGGCAGCCTCCGAAGCCGAGGTCAAGGCCGGACGCAACCCGCTCTTCAACTCGCACATGTGGGACGGCTCCGCCGAGACCCTGCAGGAAAACCTGCGCATCGCCCGTGAACTCCTGGAGCGCACCGCTGCTGCCAAGATGATCCTCGAGGTCGAAATCGGCACCGTCGGCGGCGAGGAAGACGGCGTCGAAAACGAGATCAACGAGAAGCTCTACACCACGGTGGAAGACGCCCTGGCAACCATCGAAGCCCTCGGAGCCGGCGAGAACGGCCGCTACATCACCGCCCTGACCTTCGGCAACGTGCACGGCGTGTACAAGCCGGGCGGCGTGAAGCTGCGCCCGGAGATCCTGAAGGACATCCAGGCCCAGGTCGGTGCCAAGATCGGCAAGGAAAACCCGTTCGACCTCGTGTTCCACGGCGGCTCCGGCTCCTCCGACC
>NZ_JBFUMV010000109.1:0-572 GCF_054049175.1 Microbacterium sp. P5_E9 | reverse complement strand
GTTCGGCGTGGCCGCCCTGCTCAAGGCAGGCCGCGTGCGCAAGGTGGTATGCAGCTTTCCGCGCCAGGTCGACAGCCATGTTTTCGATGGCATGTACCGCAGCGGGAAGATCGAACTCGAACTGGTGCCGCAGGGCAACCTGGCGGAGCGCATCCGCGCGGCGGGCGCAGGCCTTGGCGGGGTGTTCTGCCCCACGGGCTACGGCACGGAGCTTGCCAAGGGCAAGGAGACGCGCGAGATTGACGGCCGGCACTACGTGCTCGAGTACCCCATCTTCGCCGATGTCGCACTGGTCAAGGCCGAGGCTGGCGACCGCTGGGGCAACCTGGTGTACCGCAAGGCGGCACGCAATTTCGGCCCCGTGATGGCTGCCGCGGCAAAGTTCACGGTGGCCAGCGTCTGCGAAGTCCGGGAGCTGGGCGAAATCGATCCCGAGGCGATCGTGACCCCCGGCATCCACGTGAAACGGCTCGTCCGGCTGCCTCGCATGGCGACGCCCTCGGTCGGCCCCAGAAAGATCGCATGAAGATGGCATACCAAGCACGCAGCAAGGCGCAACTGGCGGCCCGCCT
>NZ_JBFUMV010000108.1:0-574 GCF_054049175.1 Microbacterium sp. P5_E9 | reverse complement strand
GGCGCCATCCGGACGCCGATCAACACCGCCGCGTGGTCCACACCGGAAGCGTATGCGGAGCTCATGAAACTGGTGCCCTACAAGCGCATCGGGGAGATCGAGGAGATAGGGCGTGCGGCGGTTTGGCTCGCGTCGGACTTCACGGACTACATCGTCGGGA
The DNA here is from genome assembly GCF_054049175.1 of Microbacterium sp. P5_E9. Taxonomy (NCBI): domain Bacteria; kingdom Bacillati; phylum Actinomycetota; class Actinomycetes; order Micrococcales; family Microbacteriaceae; genus Microbacterium; species Microbacterium sp. P5_E9. Next base: position 414 of record NZ_JBFUMV010000108.1, on the reverse strand, counting down.
CAACGCTCTTCATCGACGGCGGCATGACGCTCTACCCCGGCTTCGAAACAGGAGGGTAGTCCGTCGTGCCAAGGACAGCGCTGTCGCGTTCGCTGACCCGCTGGCCCCGCTGGCCCCGCGGGCCCCGCTGGCCCCGCTGGAAGAATCGTAAGTGCGGTTTGGCTCACAGCGACGAAATGAGATCTCATGTTTGCGTCCTCTAAGGCGACGTCGGGGACATAGTGACGGAGCCTCCGTCCAAATCACGACAGGAGGTTGAGCAATAGCTTCGTAGCACCTATGAGTGCTTCTCAAGTGCGGCGCTAGGGTCCGTCGCTAGGTCGACGGTCCTGCTGCGGCCGAAGACGGCTTGTGTTGCCTCGCCGAAAACGAGCTCACCCGGACAGTCTCGGACGCCGAAGCCGAGTCCAGAGA
>NZ_JBFUMV010000107.1:0-576 GCF_054049175.1 Microbacterium sp. P5_E9 | reverse complement strand
GCGTGCCGCACTCGAGGAACTGCTGCGCGATCGCAAGCAGGATGCGGCGGCCTCCGACGCAACCCGCTGGCCCGGCACGGTTCTGCGCTGGCTGCTGATCTTCGGCCTCGTGGCTGCACTCGCCAGCATCTTCTATCTGGGCGGCTGGCTGCACGCCTCGGGCGACGGCAAGGCGCAGCAGGTGCTGTCGCGTCCGATGGCGCCGGAGCGCGGTGCCTCCGCCTCGGCGCGCGCACCCGATGCACCGCCGCGTGCGGATTCCGCGCTGCGGCCGAAGCTGGAAACGTCGGTGCAAGACGTCGGCATCAGCGCGACGGCGGGCGCCCCATGGCCCTGGGTCCCCCTGGTGCTGGCGCTCGTGATCGTCGGCGGTGGCCTCGGGTGGCGCTGGTACCGGCGCAACCGGACCAAGGTGTTCATCGCGCTCGGCGGCGCGATCCGGCCGGTCGATTCGGGCCGCTTCATGCAGGCGCTACGCATCTGGAATCCGGTGGTCGTCGAGCACGACCCGACGCCACGCCACGTCAAGCGATTCTTCAACCGCGCGCGCCTGTTCGCCTCTTACGAGAACGAGGA
>NZ_JBFUMV010000106.1:0-578 GCF_054049175.1 Microbacterium sp. P5_E9 | reverse complement strand
CGCTCAGCACCATCGCCTGGGGGCTGTCGATCGCGATGCTGTTCGGCAACGTCGATGCGCTGGGGCGCCACACCGGGCTGTCGAACATTCCGTCGCTGCGCATCGGCGGCTGGTCGCTGGCCGATCCGCGCGCCATCTACTACCTGATTTGGGCGCTGGTCGGGCTGGCCTTCCTGTTCAGCCACAACCTGCTGCAGTCGCGGCCGGGCCGTGCGATCCGCAGCCTGCGTGGCGGTGCCACGCTGCTGGCCAGCGTCGGCGCCGATGCCTACCGCGTGCGGCTCACGTTGTTCGTCACGGCGGCGCTGTTCGCGGGCCTAGCGGGCTGGCTCTATGCGCACATGAACCGCTTCGTGAGCCCGTCGCCATTCGACGTCCGCGCCAGCATCGAGTACCTGCTGATGGCGGTGGCCGGCGGGCTCGGGCAGTTGGCGGGCGCGCTGGTCGGCTCGGCCCTGGTGCTGATCCTCAAGAACGGCCTGCAGGACGTGCTGCCAATGCTCACGCAGCGTGCCGGGCAACTCGAGGCGGTGGCCTTTGCGACGCTGTTCATCCTGCTGTTGCACTTCGCGCGCGGC
>NZ_JBFUMV010000105.1:0-579 GCF_054049175.1 Microbacterium sp. P5_E9 | reverse complement strand
GGGTAGCCGCTCAAGATCAGGATGCCGACGTCCGGCGCCTTGGCGTGGATCATCGCCAACGCGTCGATGCCGCTTTGCCCGGGCATCGCGAGATCCATCACAAGCACATCAAGTTCGGTGGTGCGCACAAGCTCGATTGCTTCGCGACCACTGGCTGCTTCGCCCGCGACGCGCAGGTCGACCTGCTCCGAGAAGAACTGGCACAAGCCGGAGCGCACGATGGCATGGTCGTCCACGATTCCAATCTTGATCATTTGTTCCCCTTTCTGCCGCATTTGCCGAGCAGGCGCGCTCTGTCTCTTGGCGGTAGCGCTTCGAGCAAGCGGTTGAGAACGGGACCCGTTGTTTCTGAAATCGCGCGGGCACCTTGTTGAGAGTCCGCGCAGAAATGGCGCCGCTAAGGCCAATATCGTCAACCTTTTCATTTGCGTCTGTGCGCAAGCGYACAATCGTCAATGCGGGCGGCGCTACTGGCGGGTCAGGTGGTTGATTCGCCGGCAGTGATTCCAAGGCCGATATGGCCGCCGCCAAGGCAAAGTTCGGCAAAAGCTGAATCTAGATGGCGCCGAAGAACCGCTC
>NZ_JBFUMV010000104.1:0-583 GCF_054049175.1 Microbacterium sp. P5_E9 | reverse complement strand
CACGGACCAGGTGGCAAAGGCGCGCCGCGCCGCGGCCACCGCCACAGCGACGTCACTTGCATCGCCCAGCGCGATCTCCGCGACAGGCTCCTCGGTCGACGGGTCGATGACAGAGGCGCGAGCTTGCCCATGAGGCAGCACCCATTCACCGTCTATGAACACGCGCTCCAGACGGCCAGCGCTCCTGAAGCGATCGATGATTGACGAATGGCCCATGGTCTTACCATCCGTAAAAGCGGGGCCACGTGCGGAGCGTGCCATCGGGCGCCAGCGCTTCGTAGCAGGGAAACTGCGCACCCGTGGCGCAAGCGTGGTTCGGCAGAACGCGCAGTTGCATGCCCACCGGAAACCGCTGCGTGATCTCTTGGTCGGGCTCGCCCACGCGAGACAGGATCCCGTGCTCCTGGTTCGCGCCGCTGAGCACATAGCCATCCAGCAGTTCGCCATCGACGCTGCAGACCTGGCCGTAGCCGTAGTCGTGCTTCTGGCGCTGGGTGCCGCGGTCGCGGCTCATGGCCATCCACCCGGCGTCGACGATCGCCCAGCCTTTCTCCGCCTGATGGCCAATGACCGTCGTCAACAC
>NZ_JBFUMV010000103.1:0-584 GCF_054049175.1 Microbacterium sp. P5_E9 | reverse complement strand
CATTCAAACTCTGGGCCAGGGCCCGCATGAAGGCGAAATGGCCGCTGTGCAGCTTGCGTGGATGCGTTTGGGATTTCCTCAAATGGTCACCTTGGAACGCGGTCCTGGGCGGCCGGGGATCGCCAGAACTTCCACCAGGGCCGCAGTGCTGCCATGGGCTCGGGCGGCGGCTGCGCAGGACGTTGGCGCGGATGCATCGAAGGGGACTGGTTGCAATCGCGCGGCCCTCCCCTCACGGAGGAAGCGGGGTGCGTGGGTGACCTGATCCCTCGTGATGATGAACATTATTGTTCCGCCCAGATCGCCGAACATCTTCCTCCCCGCCATGCGGCCGCCGAAGAAGATGCCGACCGCGGCGCCGACAACGAAATTCTGTGCCATTGCGCGGACGCAGATCGGTTCGGGCATGCAAAGAGCGCCGCCTATGCTCCTCTCAATCCGACACATTCATCACTGGAGCAATCCCATGTCCCTGCAAGATTTCAAGGTTCTCACGTTCGACGTCGTCGGCACGCTGATCGATTTCGAGGGCGGCATGCTCGCCTACCTGCGCGCCGCGGCGCCCGAATCCCGCGTGACCGATG
>NZ_JBFUMV010000102.1:0-588 GCF_054049175.1 Microbacterium sp. P5_E9 | reverse complement strand
GATTCCGGGCGTCGGCCTGCTCACGGCGACGGCGGCCATTGCGACCATGGGCGAGGCCAGCGCCTTCAAGTCAGGGCGAGAGTTCTGCGCCTGGCTGGGCTTAGTGCCCTCGCAAACCGGCACGGGGGGCAAAGTGCGCCTCGGCGGCATCTCCAAACGGGGGGACACGTACACGCGCACCTTGCTCATTCACGGTGCCAGAAGTGTGCTGACGCACGCCAAGGAGCCTGGGGCGTGGCTCGAAGGGCTCAAGAGCCGCAGGCCCGCCAACGTGGTGATTGTGGCGCAGGCGGCCAAGATGGCCCGAACGATCTGGGCCGTGACGGCCAGGCAGCAGGATTACCAACAGGGCTTTCAAAGCCTCAGGCCGCAAGCGGCCTGAGGTGAAGAAAGCCAAATGATCGACCACCAACGTTAGAAAGGATATGGATCAGTCTTCGCAAGGGTAGTGAGGCAGCAAAGAGTGAAGTGATGTGAAACAGGTCAGACCGGGACGAGCTAAACCTGCATGTGGTCTCGGACATAGAAAGTCCGCCATAGGAGATGAGGCGCTTGTCAGCGGATATGCATGGGGGCCAGCGGGGCGAG
>NZ_JBFUMV010000101.1:0-596 GCF_054049175.1 Microbacterium sp. P5_E9 | reverse complement strand
GCTTACCTTCGCCCGGACGCGTTCATGGCCTGTTCACCCTGAACGCCCAGGATGTGGCCTTCCTCCCCTCAAAGACAGCAAGGTCCTCGTTGCCCGCTTCGGCGGGCTTTTTCTTGGCCTGGTGCACTACCACCATCGGAAGCATGCCCCGCAAGCCCCAGACTCGAAGCGCGACCTGCACCTACCGCTTGAGCCGATCCGTCGGGCCGGCGGTACGATGAGCGGCAAATGACCAAAGCGACGCTGCGAAGGCAGGACCTAGCCGAGATGGCCGACCTGATGGACGAGGCCGCGGAGAACTTGTACCTGATCCCGAAGGACATCGCCTCGCGCCACGAGGTGCGCCCCGACTTGTCCGACGAGCTCGAAGGCTCGGCCATCACGATCCGAGAGTCGATCGCCGGCACGTTGGGCATCTCGGTCGAGCAGGCCAGGAAGATCCTCGCGCAGGGGTCGAAGGGCACGCTGACTCGCACCAGCGCCGATTGCCGCGCATGGCTCGACGGCGAGTGGCGGCTGGACGAGCTCGAGGCGCTCTGCGTCATCTTGCGTCACGAGGCCGGCGACCAAGCGCGTGGCGCTCCCGAGCTCGTGGT
>NZ_JBFUMV010000100.1:0-597 GCF_054049175.1 Microbacterium sp. P5_E9 | reverse complement strand
TGTAGGCCTTCTTGGTCTTGCCCGCACCGGGGTCCAGCATGGAGACGGGCGTCTCGTCGGCTTGAACGATGCGCGAACTGAGCACGAACGCCCGGTGCGCGTCGTAMAGCGGCATCAWTTGCGCACCGGTCTGTCCGCCCCAGGCCGCCAGCGTCGAGCGCGGSGTGCGCACGCCCGAGCGGGCRTTGATCTGCTCCTGCCGRTAGTACGGAATGTGGTCGACGAAGCGGCTGATCGCCGTATGGGCCTGCAGGCCYGGCGTTGGCAGCGCGTTGTCGAAGACCTGCGGGGCAGCCGGCTCCTGCACCAGCAGCTGGCAGCACTTGCACGCCCACTTGCCGCGGATTTGCCGCTGCACGAAGAACTGCGCCGGCACGATGTCCAGCCGTTCGCTGATGTCCTCGCCCACGCGCACCATCGGTTGGCCGCATTCGGGCGTCGGGCAGCGGGTGTCCTCCGGTTCGATGCGCTGGTCCACGCGCGGCAGGTGCGGCGGCAGTGCYTCGCGCTTGGGCTGGCGGCGCTTCTGGTCCTCGGGTGCTCTCCCGCCTGGGGTGCCCTCCGGGGTGCTGCTCTGCATGGCGGCGAGCTGATCTT
>NZ_JBFUMV010000099.1:0-598 GCF_054049175.1 Microbacterium sp. P5_E9 | reverse complement strand
GGGCAAGCTGGCCTACACCGAGTTCCTGGCCATGCTCGTGGGCGACGAGGTCGCCCGGCGCGAGGGCAAGAAGTTCTCCATGCGCCTGCGCCGCGCTCAGTTCCGCGCCACCAAAACGCTCGATCAGTTCGACTTCGAGCGGCTGCCCAAGCTCAACCGCGCGCTCGTCCACGATCTGGCCACCGGGCGCTACCTGCAGGAGAAGGCGCCGGTGCTGATCGTCGGGCCCAGCGGCATCGGCAAGAGCCATTTAGCCCAGGCGCTCGGGCACTGTGCGGTGCGCCAGGGCGTAGACGTGGTCTTCACCACCTGCTCGAGCTTGACGCAAAGCCTGAACGCCGCGCGCGCCACCGGTGTCTAYGACCGCAAGCTGGCCACGCTGTCGCGCGTGAGCCTCCTGATCATTGACGACTTCGGCCTGAAGCCAATGCGCGCGCCGGCCGATGAAGATCTGCACGACCTGATCGCCGAGCGCTACGAGCGCTGCGCCACCATCGTTACGAGCAATCTCGAATGCGCTGCAGCGCATTCGAGATTTAATGCGCCCAAGATTGTTATGCAGACTCCCCTCCCCGAGAGCCTGACTCTTGCTCTACTT
>NZ_JBFUMV010000098.1:0-599 GCF_054049175.1 Microbacterium sp. P5_E9 | reverse complement strand
GTCCTCGGCGGCGTGTTCCTCGCCGTCACCGGCGCCGAGGCGCTCTATGCCGACATGGGGCATTTCGGCAAGTCGCCGATCCGGCTTGCCTGGTTCAGCATCGTGTGGCCAGCACTGTCGATCAACTACTTTGGGCAGGGCGCGCTGATCCTTCTCGATCCGAAGGCGATCGAGAACCCGTTCTTCATGATGGTGTCCGATGCGCTGCTGTACCCGATGGTGGTGCTTGCGACGGCAGCCACGGTCATCGCCTCGCAGGCGACGATCTCCGGGACGTTCTCGGTCACGAAGCAGGCCATCCAGCTCGGGTACTTGCCGCGGCTTCGCATCCTGCACACCACGGTACGCGAGACGGGCCAGATCTATATCCCGTCGGTCAACTGGATCCAGTTCGGCGCCGTGGTTCTGGCGGTGACGATGTTCGGATCTTCGAGTGCGCTGGCGACGGCCTATGGAATTGCCGTCACGGGCACGATGGTGCTGACGACACTGATGACTTTCGTCGTCGTGCGGTTCGGCTGGCGCTATCCGCTCGCGCTCGCCCTCGCTGCAACCGGGTTCTTCCTCATCATCGAACTGGTCTTTTTCGCGTCCAACGC
>NZ_JBFUMV010000097.1:0-600 GCF_054049175.1 Microbacterium sp. P5_E9 | reverse complement strand
CCACGCCGGCCTTGCACAGTGCGGTGACCAACGCAGGGAAGGAAACCAGGAACATCGGCGAACCGATGGCCGGGATCGCGAGCGCGCCCTTGAAGATGTCTGGGACAGGCATGGGCAATCTTTCGTCAGTGGCCAGCTGCAGTCGGGCCTTTGGCCCAGTCGGCCTGGTTGCGCTTCTTCCAGTTGCGCAGGTCGCGCATGCCCGCCAGGCCGCGCGGGTCGACTCCCGGGGGAAAAATCTGATGCTTCTGGATCTTCTGCGTCGCAGTGGTCGGAATGTGGTCCGTCACCCACATCCAGCCTGGTGCTTTGTAGTAGGCAAGGCGCGTGTTGCAGAAGTCAAACAGGGCGCGCACTGCCGCGTCGATATCGGCGCGGCCTTCTTCGCGCAGCACTACGCAGGCCAGCACCTCTTCCTCGCGGATCTCGTCGGGCGCGGCCAGCACGGCCACCTGATCGACCAGCGGATGCGTCTGCAGCAACGCCTCGACTTCGGCCGCGGCGATGTTTTCTCCCGAGCGGCGGATGATGTTCTTGCGCCGGTCGACGAAGTGGAGCATGCCGTCGGCCGAGCGGTTGACGATGTCGCCGGTATGGAAC
>NZ_JBFUMV010000096.1:0-604 GCF_054049175.1 Microbacterium sp. P5_E9 | reverse complement strand
CGCCTGGGCAGATGCCACCGCAGCGCCCGCCGGAGCGTGTTGTCGCGCAGTGGCGGCGCGATGACGCACGGCACTGGTTGCTGGTCCGATCGCTTCGCGTGGTGAGGGAGGAGCCGGCGTGGCCGCAGCAGCTTCGGAGGCTACGCCCGGACGCGCCAGTGAGGCGACATCAGTGGCCTTGCCAGCTGCCGGTGGGCCGCCGGCCTTCGATGTGCCTGGCGCAGGAGCCGGGGCAGCGCCGGAGCCGTCTGGGCCGCGCGCATTCGCCGGGACGGCCGCTTTCGCGGCAGGGGCCACTTGAGCAGATGCGACGTCCTTGCCCGGCGCAGCGGCGGAGGTAGTGCGCCCGGTCGCAGCCGCTTGTGTCGTTGCCGGCTCGGCGGCAGGCGCGGTCGTGCTGCTGGCCGCCGCGCGAGCGGCGTTTGGCTTTACGACGCCTGCCAGCAGCGCCTGGGTCGCCTGGTTGCCGACGCGCTGCCTCAGCGCGCTTGCTTGCGATTGTCCGACCGCGGAGCCCGTCGCACGGCTGAGAGATGCGACGGAGCCAGGCCGCTTCTCGACGGTCGGGATGCGCAATGCGGATCGATCGTGCGCCATGCTGATC
>NZ_JBFUMV010000095.1:0-604 GCF_054049175.1 Microbacterium sp. P5_E9 | reverse complement strand
TCGCGATGGCGAAGTCCAGCGTGCCGGCCGCCATCTCTCGCGCCACTTCGGCGTCGCTCTTATACGGGATGTGCACCAGCTCTGTCTTCGTGAGCATCTTCATCTGCTCAGTCAAGAGATGGTTAGACGAGCCAATGCCGGCCGAGCCGTAGTTCAGCTTGTTGGGGTTGGCCCGGGCGTAGGCTAGCAGCTCGGGCACGGTGTTGATTGGCAGGCTGTTCTTGACCACGTAGACCGCCTCAACCGACGCAGGCTTGGCGATGAAGGTCATATGCTTGAGCGGGTCGTAGGGCAGGTCGTTGCGCACGCCGGGGCCGCGCACCATGCTGCTGGCGCTGGTCAGCATGAGCGTGTAGCCGTCCGGCTGCGCGTTCATGAGCGGCGTGATCGCCTGCAGCTCGGACGCGCCGGGCTTGTTCTCCACGATGATCGGCTGGCCCAGGATCTCCTGAAGCTTTTGCGCATAGATGCGCGCGATCGTGTCGATGCCACCGCCGGCAGCGAAGCCGACAAGGATCTTGATCGGGCGCGAGGGGTATTGCTGGGCCTGTGCGGCGCCCGCAGTGAATGCAAAGGCGCAGGCGGCCGCGACGATGCGCGAGAG
>NZ_JBFUMV010000094.1:0-607 GCF_054049175.1 Microbacterium sp. P5_E9 | reverse complement strand
ACGCTATCCCGGTGACGATGCGCGCTTGAGGCGGCTGTCGCTGATCGACGAGACCGGCGAACGGAAGATCCGCATGGCGAACCTGGCCACCGTCGGCAGCCACGCCGTCAATGGCGTGGCCGCGCTGCATTCGGAACTCCTGAAGCAGACCGTCCTGCAGGACTTCGCCGCGTTGTGGCCGGAGCGCTTTCACAACGTGACCAATGGCGTCACGCCGCGGCGCTTCGTGGTGCTGAGCAATCCGGGGCTTTCGCGGCTGCTGGACGCAACGATGGGCGAAGGCTGGGTCAAGGACCTTGCACGGCTCAGGGGGCTGGAAGCTCACGCCGACGATCCGGCATTCCAGGAGAAATGGCGCAAGATCAAGCGATCGAACAAGGAGGCGCTGGCCCAGCGCATTCGTGGCCGCACCGGTGTCGTGGTCGATCCCGACGTCCTGTTCGACATCCAGGTCAAGCGCATACACGAATACAAGCGCCAGCACCTCAACGTGCTGTACATCAGCACGCTTTACCAGCGTCTGCGCCGCAACCCGCAGCAAGACATCGTGCCTCGTTGCTTCGTCTTCGGCGGCAAGGCCGCACCGGGCTACCACATGGCCAAGCTC
>NZ_JBFUMV010000093.1:0-610 GCF_054049175.1 Microbacterium sp. P5_E9 | reverse complement strand
CGGGAACACCACGCATTTGTGCTGGCGGATGGCCCGCTGGGCATGCTCCAGCCCTTCAGCCCGCTGGTCGGCTGCCGTACAGTCATAGGTTGTGGTCACTGGCCTATTCTTTCATCACTATGGTCGGACGGTTCGGCRAGGACCGCGCTGGTGGCACGTTCCTTGCCGTTGAGGTCCACGTGCGTTGTCACATCGGACCAGCAACCGGAGTTCTTCAGCATCGCTGCGATCCACGTTGCCTGGACTTCGGCGTGTTCCATCACGAAGTAGCCGCCGGGAACGAGCAGCCGGGCAGCGGATGCCGCTGCCGCCGTCGGAAGTTCCATTCCGTCCGCTCCCCCGCCGTAAAGCGCCTCGGGCGGATCGTGCAGGGCCACCTCGGGTTCGTTGGGAATCGCTTCCGCGGGAATGTATGGCGGATTCGACACCACGACGTCGAAGGTTCCGTTGTGCTCCGGCAGCGCATCGCGAAGGTCCCCGCGGACCAGTTTGACGCCCAGCGGCGCCAGGTTCCGTGCCGCCCAGGCATGCGCGAATTCACTGAACTCCACTGCGTGGACTTCCGCACCGGGCACCTCGTGCGCCACCGAGCCCGCGATGGCTCCTGAGC
>NZ_JBFUMV010000092.1:0-610 GCF_054049175.1 Microbacterium sp. P5_E9 | reverse complement strand
CCCAGCGCAGAGCGCCGAGCCCTGGCACTGGAACTGGGCGCCGCGCATGCTATCGACCCCACCGGCCATACGGACCTCGTCGCGGCGCTGAAGGAAGCGGGCGGCGGCGGCTTCGACTATGCGATCGATACCTCAGGCATCCCGGCGGTAATGAAAAGCGCCGTGGACGTGCTGCTGCCCAACGGCATGCTCGGTCTGATCGGCATCCCGCCACCGGAGGCGCCGATCCCCTTGAGCATCATGGACCTGTACCTGCGCGGCCTGGGCGTGAAGTGCATCGTCGAGGGTGACGCCGATCCGCAAACTTTCATACCGAAGCTGGTGGAACTGTTCCAGGCCGGAAAGCTGCCGGTGGATCGGTTGGTCAAGCAGTACCCCTTCGAGAAATTCAACGAAGCCTTCGTCGCTGCGAGCAACGGTTCAGTCATCAAGCCCGTCGTCGTGTTCTGAATGCCCTGCAGGAGGCCACCATGCTCGACTATCTGAAGTACTACTTCTCGCCGGTCACACAAATCGTCAGCCTTGGCGGCTTTCTCATGGGTGGCCACTATGTCTGGCTCGCCATCGCCTGGTTCCCGGTGATGGCGATCATCGACAGCGTACTGCCGCG
>NZ_JBFUMV010000091.1:0-611 GCF_054049175.1 Microbacterium sp. P5_E9 | reverse complement strand
GCTTGTGGCATCCGCAGGAGGGCGTCGTCAACGGCCACTTCGAGCCGAGCGACAGCGAGCGCATCCAGAAGGTCGGGCAGCTGCGCATGGGCGTGGCCAAGGTTGTCGAGGACCCGCACTACACGCCTGACTCCGCCCGCAAGTACCTGGTGGCCGACCTGATCACGGGCTGGGGTCTGGCCGAATCGGTGCTTCACTACTACAGGCTCTACGGCGGCGAAGTCGCCGGCAAACGCGTCATCGTGCAGGGCTGGGGCAATGTGGGCTCTACCGCGGCTTACTATCTTGCGCAAGCCGGCGCGCGCGTGGTCGGCATCATCGATCGCGAGGGCGGGCTGCTCAATCCCGACGGCTTCAGCTTCGAACAGATCCGCACGCTGTTCCTGCAGAAGAAGGGCAACCAACTGGCCGCGGAAGGAATGCTTCCTTTCGACGTAATCAATCGTGCTGTCTGGTGCGCGGGCGCGGAAATCTTCCTGCCCTGCGCCGGGTCGCGCCTGGTGACGCAGCAGCAGATCGAGCAGTTGGTCAAGGGCGGGCTCGAAGTCGTGTCCAGCGGCGCCAACGTGCCCTTTGCCGATCGCGAGATCTTCTACGGCCCGATCTACGAG
>NZ_JBFUMV010000090.1:0-612 GCF_054049175.1 Microbacterium sp. P5_E9 | reverse complement strand
CGTTGGGACCACCCGAGTCTTGCTCACGGTCCAACCCTACGGGGCCCGTCTCGAGCCCCACCATGGGAGCGCCGGTCAACGACCAGCGTCTAGCTTCCGGGATCCCTTGGTTCAGCGGGATGGGTTGTCTCTTCCGCCTGGGCTGCGAGGCCGCGCACGATCGCCTGCAGTTCTGTACGCAGTGTGTCGGTGTCGACGTCCGCGTTTGCCAGGACTGAGCGCTCCAGGTCGCGTGCTTCTTCGCGTGCGGACGTCCCGGCCGCGGTGATGGACACGACCTGGCTGCGGCGGTCGGACTGGCTGCGCTGGCGAACGACGTACCCGTACGCCTCGAGGCGCATGAGGGTCTTGCCGATAGTCTGGGCCTGCACCCGGACGATCTGCGCAAGTGAAGACGCAGTGTGTCGGTGTCGACGTCCGCGTTTGCCAGGACTGAGCGCTCCAGGTCGCGTGCTTCTTCGCGTGCGGACGTCCCGGCCGCGGTGATGGACACGACCTGGCTGCGGCGGTCGGACTGGCTGCGCTGGCGAACGACGTACCCGTACGCCTCGAGGCGCATGAGGGTCTTGCCGATAGTCTGGGCCTGCACCCGGACGATCTGCGCAAGTGAAG
>NZ_JBFUMV010000089.1:0-614 GCF_054049175.1 Microbacterium sp. P5_E9 | reverse complement strand
GTCGATGGTGCCGGTGAGCGGGAGGACGTGCGTCGTGATCTGCCCGAAGGCACTGCCGTGGGCGTCGGGTTCGGCGCTGTTGTCGGCATACTGCGAGCGCAGCGGGCCGCGCATCCAGGCCTCGGCGCTTGCAACCGGGCCGCGCGGACCGGCGCCCGGCGCGTGGAACAGGGGTGCCGGAGCGTCTGCGCACTCCCAGCGTGCGATCGGCGCATCGGCATTCATGGTGGCGAGCCCTTGCATGAGCTGCTCGATCTGCTCGGCGTCGGCGGTGTCGGTCTTGCTGACGACGAGCCGGTCGGCGAAGGCGACCTGGCGACGCGCCTCGGCATAGCGCTCCAGCGTGCGAGCGCCGTGGCAGGCGTCCACCAGCGTCAACACCTGCGACAGCGAGCATCGGGGCGTCAATGCCGAGTCGCCCAGCAGCGAGGCGACCAAGGGTGCGGGATGGGCCAGGCCGCTGGTCTCGACGATGATGCGGTCGAAGGCGGCGATGCTGCCGCTGCTGCGCCGGGCGAACAGGTCGATCAGCGTGTCGCGCAAAGTGCCTGAGGCGGCGCAGCAAAGGCAGCCCGAATCGAGCAGGAGCACCTGGTCGTCGGCGCTGGACACCA
>NZ_JBFUMV010000088.1:0-618 GCF_054049175.1 Microbacterium sp. P5_E9 | reverse complement strand
GCCCAACCCTTTTGGGAGGGAGCCGTCGAAGGTGGGATCGGTAATTAGGACTAAGTCGTAACAAGGTAGCCGTACCGGAAGGTGCGGCTGGATCACCTCCTTTCTAAGGAGCATCTGGCATCCTCTTGAGGGTGTCCAGGCGCCAGATTCGAGACACACGTTCTCGACTGGTAGCTCATGGGTGGAACAATTGACAAGGTGCGAGGGATGAGGTTTCACACTTAGTACGCTGCTTGCAGCTGGAAACGTGGGGGGCATCGGGTCTCGTACATGCACGCTGTTGGGTCCTGAGGGACCGGATGTGCTCGACCGGAAGGTTGGGCCTGACGAACCTCTGGACCTTTTCTTGTTTGCCGGCGCTGCCGGCAGGCGGGGAGGGTACCGCCCGTACTTTGAGAACTACACAGTGGACGCGAGCATCTTTGAGATGACTTTCGTGGAATGAGAAACCGGCTTGCCGGTGGCTCTGACGCGTGGTCATTTCACATAGATGATCTTTTTAGATCATTAGTCAATTTCATACCGGGTCTTTGATCCGGGCCGAAGAGACGAACTCATGTGATTTTCAAATCTTTAAGAGCAAACGGTGGATGCCTTGGCATCTGGCTTGGCATCTGG
>NZ_JBFUMV010000087.1:0-619 GCF_054049175.1 Microbacterium sp. P5_E9 | reverse complement strand
GTATGCGGGTTTCGCCCGGCAGCCAGGCACCGTCATGTCTCCGATCGAGAGCCCGGCCTTTCTTCAGCATGCCGAACTGCTGGCCGAGTTGGCCTTTAAGCACCGCCTGCCGGCGGTCTATGCATTCTCCCGGCATGTTCCGGCGGGTGGCCTGTGCGCCTACGGCTTTGCAACGAAGTACCTCCTGACCCGGCCCGCCTACTACGTCTCGCGCATCCTGCGCGGCGCCAAGCCCGGCGATCTTCCGGTCGAGCTGCCCAGCACCTACGAGCTCTCCATCAATATGAAGACGGCCAGCGCCATGGGCTTGGCGGTCAGCCCGCACCTCCGATTGCGTGCTAGTGAGCTGGTGTCGTAAAGGAGGCGGCTGGCTTGAACGATCGACGTAGGAGGCGACTGCATCTGGCGCTCGGTCACCAGATCAAGAGCGAGTTCGGATTTTGGACTCGTGGACGTCTCCCTTGTCGACTCGAAGGACCGGGTTGGAATCGGCCAAAGGGCTGCCGATGGCGGGCATCGAGACGGCACGCAAGCTGCCGGATGAGACCTTGCCGTCGAACGGGCTTATGGTTAGATCACTGACGTGGATCAACAGCCGTGGCGCGGGGCGCCCGAGAAT
>NZ_JBFUMV010000086.1:0-626 GCF_054049175.1 Microbacterium sp. P5_E9 | reverse complement strand
GCTGTCGATGCCCAGGCGCACGCTGCATCGGAAGCTGTCGGCACAGGGGACGAGCGTCAGGAAGCTGCTCGAGGACGTGCGTTACGAGGTCGCCCGGCAGCTTTTGGTCGACACCGAAATGTCGAACGCCGAAGTGGCATCGGCGCTCGACTAAGCCGATGCCAGTGCCTTCAATCGCGCATTCCGACGCTGGACCGATGTGACTCCTGCGGCCTGGCGTGCGCAGGCCCGGTCGCTCGCTGTTCCCGGCTCTGCCGGTAGGCAGTTCTAGCGGCCTCGGGCTCCCCTCGAAGCGCACGGACGCCTGGTCCGGAGACGCTCGGCGAGACCACCGAATTGACGGCAAAGACCGGCGACGCGGACGCGTGCTCCACAGAATCAGGCCATCGTCATCCGGCAACGCCGGGTTGCCGATCGAAAGAGGAAAGCCGGGCAGCGCCCGGCGTCACAAAGACTTTTTCACGAGACAACCCTGTGGTCAATTCCGCTTCCCTTCGCCTTGCCACCCGCTACCGCCGCACCTGCGTGTCCAGCGCCGCATTGGCCCTTCTCGCCATTGCCGCGCCTGTTCACGCCATGGARATCGACACCGGCAATCCCGAYGTSGTSCTGCGCTGGGACAACAC
>NZ_JBFUMV010000085.1:0-628 GCF_054049175.1 Microbacterium sp. P5_E9 | reverse complement strand
GAGGCGCATTGGGCGACAGCCGCCGGCTCGCGCTCGGCAACGAAGCTGTAGAAGCTTCGCAGCGCTGCGAGCCGGCAGTTGCGTGTCCCGACCGAGACCCCACGCGCCTGCTCACTGTTGAGCAGGAACGCTGCTACCTCGTTTGCAGTGAGATCCGCCAGGGTCAGTTTGGCGACGGTTCGGTTGTGCCGCTCGGCGGCAAAGCGTAGAAACAGCCGCCACGTGTCACGGTAGGACCTCACCGTGTGCGGCGAGACGTTGAGCTGCTGGACCAGCCGCTCGTAGAAGAAGGCGTGTAGCAGTCCGGGGAACGGGTTGGCTGGCTTCATGATTGTTCTCCCAAGGTGGCGTGCAGTGTGTGTGCGGCGTAGGCCCTGAAGCGCTCGCTCGCCTGTTGCAACAACTCCTGTGTGACCGTCAGGTACACCAGCGTCGAGTGGATGTCCTTGTGTCCGAGGTAGCTCGCCAGATAGGGCAGCCGTTGCTGCGGATTGATGCCCTCGCGGTACCACGCCAACATGCGATTGGCCACGAACGAGTGGCGAAGATCATGAATGCGGGGGCCGAGACGTCCCCTCTCGGGCTTCAGCCCAGCCCGGCGCATCACCTTCACCAGCAGCTTCCCGGC
>NZ_JBFUMV010000084.1:0-632 GCF_054049175.1 Microbacterium sp. P5_E9 | reverse complement strand
GCATCTCGAACCGATAGCCTAATCGTAGACCAGCGGTCCATGCCTAATCGCGCTGCCGGCGATGCGCATGCCGCGCAGCAAGAGCGCGCGTACGCGCGCCTTGAGCTCCTCGAAGCTAAAGGGCTTGGCCATGCAGTCGTCGGCGCCGTTGTCCAGGCTCTTGACGCGCTCCTCCACGTTGCCTGCCGCGGTGAGTGCAAGCACCGGTAGGTGCGACCGGCGGGCACGCAGGCGCCTGAGGATCTCGAGGCCGTCCATGGTGGGCAGACCGAGATCGAGGATCAGCAGGTCGAATTCGCTATGTGTGATGAGCGTCGTATCGGCCTTCGAGCCGGTGGCCACGTAAGCAACTACGGCGCCCGAGGCGCGCAAGCTGCGCAGGACCGCGTCGGCCAGCACCTGATCGTAGCGACGAGAATTTTCATGGTGGCCTCTTTCGTTTATCCCTTGCCCTCACCCGCTCACGGAGTCGCACGAGCCGCCAACCGATTGGCAGGCTGCGTCTTCGGTTCTCTCATGCAACGCCTCAATGCAGCTTGACRTGSGGTTCGGTGCGCCGCGTGATGAGRCGSGCGAGCGTGTCGAGCGARACCTTGACGRCGCCGTGCAGCGCCAGTTCGTGCATCTTGTAG
>NZ_JBFUMV010000083.1:0-633 GCF_054049175.1 Microbacterium sp. P5_E9 | reverse complement strand
GCCTTGCCTGATCGAGAACTCGGGGGAACTACGAGTCATTCCTCGGACGCGCGCCGCAAGTCGTACGCGCAGTGCGCCATTGCTGTCGGTGCGAGGAGATTGGTCTGGCGCCAGGCGCAGGATCGCTGCGAAATCTCCTTGCAGATTGGCGTGAGAGCGGGTGACAGTGTCGACCCACGCGGTTACGGTAGCATTGGCATCGATCCAGCGAAGCCAAATGTCAGCGCCGGCGGCCCCGACACGTGGCCCGGAGCGTCGCTCAATCAAAGTGCCTCGTACAGCCGTGATGCCCGACTCGAAGGGGTACTCGAAGCGCGGCGACAACTCGATGCGCACGCTGCGCTTCGGCAACGCAGGAGCCGTCACCGTCGCAGACTCGTAGGGAGACCCTTCTGTTTCGACGATGATCTGCTGCGGCCGCGAGCCACCTTCATCGAGCCACACGTAAGAACCGCTGCCGTTGACGATCGGCTTGTGCTTGAGCCCACTCGCCGTCACCTTGATATGCTGGCGTATCGGCTCCAGTGTTGCGGCATCGACGATCTCTGCAGCGAACAGAACCTTGCGCGTGTATCCACGCCCGGGCGAAAGGTCGATCTGGAAGGTTCTAGCCATGATCGGCACGCTCCGCAC
>NZ_JBFUMV010000082.1:0-637 GCF_054049175.1 Microbacterium sp. P5_E9 | reverse complement strand
GCCCAACCACCCTGCGTCGGCCAGCGCCTGGTGGAAGTCGGAAGGAAAGCCGCCCTCGCGGTCCTTGCGCAACCAGTAGTCCGCATCGAAAGGCGCGCAGGCCTTGTCGATGGCTTCGCGAATTTGTTCCTGTTCCGGGGTCATGCTGAAATTCAAGGTTGCCTCCTGGCGAATAGATGAAACGGGCTCAGGCGGAAAAGCCACCGTCCAGCACGAGTCGCTGGCCGGTCGTGTAACCGGACCGGTTGGACGCAAGGAACACGATGGCGTCCGCGGCCTCGTCGGCCTTGCCGATGCGGCCAAGAGGCGGTCCCTTGTGCATCGCCTCGGCCACCTTTGGAGACAGGTGCGCCCATACGCGGTCCATCAGGCCAGTGTCGAAGGCACCCAGGCCCACCGAGTTTGCGCGGATGCCGTACCGACCCTCCTCGCGCGCGACCGCCCGGACCACGGACTCGATGGCGCCTTTCGGGCCAGTCGAAAGGATGTCCATCGGGGAATGCCGCGCCATCGCAGCCGAACTCAGCGCCACGATGGATCCCCCTCCGCCCGCCCGCAGGTGCGGCAGCGCCAGCTTGACGGCATTGAAGAAGCCGACTGCGTCGTTCATGATCGTGTCGCGCCACTCGTCCACGCC
>NZ_JBFUMV010000081.1:0-641 GCF_054049175.1 Microbacterium sp. P5_E9 | reverse complement strand
GCGTGAACACCAGTGATTCGTATGCCTACGCCTTCAGGCTGCTCTTGGAGTTTGCGAGCAATCGTCTGCGGGTGGCGCCATCAAGGATGACGTTCGAACAAATCGACGCTCCATTGGTGGTTGGCTTCCTTCGTAACCTGGAGACCAATCGCGCGAACGGCGCCAGCTCACGGAACGTTCGTCTGGCTGCAATCAAGTCGTTCATGCACTTCATGGAATACCGGATTCCGTCGGCTCTTGAGCAGATTCAACGGGTCCTCGCAATACCCATGAAGAAGACGGATTCGCGATTGGTGCGGCACCTCGGCAGGGATGAGATTCAGGCCTTGCTCGACGCTCCGCAGCCAATTGACTGGCCGGGCATCCGAGATCGTGCAATGCTGCATCTGTGCTTCGCGGCCGGACTGCGCGTTTCTGAGCTCACCGGCCTTCGCCTCGACGACCTGTCGCTGACTCCACAGGCCAGCATTCTTGTTCATGGCAAGGGTCGTAGGGAGCGCTGCTTGCCATTGTGGAAAGTGACCACCGTGGCGTTGCGCGCCTGGTTGGCTGTACGAGGCCCAGCTCAAGCTCCGGAGCTCTTCGTAAATGCGAGGCGTGAGCCGATGACCCGGTCAGGCTTCGAGTACATCCTGGAGAAG
>NZ_JBFUMV010000080.1:0-649 GCF_054049175.1 Microbacterium sp. P5_E9 | reverse complement strand
GTGCCCATGCGCAGGAGAAGAGCGACGCGCCGGAGCTTTCGGTCCCCTCCACCAACTCGCCGCCAAGGAGGGCCGCGAACCCGCAACTCTCGCCGGCATTTCCGCCGCAGCAAGCCCCTCCACGCTCCTCCATCAACGCGCCGTTGAGGAATATTCCGAACGAGCAGCTGTCGCCGACACCTCCACCGCAGCAGATCCAGCAGGCCCTTCCCCCTGAGACGTCTGCGGAACCGCCGCCGCAAGGCACCGCCAGCAAAAGAATCCCGGAGGAGGCCACGAACGCAGCCACGCCAGGCGTCCCGGCCGCCAGCAAGGCGAACGCCGCCCGCAACCAGGTCGCCCCCAAGCCCACCACGCCACCCCGCATCACAGCGCCAGCAACCGCCCCCGCTGTCGCCGCTCCCCTCCGCGCTCCTGCACCGCCTCCCGCTCTCCTCGTCGCAATCCCACGAGCGGAGCCCACGCTCAGCGGCGTGTTCTTCGTCAGTGCAACGACCGGCTGGGCAGTGGGCGACGACGGCACGGTGCTCGCCACGCGCGACGGCGGCAGCTCCTGGACCGCCCAGAACACTGGCATCCGCGACGGGCTCTCGGGTCTGCACTTCGCGAACGATGGCCTGACGGGATGGGCCGTCGGCGGGCCCGGCAT
>NZ_JBFUMV010000079.1:0-654 GCF_054049175.1 Microbacterium sp. P5_E9 | reverse complement strand
GCCTTCCTGCATCAGGTTCGCACCCGCCTGCATGTTGTTGTTGACCATGACCCAGTAGGCATTGAGCTTGCCGTCCTTGAGCATGCGGTTCTGCAGTACGGCGTGGTAGCCGGGAATTCCGGGGATGGTGCCTTCGGGCAGTTTCCAGATCTCTTTGGCATGGGCGCGGTGCTTGGGGTTGGTCACCACCATGTCGGCCGGCAGGCGGTTGGCAAAGGTGCCCACTTCGCGCGCCGTGCCGCAAGCCGAAGGCTGGCCCGTCAGCGAGAACGGACTGTTGCCAGGTGTCGAGATCTTGCCAGTCAGCAAGTGGATGTTGTAGACCATGTTGTTGCACCACACACCGCGCGTGTGCTGATTGAACCCCATCGTCCAGAACGACATGACCTTGACCTTCGGGTCGGCATACAACTCTGCCAGCGCCTCCAGCCGGTTCTTCGGAACGCCGCTGATCTTCGCCGTGTACTCCAGATCGTAGGTCGACACGAACTTGGCGAAATCGTCGAAGGTGATCGGCTTCGACCCACCGGCATCGCCCGCATTTTTCGCGGCCTTCTGCAAAGGATGCTCCGGCCGCAGCCCGTAGCCGATGTCGGCGTTGCCAAGTCGGAATGAGGTGTGCTTGTCAACGAACTCGCGGTTCACGCGATTGGT
>NZ_JBFUMV010000078.1:0-663 GCF_054049175.1 Microbacterium sp. P5_E9 | reverse complement strand
GTTCAGCATGAACGCGAAATCGTCGCTGGCCTGCAGCGGCGCCATGTCGGGGATCAGTGCCTTCTCGCCCATCGACGCCAGCGCCACCTCTCGCGCGAAGGCGGTGGCGGCCTCGTCGTTGACACAGGGCGGCATCTTCCACTGGTAGTCGATCGTTGCGGTGGCGCCATGCACGGCCGCCTGGCCTTGCGCCAAGGCGATGATGCGGTCGCGCAGGAAGGCGCGCACCTTGGGCTTTCGCGCCCGCACCGACAGCTTGAGTTCGGCACTGGTCGGAATCACGTTGGGCGCCTTGCCGGCGCTCATCGCGCCCACCGTGACGACCGCCATGTCGTTGGGGTCGCCCTCGCGCGACACCAGCGACTGCAAGGCCAGGATCAGGTGCGCCGCGACCATGATCGGATCGACCGTGGTGTGCGGCATCGCGCCATGGCCGCCCTTGCCTTCGATGGTGATGACGGCGGTGTCCGACGAGCTGTAGATCACGCCCGGAAGAAAGCCGAACTGCCCGGCCGGGAAGCCGGGCTCGTTGTGGAAAGCATAGACCGCGTCGCAGGGGAAGCGCTCGAAGAGGCCGTCCTCGACCATCTTCTTCGCGCCCATCAGGCCTTCCTCGGCGGGCTGGAAGATCAGGTTGAGCGTGCCGTTGAAGCCCTTGGCGAC
>NZ_JBFUMV010000077.1:0-669 GCF_054049175.1 Microbacterium sp. P5_E9 | reverse complement strand
GGGCTGGACAGTTCGGCGGCGGCGAGCAATAGGGCCATTGCCCCGAGCTTGATGTTCATGATGGTTCCTGCTGGAGGGGTGGGACGCGGGATTGCGGCCTTGTTCAAAGCGTCTTGACSAGTTCCGGCACGGCCGTGAACAGGTCGGCGACCAGGCCGTAGTCGGCCACGCTGAAGATCGGGGCTTCTTCGTCCTTGTTGATCGCCACGATCACCTTSGAGTCCTTCATGCCCGCCAGATGCTGGATCGCGCCCGAGATGCCGCAGGCGATGTACAACTGCGGCGCGACGATCTTGCCGGTCTGGCCGACCTGCCAGTCGTTCGGGGCGTAGCCTGCGTCSACSGCKGCGCGGCTGGCRCCSAGRCCCGCGTTGAGCTTGTCGGCCAGCGGCGCCATCACTTCCTGGAACTTCTCGGCGCTGCCYAGGGCCCGGCCGCCCGAGACGATGATCTTGGCGGCCGTCAGTTCGGGGCGCTCGCTCTTGGTGACCTCGCGGCCGATGAAGCTCGACTTGCCGCTGTCGGCGACGCCGTCTACGGCCTCGACCGCTGCACTGCCGCCCGTGGCCGCTGCCGCATCGAAGCCCGTCGTGCGCACCGTGATCACCTTGATCGCATCGCTGCTCTGCACGATCGCAATCGCGTTGCCGGCGTAGATCGGTCGCTCGA
>NZ_JBFUMV010000076.1:0-669 GCF_054049175.1 Microbacterium sp. P5_E9 | reverse complement strand
GAGCGCCGCGAGCATCAGCGTCACGATGGACTTGTGCGTGTGGCGGACCGCCGCCGGCAGCTCCCGCGTGGTGCCAGAGGTGTACTGGAAGATGGCGAAATCGTCTCCCCTGGTCTGCGGCTCGAACCGGCTCGGGTAACCCTCGAGGGCGGCGAGGAACTGGTTCGAGGCGACGACGACCTCGACGTTCTCGAGGCCGTTTGCCATCGGTGACTTTTCTGCGTTCGTGATCAGCAGCTTGGGGTTGCAGTCGTTCACCCGAAGGCGGATGCCGTCGGGTCCGAACAACGTGAACAGCGGCACGGCGACGGCCCCGGCCTTCATGGCGCCAAAGATGGACACATAGAAGGCGCGGGACGGCTCGAGCATCACGGCCACGCGATCGCCGCGCTCGATTCCCTTGTCAACGAGGTAGTTCGCGAAGCGCGAGGAAGCGTCGGCGAGTTCGGCGAAGGTCAATGTCTCCTCGCTGCCATCCGCATGCGCAACGATGACCGCCTGCCGCGCGCCGCTGACGTGCCGGTCGATGCATTCGTGCGCGATGTTCAGCGATTCACGGTCGCCGTCGAACAGGTCCCACAGCCTGTCTGTTGAACAGAGGCGCTGGGCATCCGCGTAGGAGGTGAAGTCTGTGAGCTTCCTCATGGTGTCTGTTGTCTCTGCGTTGTG
>NZ_JBFUMV010000075.1:0-671 GCF_054049175.1 Microbacterium sp. P5_E9 | reverse complement strand
GGCCGTGGGCCTGGTGTACACCTCGTACTACAAGGAAAACCTGGCTACCGATGACTGTGACCTGCTCGCGCAGAGCGCCAGTTTCCCGATCGCCGTGCGCAACGCGCAGACCATCACCGAGGCGCAGAACGAGATGGACCAGGAACTTCTCGCCGGCCTGAGGGCGAGGGGATTCAAGGTCGATTCCGGCGAGGACGGGACCGGCTACCTTATCAAGATTCGTCGCACCCATGCCGGCTACTACTTCAACTGCGGCTGCTCGGACCTGATCGTCGAGGGCAAAGTAGGTCTGCTTCAGTTCGAAGACATTGAGAAGTTCGTCGCCGACGGTGCCTTGATGAAGGACGGCCGGGTCGAGAAGGCGGACTTGCTGGTCACCGCCACCGGATACCAGCCGCAGCAGGAAGTCGTGCGCCAGATCCTGGGCAGCGAGGTCGCCGACAAGGTGGGCCCGATCTGGGGCCTCGACGGGGACAACGAACTGAGGAACATGTACAAACCGACGGCGCAGAAGGGACTCTGGTTCTTGGGTAGCGGCTTGTCCCAGGCGCGCATGTACACGCTCTACGTGGCGCTGCAGATCAAGGCGCGCGAAATCGGCCTCGTGGCCTGACGCAGGAGGATGTCGCAGATGCTGGATCTCACAGGCAAGGTGGCCCTCGTCGCGGGCG
>NZ_JBFUMV010000074.1:0-672 GCF_054049175.1 Microbacterium sp. P5_E9 | reverse complement strand
AGCGAAGCTCAAGCCGCAACAGGTGGGCCCGCAGAGCAATGCCGACGAGTTCTTCTTCGACGCGCTGAAGGACAACGCGATCGGCGTGATCGGCTCCGGCCAGTACGTGCAGAGCATGGACACCCCGCGCAACCAGGCCTTCGTAGCGGCCTACAAGAAGAAGTACAACCGGCCGCCGGCACCGGTGGATGTCGCGGGCTACGACTCGATGCGCCTGATCATCGACGCGGTCCGTCGCCTGAAAGGCAACGTCTCGGACAAGGCGGCGGTGCGGCAGGCCATGATCGACGCGGAGATCGACAGTCCGCGCGGCTACTTCAAGATCGATCCCAAGGACGGCAACGTCGTCCAGAACATCTACATCACGAAAGTGGTCAAGCGGGCGAACGGCAGCTTCGCCCACGACGTGCTGGCGACGATGGAGAAGGTCCGGGACCCGGACACCTCCTGCAAGCTGAACTGGGACTGAGCGGTACGCGCGGATGAATACCGGAAGTCTCATCGAATACCTGGTCAATGGATTGCAGGCCGGGCTCCTCCTGTTCGTCATCTCGGCCGGCCTGACGCTGAGCTTCGGGCTGATGCGGGTCGTCAACCTGGCGCACGGATCGTTCTACATGCTGGGCGCTTTTGCAGGCCTGACCGTGGCGAAGCTGACCGGGTCTTTCATCC
>NZ_JBFUMV010000073.1:0-674 GCF_054049175.1 Microbacterium sp. P5_E9 | reverse complement strand
TACTTGCTCTCCGTATGGGGGGCGGCGCTGCCGGCGCGTGTCGGCGTCGCCTTCCAGAAATAGCGCCGAAAGCCGCGAACGTGGTCGAACTCCTTCACGCGGTAGACCATGCGCAGTGGCAGGCCGACCGCGAGCTCACCCACGTCGGTGTCGGTGAATTCCATCAGCACGCGGCCGCCGCCCTCGAAATCGATGTGGCCGAACTGGAACGGCGGGTCGGGCGTGTAGCCGAGGAAGTCCGTGGTGTGCGACATCACGCGGGCCGGAACATCGGCCAGGCTGGTTGGCTTCTGCGCGTCCTGTGCCCGGCAGGCCGGATTGACGCACATGCGAGAACGCGGGAACTGCACCGTGCCGCAGCGCTCGCAACGCCCGCCTTCGAAGCGTTCGGTGCGTGCATGGTCGCGCCAGGCTGCCGTGAGGGCGGTCTTGTTGTCCATCTCGGCGCGCATGCCCCAGGCGAGGTCGATCTGGCCGGTGAACGACAGGTATTTCAGGTAGCTCGTCTCGGCCTTGCCGGCATCTGGTGCGTCGCCGGGGCAGGGGGCGGCGGTGCGCTTGAGCAGCAGCACGTCGCAGCCGCTGCCGAAGGCTGCGACCAGGATCAGCGCGCCGGGCGTCGCCCCGCGCAGCGCGATGTCGAGCATCGCCAGAGGCTGCGCGCAGCCAAGATC
>NZ_JBFUMV010000072.1:0-680 GCF_054049175.1 Microbacterium sp. P5_E9 | reverse complement strand
GGGGTGTCATTCACGCCGGTCTTGCGACATGTGATCATGTAGCCGTCGCCGAAGCGCTGGGTCTGACCGGTGGACATCGAGCCCGGCGTGACGGCGCCGGTATCAATCACGTGGGTCACGCCGCCAACCCAGCCGATCAGCTTGCCATGCGCAAAGATCGGAACGATGGTGGCGATGTCGCAAGGATGAACGTTCCCGATCGCACAGTCATTGTTGGTGAACATGTCACCGGGATGGATGCCGGGATTGCCTTCCCAGTTGTTCTCGATCATGTACTTGATCGCCGCGCCCATCGTGCCGACGTGGATGATGATTCCCGTCGAGGTGAGCACGCAGTCGCCGGCCGCGTTGTAGAGCGTGAAGCACAGCTCGCCTTCCTGCTCGACGATCGGGCTGGCCGCGATCTTCTTGGCGGTTTCGCGCGCATGCACCAGGCCGCCACGCAGTTTGGAGAACATCTTCTCGTAGCGGATCGGGTCCGTCTCGCGCAGCTCCAGACGCTGCAGGCCGTTGTAGTGGCCGGTCTTGGCGGTGCGCTCGAGAATTCCGTCGCGGAATTCTTTCAACGTCTGGCCGGTCTTGAGCAGGTCGGCGAAGCCGAGTTCTTTGCTGGACATCATGTTCATGGTCATGTCTCCTTACTTCACTTCCTTGAGGTGGAACAAGCGATGCTTGTCAAG
>NZ_JBFUMV010000071.1:0-681 GCF_054049175.1 Microbacterium sp. P5_E9 | reverse complement strand
AGTCGCACAAGAACGGCCGCGGTGAGCAGCGCGCCCGCGACATCTGCCTCGACGAGTTGAAGCAGTTGAGCGCGGACATTCCGGTGTTCGCATCGGTCGACTACTACCCGCAGCGCAAGGAGAGCCACCGCATGAACACGACGGTGCTCGAGGCCTACGCGGCCGAGCCCTCGCGCCAGACGCTCCAGAAGGTAAGCGACCGCTTCAAGAAGCACGGCGCGAAGTTCGATCTGCGCGTGATGGCCACGCACGGCGGGACGATCAGCTGGAAGGCCAAGGAGTTGGCGCGCACCATCGTCTCCGGACCGATCGGCGGCGTGATCGGCTCCAAGCTGTTGGGCGAGGCGCTCGGCTACGACAACGTCGCCTGTTCGGACATTGGCGGCACGTCGTTCGACATGGCGCTCATCACCAAGGGCAACTTCGCGATCGTGGCGGATCCCGATATGGCGAGGCTGGTGCTGTCGCTGCCGCTGGTGGCGATGGACTCGGTGGGCGCGGGTGCCGGCAGCTTCGTACGGCTGGACCCGTACAGCGGTGCCATCAAGCTGGGCCCCGACAGCGCCGGTTATGGGGTAGGCACCTGCTGGCCTGAAAGCGGGCTCGACACGGTGTCGGTCTCGGACTGCCACGTCGTTCTCGGCTACCTCAACCCCRACAACTTCCTCGGTGGCGCGATCA
>NZ_JBFUMV010000070.1:0-682 GCF_054049175.1 Microbacterium sp. P5_E9 | reverse complement strand
TGGTGGCGCCATCTTCGATGGCTTCGCCCAGCCACGCAATTCGAATGCCCGGCCGGCCGGTTCAGAGCACCCGGAAGCCGTGCGTGCCGTCGGCCGCCAGCTGCGCCACCAGGCCGAACTCCCAATCGAGGTAGCCCTGCATCGCCTCGACCGGTGCATCGGTGCCTTCGTAGGGTCGGCAGTAGCGGTCGGTCGGCCGGGTCGCGACATGGTGCCAGCCGGTCTCGGCCGGAAGGCCGGCGGCAAACCATGCGGCATTGCCGCCGGCAAGCACTTCGACGCCGGCATCGCTGCCGCGCGCGTCGAGCAGCGATCGCAGGTCAGCCGCGGCGAAGCGCGCGAGCAGGCTGCTGCCGCAGGTCAGCACATAGCGGCGCGCGGGCGGGATGGCATCGAGCGCCTGCGCGAACTGCGCCCGGATGGCGAACCAGGCGCCGGGGATATGCCGCTTGGCATGGTTGACGCCGGTCGTGACGTCGATGACCACGGTCTGTCCCGGCGCGTCGCCGAGCGCCTTCGCGAGTTCGTCCGCTGTGACTTCGGCCACCGGAGGGGGCTCCGGATGCAGCGCCGGCGCGGCGCCGCGGACGCTGCGCGCCGCCTCGGCCTGCGCCTCGACCACGTAGACCTCCCAACCCATCTGCGCCAGCCAGGACGCCGTCATCGGCGCCCGCACGCCATC
>NZ_JBFUMV010000069.1:0-682 GCF_054049175.1 Microbacterium sp. P5_E9 | reverse complement strand
ACGATGTCCTGTGCACGACGCTTCCGCTTTTCCACGTCAACGCGCTTCACATGTTTCTGCAGGCGGCCATCGTGGGATGCAGGGCGAACTTCCTGGATAAGTTTTCGGCGTCCGGCTTCTGGCCGACGATGGTGGCGGCGAAGGCGACAGTGATCTACCTGCTGGGAGCGATGGTCCCGTTCCTTCTCGCACAGCCGCCGAGCGCCGCGGAGCGGAGCCACAAAGTGCGCATCGGCCTAGGGCCGGGTGTGCCCGAGGCGGCAGGCGCAGCGTTCCTCGAGCGCACCGGCGTCCTCATGCTCGAAGGCTACGGGGCGACCGAAAGCAACCTCGTCATCGCGGCTCCACGGCACCTGCCTCCCAGGGGCGTGATGGGCTGGTTACGGGAGGGATTCGATGCGCAGGTCGTGGACGAACACGACAACCCGTTGCCGGATGGCGAGCCCGGTGAACTGATTCTTCGCGCGGACGAACCGTTTGCCTTCGCTTCCGGCTATCTCGGCAAGCCCGACAAGACAGTCGAGGCCTGGCGCAACTTGTGGTTCCATACCGGCGACCGCGTCGTGCGGGAGTCGGACGGCGCCTTCCGCTTCATCGACCGCATCAAGGACGCGATTCGCCGGCGGGGCGAGAACATCTCGTCCTGGGAGGTCGAGCAGGTTCTTCTGAGCCACCCCGGCAT
>NZ_JBFUMV010000068.1:0-685 GCF_054049175.1 Microbacterium sp. P5_E9 | reverse complement strand
GCGCAACACTCAGCGCCATCGATGCGTCGCAGCGAGTAGCGCACGGTCTCGCATATACTGTCCCACTCCTGCCGATCGCAGCTGCACGATCCCTGGATGCTCACCGGGGCGATCGCCTGCTCGGCGTAGTGCACGCTGAGCAGCCAGTAGCCCTCCCCGTAGTTCGCGGCGTCCGTCGAATCGCGATCGATCTGCGCCCCCAGCGCGTTGACCTTGATCACGTCCGCGAACGCCAGCGTGACCTCGTCGATCTGCAGCAACTCTCTCCCGTGCTGGTCGAGAGCGAAGCCAGGGCGGATGCGAAGCCGGCCGGACACGCTTTCAGTGAGGCAGGCGTTCACCGGTGCCACGTCGACAGCGAAGCCATACACGACGCCCCAGCCGTGCAGCGCACGATTGAGCAGTCGTCGCCGTTCGTTCAGGTAGTACTGCTCGGTCCGAAATGCATCCGGGGTGAGCCGCTTGCCCACGAAGTAGTTGTTGCGCAGACCGGAGTCGCAACCTCCCTCAACGCAACACTTCGACGGCAGTTCCCATGGGCCGGGAGCACGGGTGAATGTCTCTGGCTTGTTCATGAAGTGCATCTCCTAGTGCAGCCGCGAGCCCGCTTCGATGCCCGAAGGTAAGAGCGTGGTCCCACGCTGCGGCAGTCGCGCAAGGCCGGTGATCGAGTCGGTGCCCAGGT
>NZ_JBFUMV010000067.1:0-687 GCF_054049175.1 Microbacterium sp. P5_E9 | reverse complement strand
GTGGCGATGATCGATGCCACCTTCATCACCGATGCCCGCACCGGGGCGATCACGGCCCTGGGCGCCCGGCATCTGGCTCGCCGCGAGAGCAAGGTGCTGGGGCATGTCGGGGCGCGTGGCACCTCCTACTGGAACGTCCGGCTGCTTGATAGCTTGTTCGACTTCGATGAGATTCGCGTGCATTCGCGTCGCCCGGAAAGTCGCAACGCCTTTGCCGCTCGCCTGGAGCGAGATCTTGGCAAGAAGATCGTGATCACGGAGGATTGGGAATCTTGCGTGCGGGGTGCCGACATCGTGGTGGAAGCGTCGCGGCTGGAGCGTCCGACACCGATGCTGAAGACCGAATGGATCAAGCCGGGCGCGTTCGTGGTGCCCTATGGCACGATGAGTGCCGTCGAACTCTCGCTCACCGACATCATGGACAAGGTGGTGGTCGACGACTGGAGCCAATGCAAGGGCGGCATCTTCGGCTCGCTGCGCGCACACGTCGAGGCGGGCAAGCTCTCGGAGCAGACCCTCTACGGCGAGCTTGGCGAGATCGTCGCGGGCCGCAAGCCTGGTCGGCAAAGTGACGACGAGACCAATCTGTTCTGGCACCGTGGCCTATCCCTGAGCGACATAGCCCTGGGCCATGCCATCCTGCAGAAGGCCGAACGCATGGGCCTCGGGCAGAGGCTGCTGTACGCA
>NZ_JBFUMV010000066.1:0-691 GCF_054049175.1 Microbacterium sp. P5_E9 | reverse complement strand
GCCCAGACCCAGTCCGAGCGAGGCGCGACTGAAGTCCAGCAGATCGTCCAGCAGGGTCTTCATGCGCTTTCCGCTCTGGATCAGCCGCACGGTGTGTCGGCTCAGAGGAGCCTCGGTGGTCATTTTCGAAAGTATTTCGGCCGTAAGGAGAATTGCATTGAGCGGACCGCGCAGATCGTGCCCAAGGACCCCCAAGAAGACATGGCGCCACCGATCCATTTCGGCGGTGAAGTAGGAAACCGACTCCGCCACCGCCTGGTCAATGGCTTCGTTGAAGCGAACCAGGTCATCCTGCATCTCCGGGCCGCCCGCCTTGCCGCCTTCAAACCACAGCCGAAGCACGGAGGCCCGCAAGGCCCGGTATTCAGCCACAAGTTGCTCTATGTCGAAGCCAGCCTTTGCGCGCAAGAGCGCGTGGGTCTGAGCGGCGGTTTCCGGCGCTCCATGGGGGCGGGCCTGCTTACCGAGCGATTTGGCAAGTTGCTCCTCCGCTGTTTGGGCCGAGCGCAGGTCCCGGGCCACGGCAGCGAGGATCATGGGCATGTGATCACGCAGGGCCGCCGAATCCAGATGCGAAGCAGCGGGCAGCATGGTTGCGGCGACTGCCTCCGCGGCCGAGAGAATGGGCTCTACGTTGTCTTCGATGAAGTCCGCCAGACGCATGACAACCTTCCTTGGAGCTGTCCGGGAC
>NZ_JBFUMV010000065.1:0-696 GCF_054049175.1 Microbacterium sp. P5_E9 | reverse complement strand
GGGCAGCACCGGCAGCCCGGCCGCGGCCAGCGCGCGCTTGGCGCCGTCCTCGCTGCCGACATCGCCGAGGGCCCTCGCCACGGCATCCGCGGGATTCGCGGTGGCGGGTCGGTACAGCGACGTGCGCCGGCGTGCCAGCGTGGCAAGCGCGGCCACGGCACGCACCGCGCGCGAGGGATCCTCGAAGACGACGAGGCCTTCGGCCTCGAGCGCGCGATTCACCTCCGGCTTCGACAACATGATCACGACGGTCAGTCGGTCCGGATGGCGCCGCTTCACTTCGATGAGTTCGTCCTGCGTGCTCGCGAAGCGTTCCGGCGACAGGCCGACATGCGCGAGGTAGGCGAACACAGTGCCCCAGTTCGTGTGGGCGAGCATGGCGTCGACCGTACGCGACACGCCCTGCGGCACCGACGTCACCTGGGCCGTCATGTCGAGCGGATTGTTGGCGACCGCGAAAGGCAGCAGTTCGAGCGCCGCCTTCCGGCCCGAAGGCGGCAGCGGTGGCAATTGCAGGCCGCGCTCACCGGCCTCGTCGGCCATCAGCACGCCGATGCCGCCCGAGCCGGTGACGATGCCGACATCGGCGTTGGCCGGCAGCGCACCATGCACCGAGTAGGCGTAAGCGATGTCGAGCATTTCCTCGATCGACTGCGGTCGGTAGGCGCCGCACTCCGTGAACACGGTGTCGTACAC
>NZ_JBFUMV010000064.1:0-699 GCF_054049175.1 Microbacterium sp. P5_E9 | reverse complement strand
GTTCTCGGCACCCTGGGCGGCAGCGATCCGCGCCATCGTCCGATAGGCGAGCAACAGGGATTCCGGCACGCCGCTGTGCTCGAGAATGTCGAGCCGATCGGCCAGCAGCGCCGTCGAATCGTCGGGACGATCGCATTCCCAGGCGGTCGCGGCGAGCAGCGCCGCCAGCATGCAGCTGAATCCGTTTCGCCGCCCCAGGTCGGCCTCCGCGCTCGCCACGGCCGGCCGCAAGAGGCTGTCGGCGAGCAGGGCCTGACCTTCCCACAGATAGCTGAGCGCGACGATGAACTCGCCCCAGCGCCGGGTGTAGCCGACGTCACGGCCGAAATCCCCGCGGGGCGCCTGTTGCTCGCGCAGGCGCGCCAGCGCCGGCTCCCCTTCGAGCAGGGCCCGGTACGCCGTGCGGTTGGCATGGACCTGCAGGAGCATCGGATCGCGCAGCGGTGCGGCCTGGGCCCACGGATCATGAAGTTCCGCGAAGCGGTCCGGGTCGTCCGCGAACACCGCCGCGCCGCCGAGGATCAAGGCGCATTCGCAGCGAAGTTCTTCGCTGACCTGGGGCTGCGCCAGGATGCGTGCCACCAGGCGCCCGGCTTCCTCGTGGCGTTCGCTGACCGCCAGCGTCCAGGCGCCGGCCAACAGCAACCGAGGCCGCCGGTCCAGTTCGTCGACGGGAAGCTGCGCCAGCCATTCCAGCAC
>NZ_JBFUMV010000063.1:0-700 GCF_054049175.1 Microbacterium sp. P5_E9 | reverse complement strand
GATGAGCTTCATCTCCGTCGGCATCGTCGGCGTCATCTGGGTGTTGTGGGGTTACTCCATGACCGGCGGCGAAGGCGTGCTGGGTATCKTCGGTAATCCGTTCGCCAGCTTCGGACTCAGCAACCTCATCGGGTCTCCGGACCTCATCAAGGCAGCCTACTCGGGAACTTTCGCCATGGTCACGGTGGCCCTCATCAGCGGTGCCATCGCGGATCGCGCCAAGTTCAGCTCCTGGGCGCTCTTCGTGCCCATCTGGGTGACCTTGGTGTACTGCCCCCTCGCCTACATGGTCTGGGGCGGCGGCCTGCTGGGCGCTGACGGAGCCATCACCGCCGTGTTCGGGCACGTCATCGACTTCGCCGGCGGCACCGTGGTGGAGATCAGCTCCGGCGTGGCTGCACTGGTCCTGGCCGTCATTGTGGGCAAGCGCCAGGGCTTCGGCAAGGACCCCAACCACCGGCCGCACAACATCCCCTTCATCATGCTGGGCGCCGCCATCCTCTGGTTCGGCTGGTTCGGCTTCAACGGCGGCGCCGCCACCACTGCGGAGCAGGCAGGCCTGATCTGGATTAACACACTCGTGGCCCCGGCCGCGGCGATGCTCAGCTGGCTGGTCACCGAGAAGATCCGCCACGGCCACCCCACCTCCCTCGGAGCAGCCTCGGGCGTGGTTGCCGGCCTGGTGGCCATCACGCCCTCC
>NZ_JBFUMV010000062.1:0-714 GCF_054049175.1 Microbacterium sp. P5_E9 | reverse complement strand
CCGCATGCACGGCACCACGCGCGAGCAGCCGCTGTCGCTGTATGCGCTGGAGCGGCCCCTGCTGCGCAGGCTACCTGGCGTCACGCCGGACCTTGGCACCTGGCACCGTGTGGTCCTGCATCGCGACTGTCACGTTCAGCACGATCGYGCGTTCTACTCGGCGCCCTTCTCCCTGGTGGGCCAGACGCTGTGGCTTCGTGCCACCGACACCGTGGTGGCGCTGTACCAGGACTACCGGCATCTGGCGACCCATCCGAGGGCGCTTCGCGCGGGCCAGCGCGTGACCATATTCGATCACCTGCCGCCCGAGGCGCGCAACTTCTTCGAGCGCGACCGGCGCTGGTGCGCGACGCAAGCGCAGGCGGTCGGGCCGCGCTGCACCGAACTGGTGGACAGGTTGCTGGGCGACCGCATTGCCGAGCGGCTGCGCGCCGCACAAGGAATTCTCTCCATGGGCAAGCGTTATGGAGCGGCCCGACTGGAGGCCGCGTGCGACAGGGCGCTGGCGCACAACAGTCCTCACTACCGCACCGTCAAGACGATTCTGTCCACCGGCGCCGACCAGCAGCCGCTGATCGATACGCAGACCCCCGCGGCCTACGCCCGTGCGCGCTTCACGCGCAGCGCGGCCGACCTGTTCGGCGCCGAGCCGACCACGCTTCATTGACCCAGCCAGGAGGAGAGCACCACCCAACGACGAGTACCCCTCTACAC
>NZ_JBFUMV010000061.1:0-715 GCF_054049175.1 Microbacterium sp. P5_E9 | reverse complement strand
ATTGGCCTCGTTCTTCGACAGGAGCACGATCATGACCCCAGCGACACCAGCGGTCTCTGCGTTGCGCCAACGCATGCTCGACGACATGCGCATGCGCAAGCTCGAACCCAAGACSCAATCCACCTACATTCGCGCGGTACGGCACTCGCCGGCTTTTTTGCAGCGCYCTCCYGACACTGCAACCGYGGAGGATCTGCGGCGCTTCCAGTTGCACATGGTCGATCAGGGCGTCTCGCCGATCACGCTCAATGCAACCATCACCGGCTTGAAGTTCTTCTTTGACAAGGAAGACCCTCGACTTCCACACACCGGCTGAGATGTTCAGCSAAWKYGTTGCATCGACCGGTTGAATCCGCACTTGCCAAGCCGGCGGCAACCAGTCTTGACTTGCCCTTCGCATTGCGCAGACCAAGGTCCGCTGATGGCCGATTGTTGCCGGTCGAGCGGTCAGTGCACCCGATTCGAGATCTGATMTCCAGACCGGCGACCATGGGTCCACCCCTTTCGATGGCGACCGCCCCGCCCTGCCCCACCCTACTTGCGCTGGTCGCCAAACAGGGCATAAGCATCTCAAGGCGGCCGTTTCCTCATTCGRATCAACCACTTGCGYGCGCCGCCGTCAAAGTTAGRCCTTAATCTTGAWGGAATCTCGGTCTAACTATGAACGAGCTCAGATATTCCCACCGAACTGGCTCTCTTGTTCTTGGATCTCTCT
>NZ_JBFUMV010000060.1:0-718 GCF_054049175.1 Microbacterium sp. P5_E9 | reverse complement strand
ATTTGCAGCTGCGTTTCATTCGTCATCGTGTCGCCGCCCCGCCGGGCTTGGTTCAATCAGGCTGCGGTATCGACAACGGGGTGACTTCGACCTGTGCCACGCCGTCTTCTCGCGAAAGCCCGATTTCGCGTGCCGTCGCGGGCGAGACGTCGACGATGCGGCCCTTCACATAGGGACCGCGATCCTGGATGGTGACCACCGCACTGCGCCCAGTCTCCAGATTGGTCACCCTGGCGGTGGTGCCGAGGGGCAGCGTCTTGCTGGCAGCGTTGTCGTCGCGCGGGTCCATTCGGGTGCCGTCCGCCATCTTTCGGCCCGTGAACTTGTCAGCGTAGAAGGATGCCTTTCCGACGTGCTTGCTGCCGCTGCGGTCGACGCCCGGCTTCGCTGACGACGAGGATTTTGGAGTCGATCGCGGCGAGCTCGGCGCGGCCTCGCGCGACGAACTCACATCCGGAACGGAGCCTTGCGCGCCCCGGTCCGTCGGCTTGGGAGCGATTGCGCAGCCGGAGACCGTGCAGGCGATGACGGTGAGCGCCGCGAGGTATCGGGAAGACGGGAGCGTTGACATGCGAGCCTCCCGCGATCAGCCATGCCGTTTGAAGTACTGCACCTCGCGCTCGTGCTGCTCTGCCTGCGCGCGAGTTTCGAAAGTGCCGAGGTTGCGCCGTCGACCGGTCTTCGGATCGACCTTGCGCGAATAGAGACGGTATTGGCC
>NZ_JBFUMV010000059.1:0-730 GCF_054049175.1 Microbacterium sp. P5_E9 | reverse complement strand
TCCAAAGGATCACCAGCGCCGCCGACGGATTGGTCGTCGAGGCCCTGCGCCTGGCGGACGCTGACGAGCATGCGTTTCAAGGCGTCATCGACTCGTACAAGCTTCCGTCCGGGACCGGAGACCTCAAAGCCGCACGAACGGCATCCATCCAGGATGCGCTCATCCGGGCCGCGCAAACCCCCGCACAGCTGATCCAGCTCGCCGGCGCCATCGTGGATCTTGCCACGGAACTTTTCGAGGTCGCCAACGCCAATGTGATCAGCGACATCGCTGCCGCCGCCGACGCAGCCCGCGCAGCCGCAAACACCGCCCGGGTGAACATCGACATTAACGTGGTGGCCATCAAAGACGCCGCGGCCCGTTCGCGGTTGGCTGATCAAACTGACGGCCTCGAGGAAAAGGTCATCCTGGCAGCAGACTCCCTCGTGGGGCGCGTGCGTGGAAGGATTCTCGGTTGAGCGCCGTACTCCTCTCCGGAAAAGCACTGGCAAAGACCATTCAGCAGAGGGCCCACCATGTGGCCCGGGAGCTCGAAGCCGACGGGCTACGCCCCACACTCGCAGTGGTTGTGGCCACTGACGACGGCTCCACCCACTGGTATGTCCGGTCTATCGAACGGGCCGCAGAAAGCGCCGCCATCAGTTGCCGGATCGTGGACCTTGGCCCTGATGCCAGCGGACAGGTCCTGGCCTCAGTCCTGAAGGACCTCAGCGAGGATCCATCCGTTAAC
>NZ_JBFUMV010000058.1:0-735 GCF_054049175.1 Microbacterium sp. P5_E9 | reverse complement strand
GTCGACCACCGGGCGGCCGTGGCAGAGAGCAGCAGGCGCTCGGGCACGCTGGCCGGCGACACGGCCAATTCCGCGGACGGCACGCTGTTCTCGGGCCTGCACTATCTGAACACCGGCGATCCGCAGATCGGTGCGCTGGTGCAGAAGGTGCAGCGCGTCATCAACCGCGACATCCCGCTGCTTATTCTCGGTGAGACAGGCACGGGCAAGGAGCTGCTGGCGCGCGCCGTCCACCAGGATTCGAACCGGGCCAAGCAGCCCTTCGTGGCCGTCAACTGTGCGTCGATTCCCGAGTCGCTGATCGAGGCCGAACTGTTCGGCTACGAAGACGGCGCCTTCACCGGCGCGCGCCGTAAGGGAGCGGTCGGTCGAATCGTGCAGGCCAATGGCGGCACCTTGTTCCTCGACGAGATCGGCGACATGCCGCTGGCCCTGCAGGCCCGTCTGCTGCGTGTGCTGCAGGAGCGCAACGTGACGCCGCTGGGCAGTCTCAAGTCGATTCCGGTGGACATCGCGGTGATCGGCGCGACGCACCGCAAGCTGCGCGACATGATCGAAGCGGGCTCGTTCCGCGAAGACCTCTATTACCGCCTGAACGGCCTCGTGGTCAAGTTGCCTGCACTGCGCGAGCGTTGCGACCTCGACGTGGTGGCGCGCCGCATCCTGCTGGCCGAGTGCCCGCATGGCACGCCGGACATCAGCGCGCCGGTGATGGCGCTTTTCAAGGCCTACGCC
>NZ_JBFUMV010000057.1:0-742 GCF_054049175.1 Microbacterium sp. P5_E9 | reverse complement strand
CCCCGAGACAGATCATCGAACACCGCTTTGGGCCCAAGCTCCTAATGCGACGACCGGCTACCGGCCGACCAACTGCGGACATTCGCGCCAACCGCCTGCTCGAGAAGCCAACATCACACCTCGAACCTCCGCCCGCAAGCCGCGTCATCAGCGGCTTACTTGTGTGTCCCAGGAAGCAGCATGGTCGGCCCGGATAGCCTATTGTGGAAGCACCCAAACGGAGAATCACATGCTCGAATACTCGATAAAGCAGCCCGAAGGCATATTGGTGCTCAAACCTGGCGCTCCGCTGAACAAAGAGGATTTCGGCGGTCTCAGCGCTGCTGTCAATGGCTATCTCTCCGACCACGCCAAGCTCAGAGGCGTATTGATTCATTCGAAGGGCTTTCCTGGATGGGAGAACTTCGGCGGCTTTATCGCGCACATGCACTTTGTCCGCGACCACCACAAGGAGGTCGAACGCATAGCAATCGTGACGGACAGCTACTTTGCTGGTATGGCGCAACTGCTCGGCACGCACTTTACGTCGGCCGAAGTGCGGCATTTCCCCTTTTCCGACGACGTGAAGGCGCTGGATTGGCTGGAGACCGCCGCGAGGTAGACGCGGGGGAGTTCTGGCCTGACCGACCCCTCAGGTAGCGGCTAGCGGCCACATCACCTGTCGTTGGTCATGCCGAATGTCCGTTCACGCCCGCATTGCGGTCGTCTGCGACTGCGGGATTGAAGCAGGCTGAAGGCGCTT
>NZ_JBFUMV010000056.1:0-744 GCF_054049175.1 Microbacterium sp. P5_E9 | reverse complement strand
GCCTTGGAGGACGTCCAGCAGGGCCACGGCGTAGCGTCACTGCCTACGGCCCCGCAGGCCCACATCTGATGCGACACGGTGTCGCTCGGGGCCAGCCTGAATTCACCTCAAATCTCAGGAGACTTCCTATGAAAGTGATCGCAACAACCTGGCTGGGCGGCGCTTTGATGCTGGCAAGCATCAGTGCCTCTGCCCAAGACGCCGCGAAGAAGGACGGCACGCCCAAAGACAGCGGCACGACCATGGTCATGACGATGCAGCAATGCAAGCAGCACATGGCCATCTCGGAAAAGGCCGGCGCGAAAAAGGACGACGCCATGGTGAAGAAGGACACCATGTGCAACGAATTGATGAATCAGAGTGGTGGCATGAGCAAGGGCGGCATGACCGGCGAGCCCATGAAGAAATAAACTACCCAAAAATCAGGCGTCGCGGGCAGTCGGCCAGGGGCGTACTCCGACCCGTCAGCGACGTCCGCCAATCCTGTGAAGGTAAGACTGAGCGGTCAAATCCGACGAAGGAGCCATGATGGAAAACGAGAACCTGAAAATGACTTCCCAACTTACTGAAGAGGCGAATCAAGCCGGGCACGATACCAACTGGACGACCAGGAGCGATGCTCCAGAAGCCGGGCGAGCGGGCGAGGTAACGGGGCAAACTTTCCGCAGCCACACAGGGGATGCCAAGCAAGCTGTCGCGGATGCAGTGGGTACCGCCAAGGGTTACGTTCAGGAAGCCAAGGAA
>NZ_JBFUMV010000055.1:0-753 GCF_054049175.1 Microbacterium sp. P5_E9 | reverse complement strand
AGATCAAGTCCTTCGCACCACTGGTCAAGGAACTCGCGGCAGATTAGTCCAACCACAGAGGCAACAGCAATGAAGATACTGGTCCCCGTCAAGCGGGTCGTCGACTACAACGTCAAGGTGCGCGTGAAGAGCGACGGCACTGGTGTCGATATCGCCAACGTGAAGATGAGCATGAACCCCTTCGACGAGATCGCSGTCGAAGAGGCRGTGCGCCTGAAGGAGAAGGGCRCTGCTACTGAAATCATCGCCGTATCCTGCGGTGATGCGAAGTGCCAGGAGACCCTGCGCACCGCGATGGCGATCGGTGCCGACCGCGGCATCCTGGTCGAGACGACCGAAGAACTGCAGCCGCTGGCCGTGGCCAAGCTGCTCAAGGCCTTGGTCGACAAGGAGCAGCCGCAGTTGATCATCCTGGGCAAGCAGGCGATCGACGACGACGCCAACCAGACCGGCCAGATGCTGGCGGCGCTGGCCGACCTGCCGCAGGCCACCTTCGCYTCSAAGGTYGAGATCGACGGCGACAAGGTCAASGTCACGCGYGAAGTSGACGGCGGSMTGGARACCATCKCSCTSTCGCTKCCCGCRGTSATCACCACCGACCTGCGCCTGAACGAGCCRCGCTAYGTSACYYTGCCSAWCATCATGAAGGCSAAGAAGAAGCWGCTCGACACSGTGAAGCCCGAGGAGCTCGCTGCACACGACCGCGCGCAACAAGCTCAAGAGTGCCCAGAAGCGCYCCTCGATCATYGCCGC
>NZ_JBFUMV010000054.1:0-760 GCF_054049175.1 Microbacterium sp. P5_E9 | reverse complement strand
GCCTGCCGGTGCATGACGCGGAGTTGGTGTTCGCCACGCCCGACCACGCCATGTCGAGCCAGCCCGGCCGCAACGGCCTGACCTACGTGCCCGGCGGCAAGCTGTGGACCGCGCTGCGCGACCGCACCCGGTCGGCCGGCGTGCGCTTCTTCGATCTCGGCCAGCCCGGCCAGGGCATCGTGCACGTCATGGGCCCGGAACTGGGCATCGTGCTGCCCGGCCTGACGGTGATCTGCGGCGACAGCCACACCTGCACCAACGGCGGCCTGGGTGCGATGGCCTTCGGCGTCGGCTCGTCGGAAAGCACCCACGCGCTGGCGACGCAGACGCTGCGCCAGCAAAAGCCCAAACGCATGCGCATCCGCTGCGACGGCGCGTTGCGCGCCGGCGTCACCGCCAAGGACCTGGCRYTGCACATCATCGGCAAGCTCGGCTCGGCCGCCGGGGTCGGTTATGCGATTGAGTACGCGGGCAGCGCCATCGAGGCGCTGGAAGTCGAAAGCCGGCTCACGCTGTGCAACCTGACGGTGGAACTGGGAGCGCGCTGCGGCATGGTGGCGCCCGATCAATGCACCTTCGACTACCTGCGCCGCAAAGCCTTTGCGCCGCAGGGCGAGGCCTTCGACGCGGCGGTGGCGCAGTGGCGCCTGTTGCCGAGCGACGCGGATGCGGTGTTCGACCGCGAGGAAGTCATCGACGTTTCCGCCATCCGTCCCACCATCACCTGGGGCACCAGCCCCGAGCACGCCATCGCCATCGA
>NZ_JBFUMV010000053.1:0-760 GCF_054049175.1 Microbacterium sp. P5_E9 | reverse complement strand
TTGCGACCCTTGCCCAACAGGTGCACGCACGAGGGCGTGTCGAATCGGATCGCTGCCGGACAAACGTCGAGCGCCTCTTGGATGCGCGCGCCGGTGTTGTAGAGGAAGG
The DNA here is from genome assembly GCF_054049175.1 of Microbacterium sp. P5_E9. NCBI lineage: Bacteria > Bacillati > Actinomycetota > Actinomycetes > Micrococcales > Microbacteriaceae > Microbacterium > Microbacterium sp. P5_E9. The sequence goes on along the minus strand of NZ_JBFUMV010000053.1, from coordinate 651 downwards.
ACAGCAACGCGTGGTCACGCTGGCCCTCGAGACACTTGCGATCGGGCTGGGCGAGGATGGCCTCAATCTCGCTCGACTCGAGGTAGCACGGCGCGGGCTTGGTGGTCTTCTTTGTCGGGATGTGAAGGACGTCGGCGCACTGGGCAATTGCCGCCGGTTCGCGCTCGGCGACGAAGTGAAAGAAGCTGCGCAGCGCCGCGAGTCGACAGTTGCGCGTGCCGATCGATACGCCACGCTCGACCTCACTGTGCAGCAAGAAGGCGGCCACTTCGGTGGCCGTGAGCTCAGCCAGGGTGATGCTCGTAACGGAGCGCTTGTGACGCGCCGCGACAAAGCGAAGGAACAGGCGCCATGTATCACGATACGAACGTACCGTGTGAGCCGAGACGTTGCATTGCTGCACAAGCCGCTCGTAGAAGAACGCATGTAGCAGCCTGGGAAAGGGGTTGTTCGGCTTCATGGGGAGCCTCCCTGCGAGGCGTGCAGGCTGTGCGCGGCGAAGGCCCGAAAACGCTCGCTTGCCTGCTGCAGTAACTCCTGCGTCACGGTCAGATAGACCAGCGTCGAGTTGATGTCCTTGTGGCCAAGATAGGTAGCAAGGTAAGGCAGACGTGCCTGGGGATTGATTCCCTCGCGGTACCACGCCAGCAT
>NZ_JBFUMV010000052.1:0-762 GCF_054049175.1 Microbacterium sp. P5_E9 | reverse complement strand
ATCGAATCCCAGTTGGCAATCAGCCAGTTCATGCGCTGCCGGGGCAACAGGTCGAGGGCGGCGGGAAGAAGTGGCGTGATGTCGAACACGGCATCGTCATCGACGATGCCGACGCGAAGGTCGTTGAAGGTGGCGAGTTTCATGATGCTTGGGGATGGTCCTGGGTTTCCTCGGCGTGGAAGCCGAGAGCGGAAAGTGCGGGGAAGTCATTCACCTGGAACAGCACGGCGTCCGTGCTGCCGGCGCGATTCGCGTGCGCATGCCACGCCCAGGGCGCAATGGTGAGGAAGTCGCCCTGCGTCCAGTCGTAGTCCCTGCCGTCCACGGTGGTGGTGCCCGAACCTCGAACCACGTAGTACAGCTTGCTGCCGGTGTGGCGGCGTGCCTTGCCGCGAAACCCCGGCCGCAGCCGCTGCAGCCGCATGCCCATGGTCCGCATCGCGGGGCCGCCGGTCGCCGGATTGCGGTACTCCAGCACGGTATCGTCCACGCCATCACATGGCAGGGCCGCCGCGCGCCCAAGAGCTGCTTCGGCCATGGCTTGGGGATAGACGAGCAGTGGATTGACCGCCGCGCCTGCGAGCGTGCCCGGCGGACTCATCAGCCCGCTGCCCCATTCGCGCATCGAGCGATCGGGCACCGCGGCCAGGGGTTGCTTCTCTTCGCGGCCAGGCGCGAAGAACGTCGCATGCAGGGACCGCATCAGCGAAATGTCCAGCACATCCAGCCAGACCATCGGTTCATCCCCGTGGTACTCGTGGT
>NZ_JBFUMV010000051.1:0-762 GCF_054049175.1 Microbacterium sp. P5_E9 | reverse complement strand
GCGAAGTCGGGCCACAGCCTGCCGATCGTCGGCTGGCGCAACTCATTGAGCATCAAGGCGTTGCGACCGGGCTCGAATGCTGCGGGAGTCATGCCGGCACCTCATTCGGCTAGCAAGCCGCTGCGAGCAATCCCAGCATCCATGGGATAGCACGCTCTGACACGAAACTCGAACGACCGGCGCCGTGGTCGGCCTCCGGGCTCCAGTCGTCATGTCCATGGGTTCACCTGACGACGAAGGGAGAGTCCCATACCTGCACGTCCACCAACTCCCACTCCTGATTGGCAGCGTTGGGTGCGCTGAATCTGGCAATACAGTCCCAGGCCTGTAAGCCGGCACCTTGTTCGGGCAGGCCGGGAAGGTGACCGTTCGCCGCATCCAGGCATCGCCGCCCGCGATCGTGATAGTTCTCCAGGACCGTGCGGCGTCCAATGACGCATTGAATTCGGGTGGGGCATTCTGCCGCCGTCATGACCACGGCCCGCAACCTCCACATCTGAGAAGCGTCTCCACTGCACGTATCCTGGACGATCGCTGCACCGGATCGAAAGCCGTTGGTCTTCAGGCATTTGCCTGAGTGCTTCGCCCGTAGCAGGAACCACTGCTCTTGCAATGGCTCCGGATTGCCGGGACGAGGTAGCCATTGGACGCTGAACTGCTGGCTCGGGGCACCGTAGTTCGGCCAAAGGACGACCGGCGCACCATCGTCGGTCCGGTGCGCAAGGACCTCGGCCATCATGCGGGTGCCCGAATTGACGATGT
>NZ_JBFUMV010000050.1:0-783 GCF_054049175.1 Microbacterium sp. P5_E9 | reverse complement strand
CGCTCAGGCGTTCGCGAAACGCCGTGTCCGCGCCGTAGCCCGCGTCGGCCAACACGCAGTGCCTCGGCGCCCCCTGGGCCACCAGGTGTTCGATCTGCTGCAGCGCGATCTGAGGCTTGGTGGCGAACTCGATCGCCTCGGGCACGCCGGCCTTCTCGCGTCGGGCCTGGTCGTCGGCCCACTCCTGGGGAAGGTACAGCTGCCACGCCACCGGAATGCTGGCCGCCGCGCAGGCCAGCGACACGCTCACCGCCACCTGGCAGTTGTCCTGCTTGCCCAACATCCCGCAGTATTGGCGCGCGACGCCYACCGAGTGTCGCCCCTGCTTGGGAAAGCCCGTGTCGTCGACGATCCACCAACCGCCGTCGCTGAAATCCATCAACGGCACGACCCACTGGCATATCCCCAGCAGCATCCGCTCGTCCGACCAATTCGCGTCGGCCACGAAGTGGTGCAGCGACTGGTGGCGCGAACGAACGTTCAGCGGGTCCATATGCGCCGCCATCGGCTCCACGCTCTTGCGCTGCAGCGGCGACATCAGCCCCGTGGTGTAACCCCGCAAGCCCGCATGACGGTCCGAATGACCCAGCCCTTCGCTCAGATGGGCCATGTAGCGCTCGAATTCCTGCAAGTCTTCCATCAAGGTTCACCCTTCTCTTGAAGAAGTGCACATAATGCCTTGATTTCGTTTAAATTACTAACACAGTAAGACTAGCAGGCTGCGGAAATACGCCCCCTTCAAAGCGAGTCCTCCCTGCCGGCGAGGGTTCGCTTTTCACATGG
>NZ_JBFUMV010000049.1:0-785 GCF_054049175.1 Microbacterium sp. P5_E9 | reverse complement strand
TACTGTGATGCCGCGGTTGGCGAATTCACGCAGTGGCTGGATGAGCAGCGCGGTCTGGCCATCCGCTCGATCGACGTCCTGGCCGCTGAGGCGCGGCGACTTCTCTCCTGGTATGTGGCCCGCACCGGCGCAAGCGATCTCGGTGCCATGCAGCTCGCCGACATCGACGCCTACGTTCAGTGGAGGTGTCCCGTTCTACGGCGGGTCTCGCGCAAGAACGTGGCGCAGCAGCTGCGCTGCTTCCTCAAGTTCCTTCACGTCACGGGGCGCACTGCGCGTGATTTAGCGTCCGGGGTCCTCTCCCCGACGCTCTATGCGTGCGAGGCGATGCCCTCGGTCCTGCATCCCGAACAGATCCGCACTGTTCTCGCTTCGACCCGGCAGGACCGCTCCGCCAAGGGGCTGCGCGACTACGCGATCCTCATGCTGCTTGCCACCTACGGTCTGCGCGCCGGCGAGATCACCCGATTACGGCTGGACGATGTGGACTGGCGCGCTGACCGATTGTGCAGACGCCACACCAAGACTGGTTCCGCGTCGGCATTGCCCTTGGTACCGGCCGTCGGCGATGCCCTTCTGGCCTACCTCAGAGGAGGACGGCCTGCCACCGATGCCCGTGAGATCTTTGTTCATTCCAAGGCTCCGTACCGACCATTCAGTCGTGGCTCCAGCCTGTACCTGCTCGTTCGCTTGCGCCTCGAGACTGCCGGTGTAAGCCCTCTTGGTAAGCGTGGGCCGCACACCTTTCGGCATGCCCGCGCCGTCAGCCTTCTGCAGGCATCAGT
>NZ_JBFUMV010000048.1:0-797 GCF_054049175.1 Microbacterium sp. P5_E9 | reverse complement strand
CCGCACCGAGAACCCGAGCCTCCGCAAGCGCTGCTTGAGAACGTAGTCCGTGGCACCGGCCCTCATGCAATCCACCGCCTCCTCCTCGGTCATCGCGGTGGAAATCACGATCAGCGGAAGCTCCGGCCGCTGCTGCCGTACCTGCCGCAGCATTTCCAGGCCGCCGACTTCGTAGTCGGACAGCACCAGGTCGAAGGTCAGCCGATGCAGGGCGGAGACGAAGTCCTCCCGGGTCTGCATCCACACGATGTCACAAGCAAGGTCCTCGTCCTGCAGCCTGCTCCGGATGCGTTCCGCATCRGCCGGGTCGTCCTCGAGATGCAGCACTCGAATGGCAGYGGTCATCTYGGCCCGTCCTGCTCGCCACGGAGCGACTCGACRACMTCCTTGAACTCCTCGCGGTTGCGTTCGCTCAGCGCGGAGAGGGCCTCGTGCGCCTGCAGGATCCGCTTCTGCACCGCGGCCAGGTCGCCCCCCGTGCCCAGCGCGTAGAGCTCGGGCGCGGCGGGAATGTCCTCGCGGATCGCGGCCAGCACCTGCTGCATGCTCAGTTCCTCGAACAGGGCGCGCACGGCCGGCGTCACCCCCGCGAGCACCACGCCGCCCCGGGCGACCAGCTCGTGCACCGTGCCGAGGCAGGTGCTGTCCATGTACTCGCAGCCGGAGAGGTCCAGCACCAGGGGGCGTCCCCCTGCGCGATGAGTGTGTAGGCGAAGTAGGCACTGGCGAGCGGGCGGCAGCCAGGCAGCGCGGTCGCGAAACAGGGCATGCGCCGTGGACAAGGCTCGCTCGATCTC
>NZ_JBFUMV010000047.1:0-810 GCF_054049175.1 Microbacterium sp. P5_E9 | reverse complement strand
GAGACGATCGAGATCCAGTTCAGCAGCGCCTGCACGCGCAACGGGAACTTCTCGTGGAAGACGTCGACGCGGATGTGGTTGCGCCCCAGCAGGGCCAGGCTGAAGGCGATGGTCGAACCCACGGCCAGCGCATAGCCGCCCAGCTCATCGGCCCCTTGCAGCGAAATGTTGAACAACTTCCGCGAAAGGGTCTCGATGGTGACGATCACCGCCAGGCCCAGGAAGATTGCGCCGAACGCGGTGGCCAGCACCGTCTCCTTGCGCGCCTTGAAGTCGACATGTCCGGCAGGCGCGACCTTGCCGCTGGGCGCTGCAACGGGCTGCCGCTCGCTCGTCATGGTGCGGCTGTTCATTTCAGCCCCAGCACCGGTGCCACCGTCGCCTGCCAGGTCTTCGAGCAGGTGGGGTTGGACTTGTCGCACACCTCGGCCCACACCGGCAACGACACCTTGTTCACGGCGCTGCGCACCAGCTCGATGTCAGCCGGCGTGACCGGCACGTTGACGAGGTTGAACTTCTTGCCGGTGGTGCAGGGGTCCTTGCCCGCATTGCAGTTCWGGGCGTCTTGGAAGAGCTCCTCGGAGTACTTCCAAACGTCGTCGGTCAGGGTGTCGAAAGCCTTCTTGAGCTTCGCCTGCTGGTCGGGCGCCAGCGCGTTCCACGACTTCAAGGTCATGCCGTAGCCATTGAGCGCCATCTGGAAGCCAATCGCCAACTGGTGCGTCGTCACTTCGGGCCAACCCGCCGAGTTGGCCGAGCTCGGCCCGGTGATCGCGCAATCGACCACGCCGAGCGACAGCGACTGGTGCG
>NZ_JBFUMV010000046.1:0-816 GCF_054049175.1 Microbacterium sp. P5_E9 | reverse complement strand
ATTCGCGCTCGATGGCGGCCGCCGTGGCGGCTGGGTCGCTCTTTCGCGAATAGGCACCGAGCATCAGGTTTTCGCGCACCGTCTGATCGGCGAATACGCCGCGGCCTTCAGGGGACATCGCGACCCCAAGGCCCACACGCTGATGCGATGCGACGTTCGTGATGTCCTTGCCATCGAGCAGGATGCGACCTTCACTGACGGGTTCCAACCCGCAGATGCTCTTGAGCAAGGTGCTCTTGCCTGCCCCGTTGGCGCCGATGATGGTCACCACCTCGCCCTTGCGCACTTCAATGCTCACGCCCTTGACTGCCTGGATCGCGCCGTAGGCAACCTTGACTGATTCGAGTTTCAGCATATTGACTTTCTGGTTCAGGCTGCGCAAAGCGCTTCTTCGGGCTCGTCGACGCCAAGATAGGCTTCGACTACACGGGGGTTCGCCTGCACCTCGGAGGGCTTGCCCTCGGCGATCTTGATGCCGTAGTCGAGCACGATGACGTGGTCCGAGATCGACATGACGAGATCCATGTGATGCTCGACCATCAAGATGCTTACACCGCACTTGCCGATGCGAAGCAACAGCTGACCGAGCTCGGCCGTCTCCTGCGGGTTGAGACCTGCAGCAGGCTCATCGAGCAGAAGGAGCTGCGGTTCGGTCGCCAGTGCCCGTGCGAGTTCGACGCGGCGTTGCAAGCCGTAGGGCAGGCTTCCCGCAGGCTGGTGCGCCATATGCAGCAGGCCCACCAAATCCAGCAACTGCAGGGCGCGCGCACGCGTAGGGGCCTCTTGCTTCTTCGCGCTCGGCTGGTGGAGTAGCGA
>NZ_JBFUMV010000045.1:0-820 GCF_054049175.1 Microbacterium sp. P5_E9 | reverse complement strand
GGCGTCAACACGCCCGAAGGGGCGGCCATCATCGACGGCTTCCTGCGCTACGCSATTCCGGCGGGCAACCGGCTGGAACTGTTCCTGGGCGCGGCSATCGGCGCGATCACCTTCAGCGGCTCGGTGATTGCCTTCGGCAAGCTCTCGGGCAAGTACAAGTTCCGCCTGTTCCAGGGCGCGCCGGTGCAGTTCAAGGGCCAGCACATGCTGAACCTGGTGCTGGGCCTSYTGACCATYGGGCTSGGCCTCCTGTACATGGCSACCGAGAGCTGGKCRGCCTTCCTCGCGATGGTGCTGCTGGCGTTTGTCATGGGCGTGCTGATCATCATCCCGATCGGCGGCGCCGACATGCCGGTGGTGGTGTCGATGCTCAACAGCTACTCGGGCTGGGCGGCCGCGGGCATCGGCTTCAGCCTGAACAACGCGATGCTGATCGTGGCGGGCTCGCTGGTGGGCTCCTCGGGTGCGATCCTGAGCTACATCATGTGCAAGGCGATGAACCGCTCGTTCTTCAACGTGATCCTGGGCGGCTTCGGCGGCGAGGCGGCCACGGCGGCCACCGGCGCCCAGGAGCAGCGCCCGGYGAAGAGCGGCAGCGCCGACGATGCGGCCTACATGCTGAGCAACGCCGAGACGGTGATCATCGTGCCGGGCTACGGCCTGGCGGTGGCGCGCGCGCAGCACGCGGTGAACGARCTGGCCGAGAGGCTSACCCACAAGGGGGTGACGGTGAAGTACGCGATCCATCCGGTGGCGGGCCGGATGCCGGGCCACATGAACGTGCTSYTGGCSGAGGCCGAGGTGCCCTACGACCAGGTCT
>NZ_JBFUMV010000044.1:0-832 GCF_054049175.1 Microbacterium sp. P5_E9 | reverse complement strand
GAACCCAACGGCTACACCATTGCGCAGATGCCGCAGCCGGTCTTTCGCGCTCCGTTCCTGCAAAAGGTGCTGTGGGATCCGGTGCGAGATGTCACGCCCATCATCCAGATCTCGGGCGTCACATTCGGGGTGCTGGTGCGCGCTGCCAGCCCGCTGCGCTCGCTCGACCAGCTGTTCGACTTCGCACGCGCCCGGCCCGGCGAGTTGAGCATCGCCACCAATGGCGTCGGCACTACGCCGCACCTCGTGCTCGAGGCGCTGTTCACCGAGCGCGGGCTGAGCTACATCCATGTGCCATAAAAGGGCACCTCCGAGCTGACCCTGGCGGTGGCGTCGGGCCAGGTGATGGTTGGGGTCAATTCCACCGGTTTCGCGCCCGAGGTCGATGCGGGCCGCCTGCGGCTGCTCGCGACCTTGGGGGCGCAGCGCTCCGGGCGCTGGCCGCAGGTGCCGACATTGCGCGAACTGGGCTTCGACATCGTGGCGATGTCGCCCTACGGGCTGGCCGGCCCGCGCGGATTGCCAGTCGACGTACTGGACATGCTGCATGGCGCCTTCAAGAAAGCCCTGTTCGACCCGCGGTTCGGCGAAGACCTGGCAAGGTACGATCAGGAGATCGTCTACCTCGGCCCGGAGGACTACGCGAACGCCTGCCGCGAAGCGTACGCCAAGGAGCATGCGGCCGCCGAACGAATGAAGGGCTCGCGCGGTGCGGGTGGCTGAGGACGGCCATATTTTCGCAGGACAGTGGCGAGCTGTAGCTACGGCACTTGGCGGGGTCGCGCCGTTCKAACTGGCGCTCTCACACGGAACGAAGTTCGATGTCTTGCTC
>NZ_JBFUMV010000043.1:0-866 GCF_054049175.1 Microbacterium sp. P5_E9 | reverse complement strand
GGGTGGGGTGGATGTCAAAGCGTAATCTTGATTTCTTTGTCCTGCCGCACCGCGGCTTCGAGGATCTTCTTGGGGTCGGGGCGGAACGTGATGACGTTCAGCCGCGCTGCCACTGCGTCGCGCTTGGCGTTCTTCTCTGCGACCCGCACCACTGCCGCATGGACGAACGCCTTGACATAGGGGCGCTCGCGCATGAAGCGCCATACGGCCGACGGAAACTGCACCAGCAGCTGCTCTAGGCTCAGTTCCGATGCGGCCTTGTAGTCCTTCGCCGGAACACGCCCTTCCAGGTACGACATGACGATGTCCTTGAGCTCCTGCTCGTAGTCGGCGCGCAGGCGACTGGACGCGAGGATGCCGGAGTTGCGCACGAGGTCCTCAGTCACAGAAGTTGTCGATTCCTTCAGGTTGTCGAAGGACATCCACAGATCCAGCTCGTACAGGAGCTTGCCCTCGTCGATTGAGGCCTTGGAAAAATAGATGCTCGCGTCTGTGATCGAGCGGGTGCCGTGGATCCCCCAGGCGAGATCCTCGGGCAGATCCTTCGGATTGGTGCCCTCGATGAGCACCAACGTGTCACGGTAGTTGATAACCGACGGCCGCTGGTTAGCCAGGAGGAAGGACCGGAAAAAGGTCGCACCGTGCGCGCGGCCGATGCGCTTCTCCGTCTTCGACGGGAGGACAACTGGATGCTTCATTGGTCGATCAGAGAGTGAGGGGACGAATGGCGAGCGGCAGCGCGGATCCGCGGGGCGCAGCGCTACGCGAGGCGCCAGGAACGCGGCCGCGCCGGTTGTACTGCGTGCCGGGCACAGGCATCGGAGCGCGCCGCTCGAAATCGCCGCCGCGAACCTGGTGAACAAGCG
>NZ_JBFUMV010000042.1:0-960 GCF_054049175.1 Microbacterium sp. P5_E9 | reverse complement strand
GCCTTCGACCCCGAGCCGGGGGTGGTGTACGACTTCTGCCTCGGGCGAGGCGGCAAGTACCCGAGCGAGTTCCTCAAGGGCTGGTSYGGCACGCTCGTCATCGATGCCTATGCGGGCTATGACGGTGCCCTGTCGCTCGAAGGGCGCAGCGCCGCTTTTTGCTATGCGCATGCGAGACGGAAATTTGACGAACTCATCAAGACCGCACCCCAAGCGAGCCCGGTCGCCGCCGAGGCGATACAGCGCATCGCATGGCTGTACAGAATCGAGGCCGACGCCAGGGAATTGACCTGYGAGGAGCGGCTGCAGATGCGGCAGGAGCGATCCAAGCCATTGTGGGATCAGCTGCATCTGTGGCTCAAACTCGAGCGCACGCGCGTGCCCGACGGTAGCGCGATCGCCAAGGCGATTGACTACAGCTTGAACCGCTGGGAGGGGTTCGGTCGCTTCCTGCTCGATGGCGACGTGCCGCTGGACAACAACCATTGTGAGAAYCGGATGCGGCCRATAGCWGTTGGAMGMARAAATTGGCTYTTYATTGGRAGCCAGYTGGCCGGCGAGCGSGCTGCTGTCGTGATGAGCTTGCTTCAGTCGGCCAAGCTCAAMGGGCACGACCCTTGGGCCTACCTGAAGGACGTCCTCACCCGGCTGCCGATGCAGTTGAACAGYCGGATCGAGGAATTGCTGCCCCACCGGTGGCAGCCTGCCGGCTGAGGTCGCCCAGGTCGACSMCMGGCGCCGCGCCGAGACGRCCGCSGMTCGACCGACAACGAACACGGTCAGCACGACGACGCCGAGCCAGCGCGAGGCAAACACCATTGCCTTCGCCCAAGCCGCATCCACCATGTTCATCATGGACGCGATGCTCAGCCACAGGCCACGTCACCTCAAGATGCCACGGCCAGGCGCTTACAGAGAAGATGCGCCTTCCGGACTTCTATGTGGGAGGCGCCCTCTATG
>NZ_JBFUMV010000041.1:0-1026 GCF_054049175.1 Microbacterium sp. P5_E9 | reverse complement strand
GTATATGGCCTGCGGTGCGGCGAGGTGGTTGCGTTGACCTTGGAAGACATCGACTGGGAGCGCGACATYCTYCACGTCRCRCGYCCCAAGCAGCGKTGCARGCASGACTACCCGCTGRCCACCGAGGTCGGCAAYGCGATCCTTCGCTACGTGCGYGAGGTGCGACCRCGCTGCGCCTCACGCACGCTGTTCTTGACGATCAAGGCGCCGCTGCGGCCGCTGGCGGCCAGCAGCCTGCATTTCTTGGTAGCGCCACGCATGCAGGCACTGAGTATCCGCTGCCCGCGACAAGGACCCCATTCGTTGAGACACGCCTGTGCGACTCATCTCGTCGCCGAGGGCTTGTCGCTCAAGCAGATTGGCGATCATCTCGGCCATCGCAGTCCCTTCGCCACGCGCACCTACGCCAAGGTGGACCTTGTCGGCCTGCGTCAGGTCGCCGACTTTAGCCTGGGGGAACTGCTATGAAGGTCAATCAGGCTGTCGCCGTCTACGTGGCCTGCAAGCAATCCCTGGGGATGCGCTTCGCAACCGAGGCACGTACGCTGAAGTCATTCAGCAAGAGTGTGGGAAGCATCGAAGTCGATCAGATCGGGCCGGACGCGGTGCGCGCCTTCCTTGATGGCTCGGGGCCGATCACGCAGTTCTGGCCTCGCAAGTTTGGCGCCCTTACCGGCTTCTACCGGTTCTGTCTTGCGCGCGGGTACGTCCACGTCGTCCCGCTGCCCACCAGGGCGCCAAGATGTCCCAGATCGTTTACCCCCTACATCTACTCCGAGGATGAGATCAAGCGGCTTCTTCAGGCCGCTGCTGGCCGTGCTCACTGCAACCTCGACGCGCCGACCAGCCGAACGCTACTCTTGCTGCTCTACGCCACGGGGCTGCGCATCAGCGAAGCACTGAACTTGAACCTGGTCGACGTAGACATTGACGACGGCGTCCTTCACGTGCGCGAGTCCAAGTTCTACAAGACGCGGCTCGTGCCCACAGGCAAGGACCTGACGCAGGTGCTGCGCGAGTATGCGC
>NZ_JBFUMV010000040.1:0-1122 GCF_054049175.1 Microbacterium sp. P5_E9 | reverse complement strand
GTCCAGATTGGCGAAGACGTGGTTGGCGAAGCAGTCCTCGCGCAACGACTCCCACAGGTGCTCAGCGGGGTTGAGCTCCGGGCTGTACGGGGGCAGGAAGATCAATCGCATGTTCTGCGGCACGGCAAGATCGCCGGCGATGTGCCAGCCMGCTTGGTCCATGACCATCACGATGAATTCCKCRGCRTGGCGCTGSGCSACCTCGSYCAGGAAYAGCGACATCGTCTCGGCGCTGACCCAGGGCAGCACCAGGCTGTCCAGCACGCCGTCGTGYGGGCTGACGGCRCTGAAGGCGTAGATGTACTTGCGTTCCAGTCGCGCGCCGACCACCGGCCGTGTGCCGTGAGGTGCCCAGCAGCGCGGCCTTCGTCCTGGAACATCARGCGCACSTGGCGCCCGCGTTCAGCCTGGCGCACGACCTCTTGGCGTACCKKGCGGCGSAGTTTTTTTAAAGGCGRCCTGYGCCGCMACRTCYGCCYTGGGRTGCCKSGGSCGSGGCACYACCTTGCGCCARCCRTGGCGATCCAGAAGTCGGTAAACCGTAGAGGGGGCCACCTGCTTGCCCAGTTGGTCCTGGTAAGCCTGCTGGATCTCCGCCACCGTCAGCATCCCGCCCGCCTCGGCRCGCTTGACGAAKGGCGCCAGAAKTTGCTGCTCTTGCTCGGGGCTGAGGTGCTGGTGATGCCTGCCGCCACGCCCGCGCAGATCGAAGATGGCATCTCCCTCCTTCGACCAGCGCGAGTGCARGACATGCACCGTCGCAGTGGACCAGCCCARCAACTCGGCGATCTGCGCMGCTGAGCTGCCCAGAGTCGCYCGGATGAGCACGCACTGGATGCGCTGGTACTCCGCATGACTGCCGGCTCGCTTGAGCCGYTCCGCCAAGCGCTCAACAGTCGGCTTATCACCCACGATTAATGTCTTCATCCACGACTCCTTGAGGTTCGTGGGCTGACATCATATCTAATCTATTGAACGCAAATTGGTATGAGGCGGTAGCCACCTTCGGGGAACAGGATCTCGTTGACCATCGTCACCTTGAGCTCGTTCTGCATCTGCGTGATCTGTGCCTGGTCGGCGCTCAGTTCGCCCGACAGCTGCGTGTTGAGCGCGGCGTAGCTG
>NZ_JBFUMV010000039.1:0-1183 GCF_054049175.1 Microbacterium sp. P5_E9 | reverse complement strand
GCCTTAAGGCGAATGGCACTTACTTTGGCTCGTACGCATGACCATGCTTCTCGACWTGTCGGCGAGCCTGGGCGCGCGGCACCTTCAACCAAGGGTAGGGTTTTGGCCTTCGTTTTCGCATTCGCGGCTCGATGCGTCCGGGTCGATGGCCGACCTTGCATTGGGCGATCAACGTGAACAGCCGCTGGCAATCCTTCGTGRCCGAGAGGCCTCGCGAGACCCACTCCGTCCACAGTTGCACCGTGTGCTTGAAGCTCARGCCGCGCGGGTCGATGCCGACGTGGCTGGCGGCCTGCGCCATCAGCAGCCGGATCACGTTGTAGGCCAGCAGATGGACCCACAGCTGCTTGTCGTTCATCKGCGGCGTCTGGCAGCGCAGCACATCCATGCCGGTGGTGGTCTTGAGGTTGCGCAGGTCCAGCTCGATGTTCCAGCGACGCGCGTACAGCGCCGACAGATCGTTCTTGGCAACCTGTCGATGATTCACCAGCGTGGTGACCAGAACTTGGTGRGCAACCTTGACTTCACGCAGCACGATCTCATCGGGGGCGTGCGCATATTGCTCGGGCGTCATCCACTGGGGACGCTGCGCCGGCTTGGGCCAGCGCACGATGTGATCGCGCGTGCCCAGCGACTGGCCGCGGCGAAAGTCGGTGATRCGCGAGCCGTTTTGCTCCATCAGCACATCCACGCCAGCGGCCATCAGCGTGGCGATCAGGAAGTAGTTGCAGTACAGGGCATCGGCCAGCATCACGTCGCCTGGGCGAAAGCCTTGGAGCAGGCGACGCACCAGGGCCAGCTCGCCGCTGCCTTTGCCTTGATGGGGCCCGATCGCCGCATCGAGCGCCGCRCCGGTGGCCAAGCACACCACCACGACCAGCCGCGCCAGCGGGAAGCCGACCCCGGGTGCCTGGGTGCTGGGTTGGGGATAGCGCGCCTGGTTCTCCTGGGTATCGGGCATCGACAGCCCGGTGCCGTCCACCAGCTTGACCGTGCGCCCGCGCCAGAGCCATSGCGCCRGAGCCTTCTCGCTSAGCARGCGCCCTGTCTGGCGCGTGAGCGCACTGACCATCTCCAGCGGCAGCCGCTGACGAGCCCGGCAATACCCGCCGGTGCGAACGCTGCACGSKCTCAGGCCATCGCCYGCKCGCTGCGCSGCCCARCCGTTGACCGCCTTCTGGCA
>NZ_JBFUMV010000038.1:0-1213 GCF_054049175.1 Microbacterium sp. P5_E9 | reverse complement strand
GGGCACGGGCAGCCAGCCGCCGGCGCGCAGGTCCGCCAGCGTGGGATAGCCCTCGGGCATCGCTTCCTCGAAGTCCGGCGGCGCGGCCAGCAGTGCGCCCCAGACGGCGCGCCGGGTCTGGCGTGCCCAGTGGGCGACCATCACGCAGCCSCCGCTGTGCGCCACGAGGATCACCGGGCCGTCGATGGCCTGCGCCTCGCGCTCGATCGCGGCGACCTTGGTCGCGCAGTCGAGATCGGCGCGGCCCATCGGCGGCACCGTGCGCACCTTGCGGCCTTGGGCTTGCAGGTCCGCGGCTAGCAGCGTCTGCCAGTGCGCGTCCACCTGGTCGCGCAATCCGGGGACGATGAGGACCGTCGGGAAGGAGGAAGCACCGTTCATCGTCACGCCACCTTGCGCAGGTAGCCTTGCTGGCGTCCCTTGGGGTTGGGCGCGAAGCCGTTGGCGGCCAGGGTCTCCTCGACGGTGTCGTAGAAGACGCCGATCTTGCAGATCTCGCGCGCTTCCTTGCCGGTGGCCACTTCGCGGCCGAACTCGCGCGMGATGCGCACCAGCTGMTCGATCTGCKYSACCGTCGACATCTTCKCGGTGCGCGACTGGTTCCASAGGTTGTCCTCGRTGCCGSAGCGCACGTGCAGGCCCATGGCSATGCCCATCATGTTGAYSGGCAGCACGTTGCGCATGCTGCTTTCCACCGTCAGCATGGAGCCGTCGGGAATCGCGCGCAGGAAGTTKGCCAGGTTGTAGATRTTKGSYKSRTCCATGCCRCCGCYGATSGCCACCCAGTTCATSACCAGYGGCCCCTTGTASAYGCCGCGSCGSATCAGGCGCTCCACCGTCTCGTAGCTGTTGATGTTGTAGMACTGGAAGGCGCTCTGGATGCCGGCGGCGCTCAGGCGGCGCACATGCTCGTCGATGAAGCCGGGCCCGGAGGGCACGATCATCTCGCGGTAGGCCGCGTTGTTCGCCGGCTCGGCCAGCGAGGTGCCGGCGATGTCCTCGGCCTCCATGTGCTCCAGCACGTTCATCTGCGTCGTGTTGACGGTGACCGTGACCTGGTCGGGCTTSGGGTCGAGYTCGGCCAGCATGTGCCGCGTGTCGTCCTTCAGCCACTTCGCGGATGAGCCATCGGTCTCAGGGGCGAAGGAGATCGATCCGCCCACTTGGATGATCATGTCGGGTACGGCCTTGCGCACGCCGGCGATCAGCTCGT
>NZ_JBFUMV010000037.1:0-1224 GCF_054049175.1 Microbacterium sp. P5_E9 | reverse complement strand
GCAGCTCTTCGAGGAGCCCACCAAGCAGCAGGGTCCGCTCACCTCGCCCGCGTCGAAAGTTCGCGCGGCAATTGGCGCATTGGAGCCCGACGACCGGTGGCGAGCAAGCACGTCGCTTCTCCTTGCTAAGGATTTGCTTACTCGAGAACAACTGAGCTCATGGTCCGCGGACCCTCGGAGTCCTGAAACGCTAGAGGCTCTCGCCCGCCGAATTCAGGCGCTGACCGTGAAGGACCGCGAGAAGGCGCTCGGCCCCTTTGCGCGGGCCGTGGAGGCGCTGCTCGCGCCGAGAAAGGCGGCAGATCGCACTCGAGACGAGGTTGCATCTGGCGCCGTACTGAAGATGCCAAGCACCCTGAGCGTCTTGGCAAGCGCGACCCCGCAGTTCCTCAGCTCCGCCGACGCACTTGCTGGCGCAATGGCTACAGCCCTGCGGGCGCGTGGGAGCGGATCCACCGGTGATATCGACCGGCTGAAGCCGCACATCGTCAAGCTTCCGTTTAATCCCGGTGGTGGGCGTTTCCGCTTTCTTGTCGCGTTGTCCGCCGACGAAACACTTGCGCTCCCGGCCGATTGGCTCGAGGGCCTCGGGCCGGACGAGCTCATCGCACTGAGCGATGCCGATAGCGCGCGTTTGACTAGGGTTCCGTCCTGGCGATCACGCGTGGGCGAGATAGCTAAGCAGGCAATCTTGGCTGCAACAACCCGCGGGAGGCTGCTCAGCCTGCTCGCCTCTGGAGCGATTGCGACTTCTGTCGCTCCTGAGACCGCTTCGAAGGCATTCCAGCGTGTAGGCGGCACCGATTCGGCAGTCCGGCAGTGGCTTCAGTTCCTGGGTCGGCAGGACCTGATCGACGACCTCACATCAGCCGTTTCCAGGCTCGAAGCTCGCACGGCTGACGCCGAAAATAGGGCGTCACGGCAGACGGCGATCGCCTCCGACGCAAACAGTCGGATTGCGGAGCTCCAGCGCCGACTGGACAGCGCCGCGGACTCGCATGATTCCGTTCACGACGCCACCTTGCTGCAGGCCGAGCGAGATGCATATCGTCTTGTCGCACGTATTCTCGCCACCGCGGAGTCGGAGGCACGGAACCTCAACGCCGACCAACTTGCGACCCGTCTCCGACAGGTGGTGCGCGTCCAGGGTATCGAGGCAATCGGCACTCGCGACGAAGTTGCCGTGTTCGACCCCGCTGTTCACGATGCGCCCAGCGGACGCCC
>NZ_JBFUMV010000036.1:0-1250 GCF_054049175.1 Microbacterium sp. P5_E9 | reverse complement strand
TCACTGGTGTTCACGCTCACGCGTCGTTCGAGAGTCAGGCGCTCGTTGAAGAACGCCGTCACATGCGGGGCGAGCGAAGTCATACCCAACCTCCGGCGACGTGCATCTCGCAACGCTCAGCAATGCTGCGCATGAGCTCTGGCACTGCTTCAAGGTACCAGTACGTGTCGGCCGCCTTGGTGTGTCCCAAGTAGGTTGAGAGCATCAACAAATGCTTCGTGATGTGATCTCGCCCGTCTGGACAGGTCTGTAGCGCGCGAACCGCAAAGGCGTGTCTGAGTGAATGTGGCGTCGCTCGACGATTCCCTCGTCCTCGAGGCAACCCCATCTTTGCTGCCACCGTTCGGAAGGCACAGTCAACGTCGGCCGATAGCAGCGGCTTACGACGCAGCGAGATAAATACGTGATCGTCGAAGGGTGCATACGGACGTCGGTCCTGCAGGTAACGCTCCAAGCCAGCGCGAGCACTCTCATGCAATGGGACCAGTCGGCTCTTTCTAAACTTCGTGTCGCGGATCAGCAGGCCATCTGCCGCGAGGTCGGCGTATCGCAATCGAATGGCCTCTGAGACGCGAAGCCCTGTACACGACAGCAGCGCGAACAGCGTGCTGTAGGTCTTCCTTCGCAAAGTGCGGTAGCCCGACTGGGCGGCCAACCGGATGAGTTCGGCGATCTGCTCATCGGAGAGGATGTACGGAGTCGGCCGAGGCCGACTTGCACTGCCGAAGATCTTGGGTGGGATTTGGTGGCGTGTATCTTCGGCGCGCAGATATCGAGCCAACCGCTCGACGTCTCCCAACCGGCGGGCCCGTTGATGAATCGACRGAACCTTTGCCGCCCAATCTATGGCCGTCTGAGACTTGACCCAACGCTGGCCCAGTCCATCCGCATACGCTGCGAAGCCTCTCAAGTTGAAGCTTGTGGTTCTGATGTGGAAGCCAGCGGCTCGTCGCTCTGACAGATAGGATTCAACGGCCCGGCTTAGCATGGTGCCACCTCCGGCCACGGTTGGGCAATCTGCTGCAGCGAGGTGACATCAACCTTGGCATAGATTTGCGTGGTCTCCACGCTCCTGTGCCGAAGCAGATCCGCGATCTCTTGCAGCGACGCGCCTTGCCGCAACATGGAACTGGCAACAGAATGACGCAGGAGATGCGCCGCACCTCGGCCCGGCTTGGAAACCCCGGCACGACATATGGCTCTGTCGACAAGCACCGAAACGGCGGCGTGCGACCTCAGGCCTCTGAACG
>NZ_JBFUMV010000035.1:0-1405 GCF_054049175.1 Microbacterium sp. P5_E9 | reverse complement strand
GTGCATGCGGGTGCCAGCTTCTTGCATGACCCACTGCCGCGCTTGTGCGTTCAAGTCGCCCAGATCGCGGAAGGTCCGCGTGGGCAGGAAGTTGCCTTTGATGTATTTGACCCCCGCTTCGACGACACCTTTCTTTTGCGGATCCCGTGGAGGGCAGGCGTCGATTTTGAAGCCGTAGCCCTCGGCGCATTCGGCATAGGCGCGTTGTACCAACGGGTCGTGGCTGCAAGCCTTGACGATGGCGCACTTGGCGTTGTCGATGGTCACGCGCTCGGGAACCCCGTCGAACCACTCGAAGGCACGACGGTGGCAGCCCAGCCAGGTGGCCGAGCTCTGGTCCCATACGAATTCGACGTACTGGTGGCGGCTGTAGCACAACGTCATGACGAAGGCCCAGGTGCGCCGCGGCTTGCCGTCGGGGTGGGTGAGCACGGGGCCGGCGCCGAAGTCGACCTGGGCGGCTTCGCCGGGAGCGAAGCTCAACCGCACCGTGACCTCGGGCGGCTGCTCGCCGCGCAGCTGGCGCAGCATGCGCACGACGGCCGAGTAGCTGCCGCCGTAGGCGTGCTCTCGCTTGAGTGCWGCGTGGATGGCACGGCCCTGCACGCCSGCCTCRTGCCAGCGCTTGACCRCATCGCGGTGTGGCTGGACGCTGGAGATRGTGGAGCTGGCCACYCGCCGGCCTTGACCGAGCGCCGTGGCGATGGCCTCGTCGCCGGGCACCTCGGCACTGACGTCGAGCCAGCCTTGCTGCTGAGCCACGGCTCGCAGCTCGCCAAGCTTGTCGCGACCCATGAGGCCAGAGCGCGCGATCTCGCGCACGGAATCGCCCGCGCGCAGCCGCACGAGCACTTGTCGGTACTGGAACATCTCGATTCTCCTGCGACCCACGACGGTCACCTCCTGAGCAAAAAGCCCGGAAGGTACCGCGTGGATAAACGAAGCTTCGARACGCCTTCGGCGCTGCTGGTGGCCGGATTACGCCGACTAYGCAGTGGCCGGTATATGCCGACTCTGCGCYGGCCGRTATATGCCGACTCCCAGCACGCCGTCGCCYGGCCTCAGGTGGCCGGAATACGCCGACTCTGAAGTGGCCTGATTACGCCGATCGCTGACAGGCGTCCCTCTACATACTTCCTTTGTCCACATCAATACGGACTCTTCGACCCCCGACCGTTACCATGCGCACTCCGCTACCCGCATCGAAGAGATGGACCGCTGCCGCCTTCGGTCGCAGGTACAACACATCGCCCGGCGCCACGGCCAGGCGCTCATGGAACAGCGCGATACATCGAGGCCGGAGCGCACCATCTGCGTGAAGGAGCGCTCGGCGATCTCCAGCGTGCGCGGATTCGGGGCCTTGAAGCCCAGCAGCGGCCCGCCCCAGAAGTGCGGACTGTAGGCG
>NZ_JBFUMV010000034.1:0-1450 GCF_054049175.1 Microbacterium sp. P5_E9 | reverse complement strand
CAGCAAGGTCTGGCGCACGCTGCCGAGTTCGAGCAGCTTATGGAACACCAAGTGGATCGCCTCCTGCACGCGTCGGTCGGGGTCCTTCTCCAGGCGCTGCTCGCCCTTGCGATAGCCCACCGGACTGATGATCAACAGTTCGCCGCGCCTGGCCTTCTCGCGGCGCGCCTCGACCGAGCGCTGGCGCAGCAAGTCGAGTTCGTACTCGTTCAAGCTGCCCTTGAGCCCGAGCAGCAACCGGTCGTTGCTCTGGCGTGGCGCGTAGACGGTCTCCTGGTCGACCAGAACGGTGTCGACCACGCGGCAGACCTCGACCAGTTGCTGCCACTCGCGGCTGTTGCGGGCGAAGCGCGACACCTCTCGCGCTGCGACCGCGCCCACCTTGCCCAGACACACGTCGGCCACCATGCGTTCGAACCCGCTGCGCGTGACCATCCCCGCGGCCGATCGGCCGAGATCCTCGTCAACAACCTCGATCTCGTGCCAGCCCAATTGCTGCAGGCGCTCGCGCATTGCGTACTGCATGCGCTGGCTCTCCAGGTTGTGGCTGACCTGGTAGGCCGATGACTGCCGCACGTACAGGATGGCCTTGCGCGACAGGTGCTGGGGTTTGACCTTGTCATTCATCGCGATGCTCCCGAGGCGCCGGATCGCCGCACCGGCGAGCGACGCGCTCGCGAAGCATGCGTGCCAGCAGGCGCAGCACCTGCTGTTGGACTTCGATTGGCATCGACTCCCAGACCGGCTCGTTGCGAGTCGGTCGAAACAGCGTCAATTGCATCGCCCGATGCGACGACTTCAGAACGGTTGGCATGAGCACCTCCTGTAGACGACAAGTTACGGTGCYCGGCTTGTAGCACTGAATCGGAGGCGCTCAAAGGATGGCGAGCATGCGTGAGCAACGACTTCAATTCGCGCAGCGCCTCCACGCTCACGATAGGCTCGTTGGACGCATGCATCTGGCCGCAGGCGCCGACGTTGAACATCCACATTGGGATCTCGATCGCATGGGCGTCGAGATCAGGCGTCAGACCGCAACGAACGATTTGCTCATCCTCGAGGGCCTTCGTGCGGTGGACCCAGACGGTGCGACCGAACCACGGATGCCAGCGATAGCGCACCTCCAGCGTCTCGGTACTATGGGTGTTCCGTTGTTGGCTTGTACAACCATAGGAGATTGCACTCGACGCTGGGCTATGTCAGTCCCATGAYGTTTGAGCAACGCTGGATCGCGGCCCAGCAGCAAGACAGGAAGTCCGCATAATCGGCAGCCTATGGAGTGCGGGCAACAGGGGCAAGGTCCACAATGCCAAGAACGCTGCCCGAGAAATCCGCGTCCAGCGCTATCCACTTGCGCGCCCCGCTGGCGAGGGTTAGACGAAAATGAAAGCGCCGGTTTCGTAGAGGCTCCCGATTTCTTCGGTACGCGCTGCGACGCCCATCGCCATGT
>NZ_JBFUMV010000033.1:0-1689 GCF_054049175.1 Microbacterium sp. P5_E9 | reverse complement strand
CGCATCAGTGCAAGATATTCGCGGAGGCATCTCCCTCGAGAAACGAGGGTTCGGGATCATCCATCGCCACAAGTGGTACTGGTGGTTCCTCGGGGGTTGGCGGAAGCGCGAGATCCGTTCTGGTGACGAGCTGCATGAGAGCGTGTGGAGGCGCATTGACACTGGCCTGGATGCGAAGCGGCATCGTTACAGTCCCACGATCCCGAAGGACCTTCCGAGACCCAGCGCAACCCACGGGGGTGCAGAACTTTCGGACGCCACCAGGAGCGCCTGACACGCAAGGCCGAATTGCGATCGGCCAGATTCGGCTTCCCCGGTTTCGGTCACTGGCAGTCGCGCACCAAGTCCGGGCGAAAGCGACGAGGGAGATGCAGGCGGTTGGGGGTACGGTCGTCCCGCTGGCTACAAGGCCCGCGACGTGCTTGAACCAGTGGCCCCTGCGCGCTCGTACGCCCAACTCTGCACGGGGGTCGCGGACTGCCGAAACTGGAGCGACGTTCCACCGATTTCCAGGTGACTTTGATGGCATTTGTGGCCGGGACCACGCCTCACCGAGGGCAGACTTCACAACGTTCCGACATGCACGCCGCTGCCGGCGCTCCGTCGCTGGGGACAGTCGAGATGTCGTCCGCAATTCGGACACGATGTGGCGCTGAGGGTGGCGGAGTGGCCGTTTCGGATGCGGGAGGAAATCTTCTCGCACCTTCGTGATGCTCTTGTCTCGCACGGACCAACAGTGATCGTGCTGCACGGGACCGCCGGTGCTGGCAAGAGCCGAGTCGCTCGGGAGTGCATCGCCTGGCATCGACGTCGTGGTCGGCGGGTGACCTGGGTGACTGCGAACGCCTCGCTGCAGACGATTCTATGGGGAGCATTCGTCGAGCTCGAAGAGCAAGGAGAGTCGGTTGACGTCCTGCGGGCGCTTTGCAAGCGTATCGGCCGCGCGCCTGGCGAGGTGATGCTGCCTCTCCTTGTTTGCGACGACGCACATCACCTGGACGAGCGGTCGGCCGCGGTTGTAGCGGAGGTTGCGCGGGAGGGGAGGGCCTCGATTGTGCTTACAGTCCGTGACGGGGCACGCGTGCCCGACGCGATCCGCGCCGTCATCGAGGGCGAAAAGACCTTGGTCATCGGCGTGCCCGAACTCGATCGGGCCGGTGTCGCTGAGATGCTTGCCGCCGTGGTCCGGAAGAGGGTTCGCCCGAGCAGTGTCGACCAAATCTATGCCCTCACGCGGGGGAACTTTCTCTACCTAAGGGAGCTCCTCCGCGGAGAGATCGATGCGTCGTCCGCGCACCGCGGTGACGAGTGGACCTGGCAGCGGAGTGCGGGCTTGCCGCAGGGACTGGCGAACGTAGTCGGGAGACTACTCAGCTCGCTTACGCCCGCCCTCACTGACCTTGTTGATCTGCTCGCCGTTGCATCGCCACTGCGATGCTCCGTGTATGAGCGGATCGTTGGTCCGCTCGCAATAGAGCGCGCCGAAAGTCTAGGCCTCGTGCGCAGCTCGCAGTCACGTTCCGGCGTTGACCTGGAGGCAGCCCATCCGCTCATCGTGGAGATAGCCCGGGAGCGAATGGGTGTGCATAGGAGGAAGCGGTTGAGTGGACTCCTCGCGACGGAGTGGGCGGCAGCGGACTTGGCAGAATATCGCACGACGAGCACCCAGGACATGTTGAGGATGAGGAT
>NZ_JBFUMV010000032.1:0-1800 GCF_054049175.1 Microbacterium sp. P5_E9 | reverse complement strand
ATATCGAACCCGACATTGTCCCGCACCAGGATCTCGTCGCACACCGGCTCCAGCTTCGCCCGGCCCGCATCCGACAACGACCCGTTCACCACCACCAGAATCCGCGACGCATCACCACGCAGCCCCGCCAACGCCACCGGAATGAAATCATCCACCCCGCCACGCCGGTCGAACACCACATAGATCACCAGCCGGCGACCACCCACCGGAAACACACCCGCAGGCACCACAGCCGCAGGCACCACAGCACTGCCGGTCACGAGCGCACCTCGCGTTTGTCCGAGGTGTCGCGGACCCTCTGCTTGACAGCGCGCAGAGCGAAGATGCCGCGACGCGCGGCGATTCCGAGGGGGCGAAGGACGGGGTCGATCGCGGCCGCCGTACGAGGGTGATTGAGCTTCACATACATCCGAGTGATCGCGATGATGCCACCGTGGCCCGCCCATCCTGCCCGATGGAGGAACTGGATCTGCTCGACGGGATACCCCGGCGTCGTCGCCGACAGCTGATCGACCTTGTACTCGAGGGCGGCGTGGCTGATCCCCGCATGTGCGGTGTTCATGACCGTACGCGCATGGAAACCCTGCTCACCCGCTGCGAGGGGAACGAGCCGCTCCTGCACCCGCGCGAGATCGCCCCCTGACCGGGACGGCGTGACGTACTCGTCGTATTCCCAGTCTTTGGTGGTGAGGAGCTCCAGCGCCTCGGGCCGCGCGATCCACATGCCACCCAGGGGGGCGAGCGGAGACACGCCATCGAGTGGGACCTTGATGCCGAGCCTGGTGCACAGCTCGAGAGCGCGCTCGCGGTAGCGGATCCAGCCCCGGCCGGCCGTCGCATACCCGATGTGCATCGGGGGCGGGAAGACAACCCCCAGTCCGGGCTCGCTTTGGAAGAGCCCGAGGACGTTCGCGAAGTACCCCGGACTGCCGAGGAGGTTCTCGAACTGGTAGCGACGGAAATACCGGACGTGGTTGGACGACCGCTTCTTCGGGGTGCGGGTGTGCACTTTGACGACAAGGTCGTACCTGCTGTCGCGGAGGATGTCGCGGCACCCCACGAAGAATGCACTCATGTCCCGCCCCCGCCGCGCAGGCAGCAGGCGCACCTCTCGCGTGCCGAC
Organism: Microbacterium sp. P5_E9; assembly: GCF_054049175.1. NCBI lineage: Bacteria > Bacillati > Actinomycetota > Actinomycetes > Micrococcales > Microbacteriaceae > Microbacterium > Microbacterium sp. P5_E9. Next base: position 677 of record NZ_JBFUMV010000032.1, on the reverse strand, counting down.
CGAGGCTGAGGTCATGGAGTCGACGGAGACGGTCAACTCCTCCATGCCCTCCCGATCAGTCGTCGTGACGACCAAGTCGAAGGGCACCGTGATCGCGGACAACCGCTTCAATGCATCGCCCAGTCGCTCGACCACCGGGACGTGCAGGATCACGACGATGCGGAAGGGCCGGGATGGGTCGTAGGACACATCCACGTCAGGAAGCACCTCGAGCATCCCGGCATCCGCGTTGAGCACCTTCGGCGGGACGTTTCGGGCGAGGTTCTGCCAGATCACATCGAGCGGGAAGCCGTACGACGCCACGGACCGCAGCGTCTGCCGACCGATGACCGCGTGCCGGTCGAGGAAAGGCGGATAGTGGAAGAACGGTCGCCGCTTGATCAGTGGACATCCGTCGGCCAGGAGGAGATCCGGGTTGAACAGCGCTGGATGGTCGGTGGGATAGTCGGCCGACGGAAACGCGACGTCGTGGGTGTAGCCGGCGTCGGCGAACGTCTCGGTGAACACCGTCTCGTGCTTGAGCACCGCGTCGAAATACCCCGGCATCGCCGGAAGATCCCGCCAATACGACGCCCACACGTCCGACAGGAACATCTCCCGCCGCACCGCAATCCAGAACGACTGCAGGTGATACGCCAGCACACCCTTATGCGTGAACGGATTCGGCTCTTCCCGCG
>NZ_JBFUMV010000031.1:0-1913 GCF_054049175.1 Microbacterium sp. P5_E9 | reverse complement strand
AGTGAGGACAACCCCATCAGCCTCACGATGTGGTCATGGGGTGGTGGCGACACCTCGGTCATCGAGGACGCGTATGAGGAGCTGCATCCATACGTTGACCTCAAGATCACGCAGTTCGGCGGCAGCGGAGACGTGTACACAAAGCTCGGCGTCACGTTGAAGGCCGGGCAGGGCGCCCCCGACCTGACCGGCATGGAATTKATGAACCTGCCCAGCTACGTCGCACAGGAAGGCCTCCTGGACCTGTCACAGTACGGAGGCAGCGCCGACGACTTCAACCCCTCCGCAGCAGCGGGGGCTTCGGTCAACGGTGGACTCTATGCGATCCCCACCGACACCGGTCCGCTGGTGATGTACTACAACGCGAAGCTGTTCGACGAGCTGGGCATCGCTGTTCCGACCACATGGGACGACTATCGCGCGGCGGCTGAGACTCTCAAGGAGAACGGCCACTTCATCGCGAACATGGACCCGGGCGACCCGAGTCTCACGATGGGCCTTCTGCAGCAGGCGGACTCGCACCCGTTCCAACTCGCCGGGGACGCAGATCTGACCGTTGGTTTCGGGGACGAAGGGGCCCAGCAGTACAGCGAGTATTGGACCGCGATGCTGAACGACGGTCTGGTGCAGCCCGAACCAGCGTGGTCGCAGGAGTGGTTCAACCACTTGGCCGACGGCACGTACGCGACCTGGCTGACCGGCGCATGGGGCGGTTCGGTGCTCTCGGGCTCGATTCAGCAGGTTGCCGGTGATTGGCGGGTCGCAACGCTTCCCAACTGGTCCGACGTGAGCAACGGCGTATGGGGCGGATCGGGAACGGCGGTCACGGTCCAGAGCAAGCACCCGGCCGCGGCCACCGCCTTCGCGCAATGGTTCGCGGAAGATCAGTTCCTCGGGCAGCTTGATAACGCCGCCAACATGCCCTTCCCGGCGAGCCAGAAGGTGCTCGACGACCCTCGCTACGTCGAGGCCTCGAGCGAGTTCCTCGGCGGCCAGAAGCCGGGCGAGCTCTATATCGCCTCGTCCGAAGCGGTCAACCCCGACTGGCAGTTCCTTCCATACCAGCTCTACGCAAACACCATCTACAAGGACACGTTCGGACAGCATGTCGACGGCGACCATGATCTGATGGCCGGTCTGAAGGCCTGGCAGGAAAAGATCGTCGCCTACGGCACCGACCAGGGGTTCAACGTCACCAGCCAATAGGTGACGCTCATATCCGTCGTCTGAAATCGCGGGGTCGGCTCGGAGACGGGCCGACCCCGACAGCTAAAGGAATGAACACGATGAAATACGCCCAGCTCGGTCGCAGCCGACTCGAGGTGTCACGAATGTGTCTCGGCACAATGAACTTCGCCCGCTTCGCCGACACCGCCTCCAGCCACGCGATGCTGGACCACGCACTCGACGGCGGAATCAACTACATCGACACGGCAAACAGCTACGGCACCATAGGACGACCCTCCGCCGTTGAGGAGCTCATCGGTGAGTGGATCGTGGGTGACGACTCGCGTCGGGATCGCATCGTGCTCGCAACCAAGCTGTACGAGGCACGTGAGGACTGGCCGAACTCGGGTGGGCTCTCCTCTTGGAGCATCCGCCGCGCAGTGGAGCAGTCGCTCACGCGGCTGAAGACGGATCGCATCGACATCATTCAGATGCACCATGTCGACCGCCGCGCACATTGGTCAGAAGTGTGGGAGGCGTTCGACGTTCTTCGCGATCAGGGAAAGATCCTGTATGTCGGATCGTCGAACTTCGCGGGCTGGCATCTGGCCAGCGCCCAGTATGAAGCGGCCATGCGGGGGAGCTTCGGGTTGATTTCTGAACAGTCCATATACAACCTGGCTCAGCGCTCCATTGAGTTGGAGGTCCTTCCCGCCGCCGAGGGTCTGGGTATCGGAGTTGTCGCA
>NZ_JBFUMV010000030.1:0-5100 GCF_054049175.1 Microbacterium sp. P5_E9 | reverse complement strand
GTGGGAACCTTCCTGCTATCGTGCGACCAAAGACGACCACGACGCGGGGTGCTGAATGCTCGACGATGACCATGATCTCGCCTATTGGCCGCCCGATGTCCCCGCTTCTCTGCCAAGCAACGGTGAAGTTGCACGCGTTTTGATGGTGGGGCCAACGAGCGAAGAGGCGGTCGCATACGTTGAGGCGCTCCGAGGATCCGAGACCCGGGCAACGACCGTGCCATCAGCCGCCCGCAAGTTGCACAACGGGACTTACGCGGTTATTGATGACAGCATCGGGACGGTCCTGCTCGTTGTGAGGGGTGCGCAGAGCGAGACGACGAGCGGCCGTGGTCGAAGTGGATATGACCACACTCATCTCGCGGCCGCATACGACATCTATGAGGATCACTGGCACGTTTCGGGTCAATTCTTTGGAGCGTCTGCGCTCCACGTGGACGACGTCGTCGAAGTCCTCGGTCGCCATCAGATAGGACGCGTCGTCGCTGTTCGCCGCGGCGCTTCGAGCTACACAATCACTGTTGACATTGAGGGTGATCTCCAGGGGTACTCAGACACCGACCTGCATCAGCTCGACGGTGACCCTCGCTCGCCCGAGTTCTGGTTGAGCCAACCGCCCGCATCCGCCCATCTCATCGCTCGAACGCTCTCCTGGATCAAACTGAATCACCCACTCACTGACTTCCTCTATTCCTTCGCGGCGACCCGCACCGTTTTCAAGGCGTACCAGTTCCTACCAGCGCTCAAGATCCTCGCGGGCTCGACTGGGCGCATTCTCATCGCCGATGAGGTGGGGCTTGGCAAGACCATCGAGGCGGGGCTCATCTGGATCGAGCTGGAACAGCGCTCTCCGATCAGGCGAGGGCTGATCGTGGTACCCAAGTCGCTGACGGTGAAGTGGCAGCGGGAGATGCGGGATCGCTTCATGCGCCCGCTGAAGATTCTCGGAAAGCCCGAGTTGTCTGAGTTTGTCCATGAGCTGAGGCAGGGGAGAGATCCAGACCTTGTAGGCATCGTCTCCCTCGAGTCATTGCGTATGTACCGTGAAATTCTCGAGGAGCTCGTCACGCTCCGTCCGCGGTTCGACGTCGCGATCGTCGACGAAGCGCACAGCCTTCGAAACCGCGGGACACGCAACGCCGTCGTTGGCGACATTCTCTCCGACCAAGCCGATCACCTCATGCTCTTGTCAGCGACACCGCTCAACCTCGGCTCATCAGATCTGTTCAACCTGATGCACTTGCTCGATGCCGACGCCTTCCCAGACCCGGAGGTGTTCGAAGCGCAGCTCGAGCCGAATCGCAACCTCAACCGGATTGCACGAGAGATCTCGAATCCGGCGACCCGGTCCAAGAGCGGAGCGCTGGCGCTTCTCAACGAGATCCGAGTGATGACGCATGGCGACAATTTGGCTCGACGGTCTGAGTTCGGTCGACTTGAGCAGATCTTCATCGACGATTCAGAGTTCGACGCGGAGCAGATCACCTCGGTAAAGCGACTGGTTGGTGACCTTAATACCCTCAGCGCTGTACTGAACCGGACGCGCAAGGTTGACGTCCAGGAGCAGAAGGCCCTTCGGGTCGTTGAGAACGTCGAGGTCGAATGGAGCGGGATGGAGCGCGACCTCTATGAAGAGATCGAAAGGTTCTACCTCGACCGAGCGAGACGTTCGCGTCTGCCGCTCGGCTTCCTCATGCAGATGCCACTGCGGCAGGCGACGAGCTGCTTGCCGGTGGCGCGGGATCGAATGCTGCAGAAATCAGGCTGGTTGGGCGAGGACGAAAGGGACTCGGAATACTGGGACGTCGAAACCGGCGATTTCGAAGGAACTCTGCAGGATTCGTCGGCAGAGCGCTTGCAACCGCCTTCGTGGGACGGGAACGTCGTTCCCATCAATCGTGACTCGAAGCTCGAAGCGCTCCGCGCTCGACTTCGGCAGCTAAGAGAATCCGACAAGACTCGCGCTGCTGGCGTAATGCCGCAGGTCCTGATCTTCTCCTACTTCCGCGGGACGGTCGAGTACCTGATGGAGCAACTGGGCCGCGAGTTTCGGACGGACTTCCTCCACGGCGGGGTGAAGATGACGGATCGCGAGACCGTGATGGAGCGATTTCGAAGGGGATCATTCGACATCCTGATCGCCAACCAAGTTGGGTCCGAGGGCCTTGACTTTCAGTTCTGCAACATCCTCGTCAACTACGACCTACCGTGGAACCCAATGCAGATTGAGCAGCGCATCGGTCGACTGGATCGCATTGGCCAGGAAAGCGAAAAGATCTTCATCTTCAACATGTCGATCCCGGGCACGGTCGAGACAGACATCATCGGCCGCCTGTACACGCGAATCAACGCATTTGAACAGTCGATCGGGGATCTGGAACCGATCATGCGACAGACCATGCAGGAGATTGAACGTAGGGTATTGGATCCCAGCCTCACGTCTGAGCAGCGGGACCGCGAGATCGAACGACAGTCTCACGTTATCGAACGCAACCGCTCGGACGTGAAGAAGCTCGAAGAGAGCAGCGGACTCCTCACATCGATCGGCTCGGTCGAGATTGACGGGCTGACGGAGAACGGTCCCGCCTCAGGTCGCTACATCGGGGCAAGCGAAGTACGAGTTCTCACGGAGTTTGTTGTAGCGAAGTACGGCGGGCGAGTCACTCGGGAGAAGGAGGGCATGGTCGAGATCACAGGAACGGCTGGTCTGGCCGTTGCAATGAATCGCATAGTCGGCAACGCGACTGCCGGCTCTGCGCTCGGCGCCGACCTGTTCCGGCGTCTACGTGATGCCGAGCCGATTCGCGCTTCCTACCGACCTGTGGACGCTCTAGATGTCGACTTGATCAGTGCACGGCATCCGCTCATTCGACTCGCGGTAAGCGAGATGGCCGGAGATCCGCTCTCGCGCCCGCAATACGGCCGCATCGCGATCGGTGCGGGAATCAAGCAGTGCCTTGCCGTCGTCACACTCATTGAAGGCACTGGGCTCACGCAGAGCAGAGAGCTCTGGGTCACTGCGCTGGACCTCGCAACGGGCGAGCGTGATGAGTCCGTAGAAGAGCTCGTCCTCGTCGGCCTCGCGGAAGGAACTCTGGCCGATCCGTCTGGGATCGATCCATCGCCGCGCTTGCGCGCGCATATGACGGAGCTCTCGCGGATCGAGGACGCGCGAGTCGCGCGGCTTCGGATGCTTCGGTCCTCCGACAACGAAGCACTCGTCGACGCACGGATCAGCTCCCAGGAACACACACTCAGGATCAAGATTCGAAACGAGGAGCGTATCCTCCTCGAGCTGAATCAACGAGGAAGCGACTATCGCATCATTCGTCTTCACGATGGACGTCTGAGCGGGCTCCAAGCGGAGTTGGCGCGTGTGCGCTTGGATCTCGAACCCAAGCGACAGCTGGTCCTATCGAGCAGCCGTGTGGCCGTGCTTGACGTTCTCGCTTAGCGGTCAGTCGCCCGAGTAGTCGTAGAACCAGTCTTTCGCCTCAGCGACTTCACGGGTGCGCGTGATGTGTACCGCCTCATTGCCGCGTCCTTTGATCACTGGCCAACGGGCAATATACCARTCCGATGTGCGGCCAAAAGAGTCTCGTATAAAGACCCGGCCGTTCGGTTCGATCATCACGAGGGAGTCTTTTCCGTGGCCGAAGTCGAAGGGAATTMCGTCAACGCTGACGCCGTCAAGCGTGAGCGGGATGGRTTCGCCCGATACCGAGCGTGCGCGGATGAGTCCGCTGCCGCGCGTTGGCGGTATTTCGGCGGCCGAGAACTTCTTGACGTACTTCACACTTCCGGTCGTCCAGACCTGGTGTGCGGTATAGAACGGGGTGTACGCCCGATAGACAGAACACTCGTGGCTTCCTTGGTCGTCTTCCCATTCGAGGACGAAGTCGAATCCGGGCCGATGGAGGTTGAGACTCTCGTAAGCCTCGTCCGCGCCGAGTCCGTTCACGATGAGCTCATCCGGGTTTGCGTCGCGGTAGATCTTCTCGTGGCCGAACACCTCGCCGAGATAGTCTCCGATCGCCGGCACCCGGGACATGCCGCCGGCGAGAAGTACGTAATCGATCCCGCCTGCTAGGTCCTCGCCAGAAAGTGCACGAGCCTGCTCAGGGGTGAGAGTAGCGGAGTCGRTAGAACCCGCCACCTGGCTCATCAGGGCTCCGCGTGCGACCTCCCAGACGCGCTCCATCGACTGCTGCACGAGGGGATGAACGGCGTCGTTGACGTCTTCACGTTGCAGGAGCACTGCCGGAATGTCGAAGCGAGGGTGCGGCACAACGACCGTCGTCTCCTCCAATGTCGACAATTCAACCTTTGCCTCGCGAGCGGCGCGCAGCAGCCAACCGGTCAGCTCTGACCCGTACCCGGGTGCGTCCGCGTCGAAGCCCGCTTCCAAGAGGCGATGTTTGAGAGTCTCGACGAGCTGTCGATCTACGCGATCGCCCGCGATCTCGTTGCCGTTGGCCGACTGGACCGCAATATCTGCGCGTCGGCCGCTGCTTCCACCGCTGGCTTTCACGCGCAGAATTGCAATGTCGAGCGTGCCGCCACCCATGTCATACACCAGGACTTTGCCGTTGAGTGCTACCCCACGAGCAAGCTGTGAATTGATCCAGGCGACACCAGCTGCAATCGGCTCGTCGACCAGGGTTGCATCTTTGACGGGCACGCCGGCTTCGTTTGCAAGCTTGACGAGGCGTCTGCGCTGCGCGCCTGTCCACATGGCGGGGCATCCGAGTCGAACGATCGTTTCTTCGTCGGAGAACGAGACTGCGTTGTATGCCGCTCGCTGAACGATTTCGTTGAGGATGTCGCGGATTACATCGTCAGCTTTGACAATCGTTGTGCGAGTGCCGTCTGAGACCGTGATGAGCTCGCGGTCTTCGGTGATTGAGCGCTTGATGCTTCGGATAACAGAAGGTTCGTCGAAGTCAGATGCTTCGTCCCCGATCGCCCAGATTGTGCCGTTCAGGCCAGCGATAGACGGAATCCACCTGTTCCTCTGGCCGATTGGCAAGGTTCGAGCACCCCGTACGGACGACACCGCCAAGAGCGACGTCGATGTTCCGAAGTCGACCCCAATAATGT
>NZ_JBFUMV010000029.1:0-6108 GCF_054049175.1 Microbacterium sp. P5_E9 | reverse complement strand
TCCCAGCATTGCGCCTGCGACGGTGTCCGAGATGTGGTGCTGGCCACGGTAGACCCGCGAAAACGCGATCGCCCCGGGAATCCCGTACCGAAGGAAGGGGCCCAGGAGCCGCGCGCCACGGGTGCCGTGGTGATCGAGCAGGTCGGCAAGCGTGCCGTGGAGCGCGAAGGCCGCCGCCGTGTGCCCGGAAGGGAACGACGAYGTCGCGTGCGGCAGCTCCGGGCGCCACACCCCCTCGGGTCGTGGCCGTCCCACCAGCGCCGCGGATGCGACGAAACACGCGGTCTCGAGCGCGAGCACCGCSGCWGGSGCGGCCGCTGAGCGCCGGTCGCGCGTCAACAGCCARGTGACGCCGCACCAGAGCGCCCCGYTCGCGATGGTCTGCGGCACGCCGGAGTACCAGGAGAGCGGCTCGGTGACCCGGTCGATCGRCTCGCGTGGCCCAGTCGGGTCGGCGGGAYCAGTCGTGACGGCGGCATCGCCGTCGTCCGGCCGGTGGCCGAACGCGTCCTGGAGTGCAYGCACAGCCCGGTCTTCGCGTGGGTCGTCGCCGCCGAGGAGCCGCATCGCCCGCCCGGCCGCGGCCAACACGGCGATCGCGCCGAGCCCTGGCAGGACGACGGATCGAAGCAACGGCATGCCCGGAGCCTAGTGGCGTGGTGTGGGTAGGAGTGCGTCGGAGCCCCACCGCGATAAGCGCCCGCCTGCCGGTGGCTCGCCGCACGACACCGAGCGTGAGATCAGGCGTCGAAGCGCTCGCCTTCTGGGTTGCTCTCGAGGACGAAGAGCACAAGGAGGATGATTCCTCCGATAAGCGGGATGAGACCGAGGAAGTAGAACCCGCCCGAACGGTTGGAATCGTGCAGTCGACGCCACACGATGGCCAACGACGGCACGATCGTCGCCAGCAGCCACAACCCGAGCAAACCTGCGCCCACGCCGATCAGCGGGCCGGGCTGGGAAGTTCCGGTGGTGACGTCGTACGTCGCACCGGCGAAGCCGCCGACTGCCATGATCACGTACAGAACGGTCCCGACGAGCACAGTCGCGAGCTGCCACCACCAGAACTCGCTGCGACTGGCGCGGCCCGAGAACGTCGCGTACTTCTTCCAGAAACGGCCGAAGGCTTGCCCGAATGACGCGCCGTACAGCGGCAGCGATAGCGGCAATTCGCTCTGGAATGCGCCAGTCTGCGTGGCGGGAGCGTGGGTCACGGATTTCCTCCAGGTGAAGAGAGTGGGGGCGCTTGCTGCCCACGTAATCCTGCCGTACCGCTCCAGGCGCCTCCAAAACGTCTCGACAGATGTGGATTTGCTACGCATGCGACTCCGTTACGCAGCGCATTCGGGGCGGTAGCCGGCTGCTGATCCACCTCGTCGTCGTGCTCGCCCGCCAGGTACGATGACCCTTCGCACTCGACGACAACGGAGGACGGATGCCTCGACGCAGCGTCGCCCTGACGCCCGAACGAAGGGGCATCCACTGGTGACCATCGCGGACGAGCTCGCAGACCTCAAGACGTTCGCCGCGCAGGGGGGATGGACCTGGGCCCAGCCGGAAGACGCGGTCTTCGCGTTCTTCACCGGCGACCCGAACGATGTCTGCTCCATGATCGACGGCGCCTACGCCGTGAGGAAGCATGAACGAGGCTCGATCTCAGCCCCGCTCATCGTCACTGACGACCTGGAGGTGCTCGATCGTTTCCTGACGCTCAGGTACGGTCCCGATGTGCGCCGTCACGAAGGCCTTCCGCGGCTCACACGGCCGATCGACACGGGGATAGTCACGTCACCACCCGCAGGAGTATCGGTCGACCTCGGACCCGACGGCTACCTGGTGGAGTGGAGCGAGGGCGACCTGGTCCGCCGGGCGTGGGGACTCAGCACGGAGAGCGCCGCACGACTCATCGAGTACGGCCGTAGGTCGGCCGCCGAGATCAGACGCCAGTTCTAGTCGCCCGAGAGGGGGCCACTGCACCCTCGTGCGAACGCTGATTCCGCGACGTTGTCTACCGCCATCGTCGAGTACCTCGGTTGGGGGCGATCGCCGATGCCCGCGGCTGATCACGCCGCCGTCGCCGAACTCGCCCGTGTGCGAGGGGTCGATGCGAATGCCCTCCTCGCCGAGGTGCAGGGAGCGATCGACGCGACGAACGCCATCGACCTCGGCGAAACTAGCCGGCAGACGGCCGGACCGGAGTTCAAGGCCCATCTCTCCGCCGCGCGTCCGGAGTTGAGCGGCGCTGCCGTAGATGCACTCGCCTCCCGCTGGTTCTTCGAGAGGGCCTGGATCGGCAGGGCCTCTGACCCTGCCCCCCGCTTCTTCGCCCTGTTCGCCGCGCGGGAAGGTCAGGCCGTGCCGAGGGCGCTCTTTCGTCGCCGGGTCGAAGCAGGACACACGATCGATGAGGTTCTGCACGATGTCGACAGCTGGAGGCCGGATACGCGGGGCCGTGTGCAACACGCCATCAAGCGCTACCTCAACTCGGATCTCGATGAGATCTCGCCGGCCCAGGCGGCGGAGTTCGAGCGGATGGTGGCGGATAGGTCATACCGCCCGTTCACCGCTCCGTGGGTGAGGTTCTCGGGCTCATCCACCGGGGACAGGGATGGCGATGACCGATTGGGTGCGTCCGTGATGGCGCAAGCTCCCCCCATCGCCCCCGGTGTGCTGCGCCCCGGCGGCGTCTACGCCCGCACCGGCGACGAGTGGTACCTGTCGACGCAGAGCTGGGCACGCCACACGAAGCTTCCCTGGGTCGAACTGCGCACGCCTGGAGAAGGGGAAACCTTTCGAATTCCCGTCGGAGCAGTGCAGGCGACGACGCGCGTCACCCCGGAAGTCGAATACGAAGGGTTCTGGTTTCGTCTCGGCAGCCTCTGGACATCGGACAGAACACGAATCTGGGACCCGACCCCGCTTACAGCGCCGGACTGCTTCGCGGTCTTGCTCTACGTCGGTGATCACAGGAGTGCCGTGCTGGAACTCCCCGGGGCGGAAGACCTGGACGATCGATCCTCCATGGGCGGCGCGACGTTGACGGTCCGCGTGAGCGACGTCAGTGATTACCGCGAGACCCTCGAGACAGTGACCGTCGAAGAGAAGCCGGAATGACTCATCCGCTGCCAACGTCGACGCTCTTCATTTCGTGGCGAGCGTATGCAAAGGCCCCTCTGAACGGCGTCGGCGCGTTCATGGCCCGGATCACCGACCTCGGAACCAGCGGGGCGTCAGCAACGCGGGCAGCCAGAAGAGGCTCAGGATGCCGATCGCGTAGAGCGCCGTCATCGCTACAACCCCCGCGATGACCGTCGCCGCCGGCCATGAGTCGACGACAAGCAGGAGCAGCGACGCGAGGATGGTCGCGACGCCGGTATAGAGGCAGCCAAACCCCGGCGCGAACCAGCCGCGGCGGGGCGAGGCCCAGCTGCGCCACAGGCCGAGATAGCAGGCGAGCCCGATCCCCACGAAGGCCAGTCCCACGATGAGCACGAAGGGGTTCATCAGTCCTCCAGGCCGTCTACGCGTGCGTCGGCGCCCCCTCGGACGCGCCCCAGCCATGCGCGTGCAGCTCCGCCGATGATTCCGCTGCCGACGATGTCAGGTCCTGGGAAGATCGACGCCACTCGGTGACAATAGCCTGACCGCAGGGCGGTCGCTCACCACCCGCCTATCGACGATTTCCGGGTGCGGCATGGTGTGCACCTGATGTACGGAAGACCGTGGCGCTTACGCAGACTTAACTACCGCGAGATCGACGGGCTCGTGCGTGTGTCGGAGGGGTGAGGCGTCCAGGCCCGCCTCACGGTCCGCGAGCGGACGTGGCGCCAGACGATGTCCGAGCGCACGCGACCGACCCCGGTGTGAGAATTGGGAGGTGCAGTTGCCCATCATCGTCGACGGACTTGCCAATGTTCGCGATCTCGGCGGACTGGAACGCAACGACGGTTCGCTGACACCGACGGGTGTGTTCCTCCGGTCGGAGATGCTCGATCGCTTGAGCGGGTCTGGGTGGCAAGCGCTCCGCGACTATGGTGTGCGGACCGTCATCGATCTCCGGCGGGAGAACGAGACCACAGGGGACGTGCCCGACGACATTCGACTGGTCCACGTGGATTTGGACGGCGATGAACCCGAATTCTGGGCCCCTTTTGAAGCAGACGGACGCTGGGGAACCCCGCTGTACTACATCGCACACGTTCACGAGCTGCCGCACAGACTTGCCGAAGTGCTCCACGTGATCGCAAGCGCACCCGATGGTGCAGTGCTCATCCACTGCTCCGCTGGCTGGGACCGAACCGGCCTGGTCGCAGCTGTCCTGTTGAAGGCTCTGGACGTCACAGCGAATGCAGCCGTCAATGACTACCTGGAATCGTTCGTGAATGCTGAAGCGATGGCCGCACTTCACGGCCGATCGTTTCACATCGAGGAGCGGCGCGAAGTTCTCCAACGATTCGGTCATACGGCGGACTCGGCATACCGCGGAATGTACGGCGCGCTCGATCTGGATGAGTGGTTCCGGATCGCTGCCATCGACGATGAAACCCGCACCGCGATCAGAACGTGGCGAGGATCCACCGACCACGACTGACCCGCCTCGAAGCCGAGTCGTTTGAGCGGTCGGTCACCGCCCGCAGAGCGGTCCTTCCGTGCGACGACGATCGTCGCCTGTGCGTTGGCAGTCCGGTCTCCGAGCGTCGGCGGTCTTGAGTTGCGCGACGCGTGGTTCAGCTGCCCCTGCGAGTCGCAGCTTCCGCCACAGCTGAATGGCCCGGGGCGTCTCGTTTGCGTGCGTCGGGTGAGCGTGCCAGAAACCTTGTGGCAGACGCAGCATGAGGATACGATCCGGGCGGGGAATGAGCGCGCGACGAAGCGCACTCTATGAGGGACTGGGGGAGAAATGACGCTTCGTCGTGTCGTCGGTCGTTACATGCTCGTGAGCGCTTTAGTGATTGGCTCGATTGCCACCGCGAGCTCCGCAAACGCAACCCAGCGCTCTCTGGACGAACCTTCACCGATCCCATCTTGGGCCCTGACAGCCTCGTCGAGCGAATCCAACTTCAGCCACCTCAGAGTCGTCGCCCCTGACGGGAGAGAACTCGGCGCAGGCGGTTGGTGCGACCGCACCGTCGATGTCACGGCGTCATCGAGTGGAATACCACATGACTGGAGGTGGAGCCAGATCGGCGATGGGTTCGGCAATTCGCTGGCATGGGGCCAGCCAGCCGATGTCACGGTGAACCAGACAACCTCCTGCAACGGCTCTTACACCTGGGAGAATGCCGAATGCAACGTGACGTGGACGGAGTCCGGCGGGTCGGGATCAGGGGAGGTCTGGTTCATATTTGAGACCGCCAGCTACAGTTCACCCACCAGCGGCCGGGTCTTCATCAGGGCAAGCTTCCACCCAGGTCAAAGCATTACTAACGATTCATGTGGGCACGCGGAGACCACCACGGTGGACTGGCCGCAGGTCCAGGTTGGCGGCCCGGGGCCTTCAACAACCAGTCTCCTTCAAGGAGATCCATTCATCATTGAATTMAACGGAGGCGGGTCGGTCACCTCCACCGGAACGCCGGATGGGTGCCCGGAGGTCGAGCCTCTCATCCTATGGTTCGGCGACTTCCGAGCGAACCCTCCTACCTGCGGCTAACCCGAGGTTGACACCGACGGAGACAACTGGACTGACAGCGAGGAAGCTCAGCTCGGAACTTCGCCCACCGACCCGGCGTCGCACCCACTGCTGACCTTCGATTACGACGAGCTCAGCTTTACCTCAAGCAGCAATGCCGCCGACATGGGCGCGATCTGCGGTACCACCAAGCACGACATCTTCGAGGTGACCCTCGAGCCAACTGGCGTGACAGCTGGCGAGCATACTTGCGTCTTTATGATGTCAAATGCGGTCGCCAACGAACTGCTCGACTTGGCGATCGAAAACAGCTCGACGATCAGCGATGTCGCCGCACAGTATTTGAAAGAGAATCTGGACGTCGTCACTGCCGACGCTGCCGCTAAGAGCTCGTACAAACTCGCGGAGGCAGCTGGTCGTCGATCGGTGTCGCGACTCTTCCCCGAAGCAGCATCAATGCTGAAGCGAAGTAACGC
>NZ_JBFUMV010000028.1:0-12855 GCF_054049175.1 Microbacterium sp. P5_E9 | reverse complement strand
GGTCGCCTCAGGGCGACCGCCCTCTTGCACGTCTCGATCAGCGTTCGTCAGGACTCGCGTCCACGGTGCGAACGGCGCCGGTCGTGACGAGTTCGGCCTCGCGACCCTCATCCGCGGCGACTCCGTCGCGCAGCTGCGCTTCGAGCAGCTCCGCCTCCTCGCCGCCGATGGCCTCGCCGCGGGCGATGAGCCCGGCGACGTCGGACAGCGGGATCTGCTTGAGGAAGAGCGCGAGCACGAACGCGATGCCGATGAACGGCAGCAGGTACCAGAACACCGGGGCCAAGGCATCCGCGTACGCGTTCACCACGCCGTCGCGGATCGAATCCGGCAGCTGGCTGAGCGTCTGAGGAGCGAGGGACGAGGTCGCGTTCGCGGCATCCGCTGCCGAAGCGCCTGCGTCGGCGAAGACGCCCTGCAGGTTCTCGGTGAGGCGAGTGGTGAAGATCGTGCCGAACACCGCGGTGCCAAGTGCCGCACCGACCTCGCGGAAGTAGTTGTTCGTGCTGGTCGCGGTGCCGATCTCGGACGCCGGGACGGCGTTCTGCACGACGAGCACCACGACCTGCATGATCAGGCCGAGACCCGCGCCGAAGACGAAGAGGAAGATGCAGATCAGCCAGATCGGGGTCGACGCGCTGAGCGTCGTCATCGCGACCATCGCGAGCCCGGTGATGATCGTGCCGAGGATCGGGAAGATCTTGTAGCGCCCGGTCTTCGTGATCAGGATGCCCGAGGCGATCGAGGTGCCCATCAGGCCCACCATCATCGGGATCATGAGCAGGCCGGATGTCGCGGCCGAGGTGCCGGAGGACATCTGCAGGAACGTCGGCACGAATCCGATGGCCGCGAACATGCCGAGCCCGAGGGTCAGGCCGATCGCCGTCGCATTCACGAAGACGGGGTTGCGGAACAGGCTGAGCGGGATGATCGGGTCCTTCGCCTTGGCCTCGGCGAAGATGAAGGCGGCCGCAGCGACGAGCAGCCCGACGCCCCATGCCCACGTGGCGGGGGAGTCCCACCCGAAGTCCTTGTCGCCGCCGAAGTCGGTGAAGAAGATCAGGCACGTCGTCGCCGCGGACAGGAAGACGATGCCGAGGATGTCGATCGGCTGTGTGGCCTTCTTGTTCGGCAGGGTGAGGGCGAACAGCGCGATCACGAACGCGGCGATGCCGACCGGGATGTTGATGTAGAACGCCCACTGCCAGGTGAGGTGGTCGACGAAGAAGCCGCCCAGGAGCGGGCCGGCGACAGCCGAGAGGCCGAAGATCGCGCCGAGCGGGCCGAGGTACTTGCCGCGCTCATTGGCGGGAACGATGTCGGCGATGATCGCCTGGGAGAGGATCATCAAGCCACCGGCGCCGAGGCCCTGGATGGCGCGGAAGACCACGAACATCCAGAAGTCTCCGGCGAAGGCGCACGCCGCCGAGGCGACCGTGAACAGGGCGATTGCGATGAGGAACAGCCGGCGTCGGCCGAGCACGTCGCCGAGTTTGCCGTAGACGGGCATCACGAGGGTCGTGGCCAGAAGGTACGCGGTGGTGATCCACACCTGGTGATCGACGCCGCCGAGCTCGCCGACGATGGTCGGCATCGCGGTCGAGACGATGGTCTGGTCGAGGCTGGACAGCAGCATTCCCGCGATGAGGGCGCTGAAGATGATCCAGATGCGCCGCTTCGTCAGCAGAAGCGGCGCCGGGGCGGCGATGGTCATGAGGGGTTCCGTTCGGGTGGGAGGGAGAGCGAGAAGACGCGGCGGACCGCGTCGAGTCGGCGGAGGACCAGAATCCGGAAATCCTGGTGGTCGTTCGCGAAGTATTCGAAGACGGCGGGCCGCAAGACGGCGCTGAAGACGATCACGACGGTCTCGGCATCCAGCTCGGCGTTCGCATCCGGGCGGCGCTTGACCAGCGCGATGTCGTCGCGCTCGCCTTCGGCGGCGAGGCCGACGAAGTGGGCGAAGAGGCGAGGCTCGCGGTCGAAGACCCGGCCGAGCTCGTCGGCTTCGGACTTGGTGAGATCCAGCTGCTCGAACCGCGCGATGAGCAGCTCGGCGAAGTCGTCGAGCAGCGTGCCGGTGCCCGAGACGAACGCCTCGGCGAGATCGGCGTTGTCGGAGTGCACCGCGAAGCCCAGCACCGCGTTCTCTTTCGAGGCGTAGTAGTTGAAGAACGTGCGGCGCGAGACGCCGACCTCGGAGCACAGCTCCTCGATCGTGAATCCGGCGAAGCCGCGCTCCGCCGTCAGCCGGCGCGCTTCGGTCCGCAACCCGACGGAGGTCGCCGCGGTGCGGCGCTCGCGCAGGGAAGGTGCACTTTCATTCATGAAGTGCATTCTTGCACTCTGCTGTCCAAGGTGCAAATTGCGCGGGAATCTAGGTAGGGGTGACGGATGCCGCGGGCCGCGGTGTGGAGGACGCTTGCACGTGTTCGCCACACGATGAGGAGATCCCATGTCATTGACCGCTCTCGAATCCGCTGAAATCGAACGGGCCAACCAGTCGGGGCTGCGGCCCGTCGTCTTCGTGCACGGCCTCTGGCTGCTCTCCAGCAGCTGGGATCGCTGGCGTGCCCGCTTCGAGGAGGCCGGCTACACCACGATCGCGCCGGGGTGGCCCGATGACCCCGAGTCCATCGAGGATGCCAGGGCCAACCCTGACGCGTTCGCCTCGAAGATGGTCCAGGAAGTCACCGACCACTACCTCGAGGCGATCGGCGAGCTGACCCTGAAGCCGGCCGTCGTCGGCCACTCATTCGGCGGACTGATCGCTCAGAAGGTCGCCGGGGCCGGGGCATCCGTCGCCACCGTCGCCGTCGACCCTGCACCGTTCCAGGGTGTGCTCGCGGTGCCGGCCTCGTCGTTCAAGTCATCGGCGCCCGTGGTCTCGCACCCCGGCAACAGCCTCAAGCACGGCGTCACCCTGTCGTTCGAGGACTTCACCTACGGCTGGGCGAACGCGCTCGAGGCGGACGAAGCCCGCGCGCTGTACGACGAGTTCCATGTCGCGGCGGCGGGCAACCCGATCTTCCAGGTGGTCACCGCCAACCTCAATCCCTTCAGCGAGACGAAGGTCGACTCGAAGAACCCCGATCGGGGCCCGCTGCTGATCATCGGCGGGGAGCTCGACCACACCGTTCCGGTCAAGCCCACCGAGCAGGCCTTCAAGATCCAGTCGAAGAACCCGGGGATCACCGAGCTGACGATCATCCCGAACCGCGGGCACTCGCTGACGATCGACCACGGTTGGGCCGAAGTGGCCCAGACCGCGCTCGACTTCCTCGCCCGGGTGGGCGCGGTGTCGCTTACGGCCTAAGTGCGCCGGGGAGCTGCTCCCGCGCGCTGATCCCGAGTTTGCGGAACGCGGTGTAGAGGTGCGCGCCGATCGTCCGCGGCGACAGGAAGAGCCGCTCGGCGACCTCGCGATTGCTCAGGCCGCTCGCGGCCAGCTCCGCCACCCGGAGCTCCTGCGGGGTGAGGACGTGGCTTCCGGACGGCTCGGCGTCCGGAAGCCGCTCGCCGGAGGCGCGTAGCTCGTCGCGGGTGCGATCCGCCCATTTCCGGGCAGGGAACTGTTCGAACAGGGTGAGTGCCTGGTGCAGGTGGCGGCGGCTGTCGATGGGTCGCCGCATCCGTCGCAGGCGCGCGCCGATCAGCAGGTGTGCTCGAGCGTGCAGGAAGGGGACCGGCAGCGGGTCGCGCTCGATCGCAGCGGATGCCTCGTCCAGCAGTGCGTCGTCGGTCAGCGCGAGGCGGGCATACCGCAGGGACGCGTCGAGCACGGGCGCGTGCCAGCCCTCGTGGATCGCGGCGACCGCCGCGATCTGAGCCTCGGCGGCTCGACGATGGCCGGCCAGCACCGCGGCTTCGACCAGGTCGGGCAGCGAGACGATCCGGAACATCAGGTTGTACACCGGGTCGGCCGGGTCGGCGAGGCGCCCGAGCAGGCGTTCGGCGTCGCGGGGCCGGCCGTCCACCAGTGCCGCGCAGCCCTCGGCGAAGACGAGCGTCGCCCGTGGGGACTGGGCTTCCAGGGTGAGCGCGCCGAGCGGCGACGACCCCGCGATCGCGGCGCGGTCGGGAGGGGTGCCCTCGAGCGAGTCGTACCAGGCCAGCGCCGTGCGTGCGGCCGTCGCGAGCCCTGGATCCTCGACATCGACGGCGATCGTGATGCACTCGTCGATGGCCGCTCGCCCCTGAGCGAACCGTCCCTGCAGAAAGCAGATCCAGGCCTGTGCCATGAGCGCATGCGGCAGCAGCGCCCGGTTGTCGCGAGCGCGGAATCCGTCGACCGCTCGCTGCAGGTAGTCCGCGGCGGGTCCGATCTCGCCGCAGAGGTTGAGCGCGTAGCCCAGGTGCCAGGCGCCCAGGGCGTCATCGGGGGCGAGCGACACGTGATCGCGGATTCGCGCGATCACGTCGTCGCCGCCCTCGGCAGGCCGGGTGACGGCGGTCAGCAGGAGCGCGCGCGGCTCGTCGGGATCCAGCTCGAAGGCGCTCGCCGCCTCCGCGATGAGGTGGCCGGGATCAGGGTCGGTGGACAGGCCCCACGCGATCGAAGCAAGATGCAGCAGCGCGTCGAGGGCGGCATCGGCATCGCCCGCTCGACGCATGGCGTCGATGGCGGCGGTCGCCGGGCGCAGATCGCCGTGCGAGAGCGCCGACTCCTCGAGGGGCAGCAGTTCGCGCATCCACGCGGCACGCGCCTGCGCACGCGGATCGTCGGTCTCGGCATCCGCCGCCTCGATGAGCCCGAACGCGATCCGGTGTAACCCCATGCGATCGGCCGCGCCGGCGGCGCGGAGCAGGCGGTCGGTGCGCTGCGCGGACGCCCTGGTCAGCTCCGCCGCTCGCCGGAGCGCGCGCAGTGCCAGGGCGGAATCGCCCGCTGCGAGACCCGCCTCGCCGAGCTGCTCCAGTTCGTCCGCGAGTTCGGGGTCGGTGCCGGACGCCAGGTCGGCCCGCCACCAGACGGTGCGCGCGGGATCCGCGATGGTGTCGACCAGTGCGCGCAGCAGTGCCGTGCGCTCCACCGGATCGGCGGCACTCGCGACGGCGGAGCGGACGAGCGGATGCCGGAACCCGAGGCCGCCCTGCACCGGATCGACCAGCCCTGCTGCTGTGGCGGCCCTCAGCCAGTCGCCGGAGGGTTGACCGCCGAGCGTCTGTGTCAGTGCGAGGGTCGCCTCCTCGATCGACTCGCAGCCGAGTGCCGCGGCGAGCACGCCCAGGCGGGCTGCCGGTGAGAGCTCGGCATACCGCCCGGCGAACGCGAGTTCGAGTCGATGCGTGAGCGGCACCGGCTGGAGCTCCCCGGCGCGCGGGTCGAGGCCGCGCAGTTCGACGAGCGCCAGGGGATTGCCGTCCGCGAGTTCGAGCAGCACCCGCCGATCCGCGCCTTCGGGCCGGTCGGGTCTGGTGTCGAGCACGGCGTTGGCGTCGATGAAGCCGAGCGGGGCGAGGTGGCGCCGCTCGATCGCGTCTGCCTCGACGGCGTCGTGGCCCGCGCGCGCGGTCATCACCACCAGGACCGGGTCGGACGAGACGCGCCGGGCGACCATGAGCAGCGTCTGGCGGGAGGCGGGATCGAGCCAGTGCAGGTCTTCGCCGATCACCAGTAGCGGGTGCGCGCGGGCGGCGTCGGTGAGCAGCGTCAACGCTGCGACGCCGGCGAGGAAGGTCGTCGGCGGATCACCGGCTCGCACGCCGAACGCGACGTCGAGCGCGTCGCGCTGCGGCTCGGGCAGCTCGGGGATGTGGTCGCGCAGCGGCCGGAGCAGGAGGTGCAGCCCGGAGTACGGCGCCGCGGATTCGTCGGGGGTTCCGGCGGTGCGAAGCACCCGCAGGTCCCGCGCCCGGGCACGCCGCTCGAACTCGTCGACCAGGGCCGTCTTGCCGACGCCGGGGTCTCCCTCGATGAGCAGCGCAGACCCGCCGGCGTGGATTTCGGCGGATCGGGCATCGAACAGCGCGAGCTCGGGGTGACGGCCGATGAAGGCGCGGTCTGGCTGCACGTGAGCAGTCTGGCGCATCCGCGAGCGGCTTGGATACACCGACGTATTCACGAAACACAACTTGTCGACAGCGAAGGATCCCGTCTTTTTGATAGCGCTCAACGCGATAAGGACCAATGAAGTTCCGCATAGCGTTGACAGTGGACGGGCGCCCGGCTCATCCGTGACCAGTGCGGAGCACACGTGACGGACGCGAAGACGATCGCGCGGGAGAAGACTCCCGGACGCGCGGCCTACTTCGTGTCCGACAGCACGGGAATCACGGCGGAGACGCTGGGCAGCGCCCTGCTGGCGAACTTCCCCGGGGTGCGCTTCCAGCGGCACACGATCCCGTTCGTCGACACCGTGAACGGCGCCCGGAATGTCGTCAGCGACATCGAACGCGCCGCGAGCGTCGGCGCCGACCCCATCGTGTTCGCGACGGTCAAGTCCGCCGAGATCCTCGACGAGCTCACCCGGTCGCACGCGGTCGTGATCGACCTGCTCGGCGGGCACCTCCGCGAGTTGGAGGCGGCCCTCGGCAGCACCGCGTCGGAGCAGCTCGGGCAGTACCACGGCGTGGGCGACATCGAGCAGTACTTCGCCCGGATGCGCGCGGTGGAGTACGCGATCGAGCATGACGACGGGCAGAGCCTGCGCGCGCTCGACATCGCCGATGTGATCATCATCGCGCCCTCGCGCTGCGGCAAGACTCCGACCACGATGTACCTCGCGCTGCAGTACGGGCTCCTCGTGGCGAACTACCCGCTCACCGACGACGACTTCCCCTCGGACGGGCTGCCGGCGACGGTCGCGAAGTACGCGAGTCGCTGCTTCGGGCTGACCACGACGCCGCTGCGGCTGAGCCAGGTGCGGCACGAGCGCCGCCCGAGCTCGACCTACTCCAGCCTCGCGCAGTGCACCCTCGAGCTGCGCCGCGCCGAAGACCTCTACCGCCGCAATCGCGTGCCGTTCCTCAACTCCTCGACGAAGTCGGTCGAGGAGATGTCGGCCGTGATCATGCAATCTCTGCGGCTCCGCAGCTGACCCACCGCACCACCTCCACCCTCTGAATCGCGCACAACGCACAACTGATCGGGAGACCTCATGACCAACATCCTCTGGTTCCACGAAATCGGCATGGCCGACGTTCCTCAGGTGGGC
The DNA here is from genome assembly GCF_054049175.1 of Microbacterium sp. P5_E9. NCBI lineage: Bacteria > Bacillati > Actinomycetota > Actinomycetes > Micrococcales > Microbacteriaceae > Microbacterium > Microbacterium sp. P5_E9. The sequence continues at coordinate 5,701 of NZ_JBFUMV010000028.1, read as the reverse complement.
GGCAAGAACGCCTCGCTGGGTGAGATGGTCTCGAATCTGTCGGATGCCGGAGTCACCGTGCCCGGTGGCTTCGCGACGACCGCCGACGCGTACCGCGAGTTCCTCGCGGCCGACGGCCTGTACGGGCGCATCCGTCAGGTCGTGGAGGAGCTGGACGTGACGGATGTCGCCGAACTCGCCCGGGTCGGCGCGAACGTGCGCGAGTGGATCGAGCAGCAGCCGCTTCCGGCGGCGTTCGAGTCCGACATCCGTGGCGCGTACGCGTCGCTCGTCGAGAGCGATCCGCAGCCCGAGACGGTCTCGTGGGCGGTGCGCTCCAGCGCGACCGCGGAGGACCTGCCGGATGCCTCGTTCGCGGGTCAGCAGGAGACGTTCCTCAACATCAGCGGGATCGAGAACATCCTCGCCGCGATCCGCAGCGTGTTCGCGTCGCTGTACAACGACCGGGCGATCGCCTACCGGGTGCACCACGGCTTCGACCACCACGACGTCGCCCTGTCGGCCGGCATCCAGCGGATGGTGCGATCGGATGTCGGGGCCTCCGGCGTGCTGTTCACCGTCGACACCGAATCGGGGTTCGACCGGGCCGTGTTCATCACGAGCTCCTACGGGCTTGGCGAGGCGGTCGTGCAGGGGGCCGTGAACCCGGATGAGTTCTACGCCTACAAGCCGGCACTGCGGGCGGGGCGCCCGGCGATCCTGAAGCGGTCGGTGGGGGAGAAGGCGCTGAAGATGGTCTACGCCGACGGCACCCACGCCGGCGCCAGCACCGTCTTCACCGACGTGGCCCTGGCCGATCGAGCGCAGTTCAGCATCACCGACGCCGAGGTGGAGGAGCTCGGCCGGCAGGCGCTCGTGATCGAGGATCACTACGGGCGTCCGATGGACATCGAGTGGGGCAAGGACGGTGTTGACGGCAAGCTCTACATCCTGCAGGCGCGCCCTGAGACCGTCGTCTCCCGGGTCGACGGCAACGTCACGCGCCGGTTCGTGCTCGAGCAGCCCGGCACGGTCATCACGATCGGGCGGGCGATCGGGCAGAAGATCGGCGCCGGCCCGGTGCGGGTGATGACCTCCCTCGCCCAGATGGACCAGCTCCACGCCGGCGATGTGCTGGTCGCGGACATGACCGACCCGGACTGGGAGCCGATCATGAAGCTCGCCTCCGCGATCGTCACCAACCGGGGCGGCCGCACCTGCCATGCGGCGATCATCGCCCGGGAACTCGGCATCCCCGCCGTCGTCGGCACCGGCGATGCGACGATCGCGCTCGAGAACGGCCGAGAGGTGACGGTCTCGTGTGCCGAAGGCGACAACGGCTTCGTCTACGAGGGCATCCTCGCGTTCGACGAGGTCATCACGCGGCTCGACGAGATGCCGGAGAGCCCCACCAAGATCATGCTCAACGTCGGCACGCCCGATCAGGCATTCGCGTTCTCGAAGCTCCCGAACAAGGGCGTCGGGCTGGCGCGCCTCGAATTCGTGATCAACCGGCAGATCGGCATCCATCCCCGTGCACTGCTCGACTTCGACACCCTCGAGCCCGCGCTGCACGATGAAATCGCGGAGCGGATCGCCGCGTACCCGTCGCCGCGGGACTACTTCGTGCAGCGCGTTGCGGAGGGGGTGTCGATGATCGCCGCGGCGTTCGCGCCGGAGAAGGTGATTGTGCGCCTGTCGGACTTCAAGTCGAACGAGTACGCGAACCTCATCGGCGGGGAGCTGTACGAGCCGCACGAGGAGAACCCGATGCTCGGCTACCGGGGTGCATCGCGCTACATCTCTCCGGACTTCCGCGCCTGCTTCGACATGGAGTGCGAGGCACTGAAGTTCGTACGCGACGAGATGGGACTCACGAACGTCGAGATCATGGTGCCGTTCGTCCGCACCGTCGGCGAAGCGCACGCCGTCATCGAGCTGCTCAGCGAGAACGGGCTGCACCGCGGCGAGAACGGGCTGCGCGTGATCATGATGTGCGAGCTGCCGTCGAACGCGGTGCTCGCCGATGAGTTCCTGGAGTACTTCGACGGGTTCTCGATCGGCTCCAACGACATGACCCAGCTCACCCTGGGCTTGGACCGGGACTCTGGCCTCGTCGCGGCGACGTTCGACGAACGCGACCCCGCTGTGCTGAAGATGCTCGGGATGGCCATCGCCGCCTGCCGACGCGCGGGCAAGTACGTCGGCATCTGCGGTCAGGGACCGAGCGACCACCCGGATCTCGCCGAGTGGCTCGTCGATCAGGGCATCGAATCCATGTCGCTCAACCCCGACACCGTCGTGGAGACCTGGCTGCGGCTCGCCGCGAAGAGCCCGACACCGGCCTGAACAGGCCGGCCTGGTGACGCGGAACCGCGTCCGGGTGCTGGTTCGCGTCGATGCCTTGGGCGGTGCGGGTCCGGATGCCGCGGCCCGCGGGTCGTCGTCGAATGCCCTGCCCTCATCGGGCATCTTCGCGAGCGGGCTATCTGTGATCAGGCGTCGCCAAACGGTGGCGCCAATTCACGGGCCCCGTTGCGGAATGGCGGCTGAAACAGATCTCAATCAAGCGCAGAGGGGTAGTCCAGGCCATGTCACCGGTCTCGGCGGCGGGCATAGGGTGTGCCCATGAGCGCGACGCCTCCACTTCCGCCTACGGGTGGGGACGCCCCGCCGGGCGCTCCGCCTAACGCCCGCCTGACTACGAAGGCGTTGTGGTGGGCTGTCGTGGGGACGTCGCTTCTCCACCTGGGACTGCCGATCTTGTTTGCGCTCAACGGTTGGATCGTCGAGATTAAGGGCAACTGCGCAAACGTCCCCTGCGATACGGGACCGCTCCGGATTGCTGACGTCCTAGTGCATGAGGGAGCGTTCGTCGCGTTCGGTCTCTCCGTCGTCATGAGCGTGGTCTTGCTTGTCCGGCGCAGGCACGCCTGGTACGTCCCGATTGCTGCGGGATTCGTGATGTCGCTTGCTGTCTCTGTAGCGCTTGTCATCGCACTCCTGGAGACATACTGACTGGGCTAGCTGTACGTGGTGTCACCTCGGGCCTACTGGGCGCCTTCGATATTGGTAAGCAACTTCCTTCAACTTAGGGTCGCTCTCGCATCCGACCGAGGGCTAGAAGCGCTGACGGATGCAGTGGGATAGTCAGCCCCATGACCGATCCGCCGCGGGTCTCCCTGGCGTTGGGGGTGTGGAGCCTCTCCCTGGCAATAGCCGCGCCGCTGTTCGGGCTGGTCGGTATGTTTTGGGCGCTCATCGCCTTGGCTCCCACAGGGAGTGACATTCAGGTGGAGTCTGCTTACATCCCGGGGCAGACCGCATACCGCGTCATTGGTTTCATCGTGGTTGCGATGACGATCGCTGCTGTTGTTCTTGGGATCATGTCCATCGCGGGCGCAAGGCAGACAACGAGCAGCAGACCAAGACGAGTGAACGGGATTGTCCTCGGGGTATGGGCTCTGGGGATCAGCGCACCGATCGCCTGCTACACACTCTCGCGCTTGATTACCCACACCTAAAAGTTCCGGTTGAGAGTGTTCCGTACGATCCTTTGCGAAGAAGGCGCGCCACTGGACGACTCGGCGTCGGGTAGAGGCCGAGGAGAAGAATGCTATGGCCACGATTACCGGGCTGGATGAACTTCGACGACCCCGCTGCAATCTCAGTTAGTCCGGAGGGCGCGGTTGTCCTACACACGTCCGGTAGCCCGCACTGGGCGGGCTCGCTACCGAAAGTCAAAGTCGGTGCAGAAGGGCTTCCGGACGATCGTTGAAGGACCGGTCTGCGGGCGCGGAGCGACCGGGCGGAGGGGCGCCACCACGTCCGCCCTCTTGCCCGCGGTGCCGCTGCGAGCGGACCGCTCTCGTTCCTTGGCAGGGTGGCCGGTCACGACGTTCTCAGCCGAGCTTGCTGCGGGAGAGTGCGACGAGCAGACATGCAGTCAGCGGACGACGTCGTATTCAATAGCCTCTGAACGCAACCCAGCTTCACGGTGGGTCTGTTCGTATATCCGACCGATGGTCGGTGCCGTTGCGAAGACTTTCGCGCTCCAGTTCGCAGCCAGCTCGAACGCACCCTGAGCGTCGAGGAAGCCCTGATCGTCTGAGGTGTTAGCCGCTGCGTTAAGCAGTCCTTGCCGCGCGGAAGGATATTTCGCTCGGATTGACTCCCGAGCGAGCCTGACACTGTCAAACAGGCCTGCATACGGTGATGTCTCGTCTCGAAGATCGACGAGTGCAGCCGAATCGACGGCCTTCAGCCCCACGTCGAGGGCCCGGTCGAATTCGTCCGCTGACCGTTGCATGTCGCGGAGCTGGTCCCGCTGGAATGGGGCACGGGTCACCCAATCCTCCAATGCGCGATCGATATCAACGCTTGCCGTGACGAAGGCGCTCACCGCGGCGTAGAGCTTCGCGCGGTACGCAAGTCCCTTGAAGTACTGCCAGTGCAGCCGAATACCATCCGGATCACCCAAGTCCAGCACGTTTCTCTGAGGAAGTTTGAGCGTGACGGAACTCTGGGATCGCCAGGAGCTGTTTTGCTCCTCCAGGATCTTGGCAACGTAGTCATTCAGACACAGATAGAAGATACGCCGACTCGCTCGCTCCGCTACTAGGAGCAGAAGGGGCGCAGATGCACCCATCGATTCGGCAAGGCTGAGGTCCGCGGCGTCAACGGGGAAGCTCACCGATCCATCCTTGAAGGAGAGAGTTTCGGTCGTCTTGACCTGACAGGCCAGGTGCCCACCCGTCGTCTTGTACTTCGGCGGTGGCGTAGAGGATTGCACCGGCTCGAATACCTCCACCTGCAGGTCGATGCCGTAGTCGTACGGTAACGGACGCACGATCCAATGAGACGGGAACGCGAACGCAGCGATGAGTTCACCCCATCGGCCCTTCAACTGGTTATCCGTTTGCAACTTCATTTGCAAAGTGAACCATGGCGACTCAACTGCACGGCCGTTACCGACTTCACCGGCTACACCCGCGCGGCCCTAGTTGTCCGCTCCGGAGCACCAATTCGGGGACTAGGTCTGGCCATGCCAACTAGGAGACGGACAAGGTTACTGCCTCACCGGCGAACAGCCGCACGCGTGGCGAACTACCTACGAATTTGGGGCGCTGGAGGACCATCTATCGCGCACTCTGCCGGAATCACGTCATCCTCGTCCTTCTCAGCGGTAGCTAACCGTAAACAGCAGCCTTCTCGCAAAAGCGCCAGCGCACCGCACGCAACGTCGAGAGCGTAGGGCTGCGAACCGCGACCGCCAACGAATCCGCGTTTGCTGACAATCGTGCGGCATGGTCCGCGGAGCCACTCGCGAACTCGCCCCCGCTCAGTTCATGAATAGCCCGGCGGTCACCGGCGAGGCAAGCGGAATCCCCCTCTTTGGGATCTCGACCTTGACGGAGCCGGACGCTGTGCACTGAAGGGGCAGGCTTTCACGCACAGCGGAGTCGGGCCGGAATTTGGCAGTCTTCCGATCGTACAGATGGGCATAGGACAGGGACTTATCCTTGCCGCTCACGTTCGCGGAGCTGTAGACCATCGACCAGTTGACATGCAGTCGATTGTCCGTAACGTCGACGAGCAGCTGAACGCACGCCTTCTCATCACGAATCTGGTCGTGGATGAAGGCAACCGCCATCGGAATCGCCGTGTACCCCGCCAGCTCTCCGGTCAAGAAGATCGCGTTACTTCGCTTCAGCATTGATGC
>NZ_JBFUMV010000027.1:0-16896 GCF_054049175.1 Microbacterium sp. P5_E9 | reverse complement strand
GTCGACGACAGTGCGCTCGCATCAGTGCAAGATATTCGCGGAGGCATCTCCCTCGAGAAACGAGGGTTCGGGATCATCCATCGCCACAAGTGGTACTGGTGGTTCCTCGGGGGTTGGCGGAAGCGCGAGATCCGTTCTGGTGACGAGCTGCATGAGAGCGTGTGGAAGCGCATGGACACCGGCAAAGATGCCAAAGGAAGTCCCTATCGTCCAACCGTCCCGACCGACATGGTGCGACCTGAGGCAGCGGACGCAGTTGCGCAGCGCGCGGATGCGCCCAGCACCCGGCGACGCGGATAAGTCTTTTGCACGACTAGAAAGTCCCATCTTKGGTTCGGCGTTTACCCTCGTCCGCGCCATCCGAAGCGCTCGTTCCGCGCACCCTGTGCCCGTGACACCCGGTGCCGCGGCGCTGCGAGCGAATCCTCAGATCGTCGGGCCGTCCGGTTCGAAGACTTCTCCTCCCTCCTCCGGATCCGCACTTGCCACCGAGAGCGTTCCCTGAGTTACCTCTGACCCCCCACTGGGCGGTTGGGCTGGCGYCGCTGAGTCCACGGCACCCGTCTGGGTGGTGGGTCCGAGTCCGCCCGCTGATCGAAGCACCTCTACATCGACTGCACGCTTCCGACCGAAGGCCTTCTTGACGGCGTCGCCGAACCCTGAGCTACGCGACATTCGTTGCACCCTCTCGCCATGCCCGAGACGGGCGGATACCTAGCCCGACCCTGAGCAAACTCCCCACACCGATGCACCTCAAGCGGACCGCACTGCCCGAATAAGGTGGACAGTAGCAGACCGCATTCAACGCGACAATGGATGCGTGTGAGAGCTGTTCGTGACACCGGCGCCGACGCCTCCATCCCAGGTCCCACCCGTCAGAGCCCCGGCCACCGACGTGGGTCTCGGAGTAGCGCGGTTCGTGCTGACGAACATGGCGAGCGTGGACTCGTCCTATGGCTTGAGTTCGATCGTGTCCGCCGCCATCGCTGTGCCGCCGTAGTGTCGGCAACCTTGGCGCAGACCTAAGTGAATCCCGGCTACTCCCCCGGTCCGTTGGAATCGGGCAGGAATCGGAAACGGAATCGGAAGGCGTCGTCATCGAGGGGGATCACCAAGGTGGACGCGTTGGGCGACCACAGGTCCGGGACGAGGAAGAGATAGTCGCCACCGCGGACGAGCAAGCGGAGCCCGTGATACCGATAGAGGAACTGCCCTTGCGCCTCCTCCGGGGTCAAGCCGCGCGCGAGTTCGGTCTGCTGGATGTCCGCACTTCCCGCTTGAAGGGGCTGCTTGCTGTCGAGCACGACCGCGGGCAGCACACCCATGTCGGCGGCGAGAAAGCGCGCCTGACCAAGGCCCCACCATTGCGCGACCGTCGCCGTCGCCCAGAAGACGCCTGCCACGACCGCCGCGACCAGCAGGACGATCGCACTGCGTCCTTCTTTGCTCCCAGTCACTGCCCGAGCCGTGGACAGGGAGTAGGCGGTGAGTCCCGCGCCGACGGCGAGGCATAGCGGTGTCACGAAGCCGTAGTAGTCCCAGTTCCCGAGCACGGCGAACAGGAACGCGAGCAGGAGTCCGATCGTGAGCAGGATCACCCCGGTCCATCCGAAGATGCGTATCACGCGCGTCTGGCGGACTTCGTTCATGGCACGTACGCGCCGGCGGAGCACCCGGTGCCCGACGATGAGCCCGGCGGCGGCGAGAACGATCACCATGACGGGCACGAACAGCGCGCCGGGGCTGCGCATCACAAACTGCTGATTGCTCAGGCTCAGCACGTCGACATCGACCCCGAAGTAGAGGAAGTACTCCCGCGACGACACGTAGCCGAAGTAGAACAGCAGCGCGGTGATCAGGGTGGCGGGTGCGATGAACTTGGAAAGGAAACCTATCCACTTCTCGAAGCCGAGTTCCTGCGGCTCCGCTGGTGGTCCGGCCGCCCCAGTCTCCTTTTCCGCAGGTTCGAGCGCGGCGCTTCGAGGTCGGGTGATCCGTGCCATCAGCCGTCACCCTCCCCAGTCGTGACTTCATCGCAGATCTCCTGCGATGGGCATGACATGAATCGCGTCCTCATCATGCCGCTCTCACTCGTGCGACTCGACGGGAACACACGCGTTGCCGGCGTCCGTGAATGCCGGATCGCAGATGACGATGGGCGGGCCCTGCTCGATCTCGCGGGTCGCCATGGCGTCGCAGACCTCTTTCGTGGGACAGTCGAGTGTCCCAGCCAGCCCGAGCACAGTCCCGTTCACGAAGTCGGCCGTTGGCTCCAGGACCAGGGTGCAGAAGATGTTCACTGTGTCATACGTGAGCGGGAAGCCGATGCACCCGTGTTCAGCTCCGAACTGCCCGCACACCTCCTGATCGTCTCCCAAAACGACACCCTCAGGGTTCGACGTGATTCCCTCCACCGTGAACGTCACCCCTTCGGGAACTCCCTCGCTACCGCTGCCCCAGAACAGGGCGATGCCCTCGCACCAGCGACCATCGCCGAGGTCTTCCAGACCCTGCCCGCCGCTGGGCGGACCTCCGATGTCCACAGAGGGGCCTGTTCGTCGCGTCTCCTGGACGGGATCGACGATCACGTCATCCGAGGGCGTGATCGTCGGCTCGCTCTCCGACGGGCTCGCGATTTGATCGCTCTGCGACTGGCTCGGGGTCTGCTCCCCTGCGCCTTCCGTGGTTGTCGGCGCGCACGCGGCCAGCGATGCAACGGACCCGGCAAGCACGACCGCGAGCACGACCGCACGCAGTCCACGCCGGCGTCTCTCAATCGCGACCACCATCCACCTCCGCTCCGACGGCGCGGAGGGTCGTCCTCTGGGAAGAGCATGAATCTGCGTGCAGGATACGCCTGAGCGGAAATTCCCGTAAGGCGTCTCATAGCGAAGACGGTCCGGCTGGTCGACGGCGCCCCGAATCGCGGGTCCCGGTCCCGGCCCCGTCGAGGTCGATTTCGCCGCCACAATCCAGCGACCTCTGCCGAGCGCCCCCGCCCGGAACCCGGCGAGCGAGCGCATCCGCTGGGAGGGCGACCGTGTCCGGAGCCACGCGGCGGCCAATGTGCAGGCCCTCCGCTCGGATATTGAGTGGCAGGGAAACCAGTCCAGGGCTTGGGTAAGACCCGCGACACAGCTGCGTAACGACGTAGAGGAACAGGGCGATCAGGAGCGTGCCGATCGTCCATTGCGAATTGCTGGATCGCGACGACTGCCAGCGCGAACGCGGCGGTCACCATCACAGAACACCGCAGCAACAACCAGATGCCGATGAGTGGTATCGCGCCGGTCACCACCCAGAGAATCCCGAGGTGAGGCCGATCACGACGGTACAACGAGGCGAGCGAGAGGGTCTGGCCGTCAATGTCATCAGGTGCTAAGCCGTATCGAGGGGCGCGCATCCTGCTCCTCACCGTGAGAGGAGCGCACCATGGAACCGACCGACGAGGACCCCGCCCAGAGCACACCCGACAACACCGTTGAGAGCATCGTCGCGAGCGCACCCGCGGAAGCGCCTGTCGGGACAGGTGTCACCGACGAGCACGTCGCCACGTACGAGAGCACCGCGGACGAGCCTCATAAGCCGGGAGCATTCCAGGAGTGGTACGACCGCGTCGCCGATGACTGGTCCCGCGAGAAGCCCTGGTACGAACTGCCGAAAGCGCTCGGGCTCGCACAGCTGATCGGCATCCGCGACACACTCCGCCAGCAGAACCTGTTCGACACCAGCCGACTTCCGGCCGTGAACGCGACCACCGCGCCACCCTTCGAGCAGCGGTTCCTCACCGAGCGCACGCCGGACGGGAGCTGGAACGACCTCGAGCACCCCGACATGGGCATGGCGAACACGCGCTTCGGACGCAACGTCTCGCTCGAAGATACGAAGCGCGACGACGCCCGGATGCTGATCCCGAACCCGCGCGAAATCAGCCTCAAACTCATGACCCGCGACAAGCTGGACGCCGCCACGGCCGGCAACGCGATCATCGCGTCGTGGTTGCAGTTCATGATCCACGACTGGTTCCGGCACGGCACCAGTCCCACCGACCGTCCCTGGGTGATGCCGCCCGTCGACGAAGACACCTGGCCCACCCCGCCCGTCCAGGTAATGCGGGTGCCAGACGATGCGACCTCACCGCCCGACGCGACCGGTCCACGCACCTTCATCAACACGAACACACACTGGTGGGACGGCTCATCGATCTACGGCAACGACCGCGCAGCGCAGATGTTCCTGCGCGAGAGCGCCGGCGGCCGCATTCGGCTCGTCGACGGACTGCCACCGATCCCGGCCGACCCCGCCGCCGATCCCACCCGCACGCCGGGGTTCTGGCTGGGGCTCGGGATGATGCAGATGCTGTTCACGCGCGAACACAACGCCGTCGCGGATCGTCTGGCGGCGGCCCACCCGGATTTCGACGACGAGACGCTGTTCCAGAAGGCACGGCTCGTCACCTGCGCCGTGATCGCCAAGATCCACACGGTCGAGTGGACACCGGCAGTGACGGCGCATCCCACCGCGGCAGCGGCGCTGCACGCCAATTGGTACGGCCTCGCAGGAGCGAAGCTGCACGACTTCGTGGCGACGTTCTCCGACAACGAGGCGCTTCGCGGCATCCCGGGCACACCCACCGAAGACTATGGGGTGCCGTACGCCCTCACCGAGGAGTTCGTCGCCGTCTACCGGATGCACCCGCTGATCCCCGACGACTTCGACTTCCGGGCGGCGACGGACGACTCGACGACGCTCGGAGCGAAGCAGTTCTCCGAGCTCACCGGCCCACACGCGGTGCCGATCCTGCGCACCGTTCCGCTCGGCGACCTGCTCTACACGTTCGGGACCATGAACCCCGGGCTCGTGACGCTGCACAACTTCCCCCGTGGGMTCCAGCACTACACGCGGCCGGACGGCAAGATCATGGACATCGCGGCGCTCGACATCACGCGGTGCCGTGAGTTGGGCGTTCCCCGCTACTGCGAGTTCCGGCGGCTGCTGCACCTCACCGTCCCCGAGTCATTCGACGAGGTGACGAGCAACAAGCAGTGGGCGGCGGAGTTGGCCGAGGTCTACGACGGGAAGCTGAAGGATCTCGACCTCATCCCGGGAGTGATGTCTGAGGATCTGCCCGAGGGGTTCGCCTTCAGCGACACGGCATTCCGCATCTTCGTGCTGATGGCGTCGCGGCGCCTGAACAGCGACCGCTTCTTCACCGAGGCGTTCACCGACGACGTGTACACGCCCGAAGGGATGCAGTGGGTCCGAGATGCCACGATGGGCACGGTGCTCACGCGCCACTGCCCGGAGCTCGCACCCTACGTCTCCGATCTCCCAAACGCATTCGGGCTTTGGAAGCGCGCGGAGAAGGCGTTCCTAGCGGAGGGTGAATCCCGGTAGCTGGTAGTTGATTCGGTGGATCACCTTCGCGGCCACCCGCCCATGCTCCTCAGATTCCCGGGTCCAGTCGAAGGCGTTGGCCATCCGATTGACTGTGTTGAACAGGAAGCCGATGTGCAGCGCCTCGATGATCGATTCATCGGAGACTCCCGCCTCCCGGGCAGCGGTGACGTCGGTCGGCCCGTACGCCTCCGGGTCCGTCGTGAACTTCTCGAGCAGCAGGATCACCGTGGCAAGTTCGGGCCGAAGCACCGAAGGGTCGTGGAGTGAGACTTGACGGTGAGCCTCGATCCTCGTGGTCTCGGTGTGCACGCGCACGCAGAACGGGCAGGAGTTGAAGCGCGGTACCCGCATCGCCATGTACTCCCGCTCGCCACGGCCAGTACGACTGGTCCGCACAGCACTTGCGTCGCAAGCGCGACGAAGGGGCGACCCCAGAAGTCGGGCCGATGCATCGCAGCAAGAGCGACGTTGTCCATCGGCTGTCGGGACATCAGTTCTGCCACCCGGATAAAGAGCCGCGCGGGCAGTTTGTGACTGTGTTCCAAGACATGCAGGCGCATTTCACGGCTCCCGGCCGCCTGCACGCCAATGGCGAGACGCTTCAGCGCGGCGCCGGTCGCCGCGGCAACGGTGATCTCGAAGATCTCCTCCTCGGTGCAGCTCGCCGCCCTGAGCGCTGAGACTTCGCGGTCGGTGATCTTGTAGGACGCGTCACCGGAAGTTCGACGAACTGCGCGGATCAGCTATGGCGTCGGGGGCTCATCCGACGCCGCCTGGGTAGGGAAAGCTGCCGCGGGCACCGTCGATGATGTAGCGCCGGATGGTGGCGTCGGCGAGCGCGTAACCCCAGTTGACCAGCTGATGCTGCTGCTCCCGGCTCAGGGGTGCCAGACGAGTGGGGATGCCCGCTAGCGCGGCGCGCCGGGAGTCGCTGACTGGAAGTACCGCGAACGGCGCTGCACCCGCTGTCCGATCCGCTTGCTGGTACCGGATCAGCGGGATGTTGATGCCCCAGTAGCCGACCAGTCGCCCCGGGTTCGCCGAAGCGATGAGCTCCTGCCGGCGCAACTTTCGGACCTGGAGGTCGACGACCTTCAGCACATGAACAGTACCTGCGAGATACCACCGCGGCGGCTTCGGTTTGGTGCGAAATGGCGCGCCGCCGTCGCTGCTCAAAACGATCTTGTGGGCCTTGTCGTCGAGGGGCTCCACGCCGAGGTTGTCGTAGATCCCGCCGTCGGTGAGGTAAACCGTCCGCTGGGCCGCCCGGGACTCGGCGAACTGTGCGGCGGGGAAGATGCACGGTGACAGTATCGGAGGGAACGCCGACGAAGCCGCCACCGCTGTGACGAGGGGCACTGTCGGCGCCTGGAAGAAGCCCGCGCTGGTGTCGTCGGGATCCCGGCGAAAGTCGCCCACCCCGAATCGGCCGAAGCGGAACAGCGCGCCGGTACTCAGGTTGGTCGCAGTGAGGATCACCTCTGGTCCCTCACCGCGGCCAGGCAGGTCGGCAAGAGTGGCGTCACCGAAAAGCCGACGGTACGCCTTCTGCACCTGTCGATCGATCACTCCAGGGATGAAAGCGCCTCGAATCACCGCCGCGGCGTCGACCCCCTCGCGAGTGAACGCGAGCAAAGGGTCGACAATCTCCTCCGTGAGGTTGTGGCAGACGCCATCCTCAAAGCGCAGATGCGGCCAGCGGTACCCCAGCCAAGCGGCGACGATTGAACCGCCGGACACACTCGACACCGTCCGCAGCCGAGCCAGCATCCCGGCCTCGTTCAGGCGTAGCAGCGACCCCAGATGGAACACCGCTGCCCGATAGCCGCCGCCGGATAGGCATAGTCCCACATCGACGCGTCGTTCCTCACTGGCCACGATCCTTATCCTGACGCCCACTTTGGCCGTCCGCAGCACTTTCTTGCTTTCGTGCACATACTTTCCGCGGCGAGCGGGGGGATGCGTGCGATCGTCCGAACAAGCATCAGAACGTTCGTTTGACCGGTCGGCGACTCGAAGTCACCGCCCGCGTCCCTTGATAGGAAGGTGATCGAGGGCCTCGCCGTTCCGACTAGCGGTAAGCCGGCCCGTGGGCGTGCCCTTCGAAGTTGGCGAGAACGTCACCGTCGCGGTCGTGGTCGCACGTCCAGCGAGATTCGCGAGGGAGGCGGGTGCGACCGTGATTCCGTCCGAGGCGTCCATGACGGCGACTGCGAGGCCGGTGAGCTCCTGGTCGGTAAGGTTCGCGATCGTAATCTCCCGAACCGCTGATGTGTCCACCGGAACATCGCCGAACTGGAGATCGCCGCGCAGCTCCAGCGCCGATGCCTCGGGAGGCGTGTCCTGACCACTTCCGGGACCTGTCTCGGGCTTCGTGAGGAGTATGGCCGCGACACGCTTGATGAGTTCCTTGAAGTAGTCCTGTTGGAAGCCCACGACGAACGCGATGACGAACAGCACAATCTTTCCGGACGTCGAGATTCCCGCTGCGTTGGCGATGCCGACATCTATGGACTTCGTCACCCATACGACGACGAGCGCGGCAACGGTACCGAACACGCATCCCAGAATTACTCGAACCAAGTAGAACGCGTTCCAGTGCCACCCTTGCCGCTCCGCCAACCTGCGCTGCGCCGCTGTCGACGTTCGGAAGTTCTTCCAGTGGGAACTCAGCGAGTACAAAGCGTGGCTCGCGCCGCCGAGCGCGGCTGCCCACGGGACGATCCAGGGGAATACGCCGCMGATGACAGCACCCGTTGTGGGGAACCACCCTGTCCGAGGAAGGACAGGATCAGCAGCGCGAGCAACACGGCGAACTGGCAACCGAGGATGAAAAGCACCCATCCGGGCCGCAACCCAGCGATTCCACGCGCCATTGCATCGCCCCAGCGGTTGCACCGAAGCGTAGCGGCCCCGTAAGCATCACCGCTAGCTGTATTGCCCAGGACATCGGTCGATCGGCGTTCCGCCTCAACCAAAATTACCGCGGACGCGGTCGCCACCGCACGGCACTCGCTTGTCCGCGGAAGGCGCCCAGTCGGTCTCCTCCTCGTCTCGCACGGCGAGCTCGACACCCCCGTGGGCGCCTGATGCTCGCGGTAGAGATGCTGCCAGCCCGGCACGGCGACGCGATCGCGGTCGAGTAGGGGACGGAGGCCTACCCCCACCAATTGCTCTTCGACGCCGGACCCTTCCACTCATGGGAGGGCGTGCAGGCGGAGTTGAATCGTTTTCTGAGCATCTCGGGGCACGAGTTGAGATGTTCGGTGGGCTGTTCCGTCGTTTAGATTCGGGTCGTCGAGCAGTGAGATCGCGCCACCGGTGTAGTCCTCATCGTGTTGAGTGACGACGAGGACCTAGTAGTTGCTCGTTTCGCCGTTCGCGAAGGACTGTAGCCCCCAGTCGATGACCCCGTGCAAACATGGGTGTTCATCCGCAACATCCCTGGCCATGGGGTACGCCGATAGTCATCGTCAAATGGCAAATTCTGCGGACAGGGGTGACGTCCCGTTGAGTGGAGCTTCTCGAAAGCATTCGACAGCGCTCCTGGTTCCACTCCCCCAGCCCGCAGGATCGCCTGCGCTTGACAGCGCGCGTTGTAGAGGAGTAAGCAACACCCAGGGCGCGCCGCAAGGGGACGGCATCCCGGCGACGAGGGGGGTAGCTGTGGCTACGAACGCGCGTACTGCACCGGCACGACGCGGTCGATACGCCGACACCCCGCAGATGACCGCTCGGCCCAGCTGGCTCGAGTTGCCTGGAGCATCTGGGCCAGCCCGGATCGACGAACAACCCGACGGGATCGAGAGCGGTTCTCGCGCCGCCGGGGTGTCACCGGCAGATCCAAGACGAGCGAATGCCACGGGTACCGGTGCGGGTGCCACGGATGAACCTATTGCGACGCGGCGGCCGGCCGGCCAAGATCTCATGGCCAGCGAGTCCGTCCGCATGACGGTGCTCGCTCAGGATCCCACCGTGACCGCGGTCGGCGGCGGCCCGCTCCTGGCCCAGATCGATGTACCCGCGGAGCGCTTGGCGGCTGGTCCACGAGGTCACCGATTCCACGTCGTAGACATCGATCTGGGCACGAGTGTCTCCCAGCCGCCACTGCCCATAAGTCCACCGAGTGAGCCTTGGCTCTACGCAGACCCGTGGGCACGCCTGTACCGCACGCAGGCGAAGCAGTCGCAAGCGCCTCCACCATCCACAAAGATCCGCGAACTCGCCGCAACGATCACCCGCCGCGTGCACAACCCGAAGTTTCGGGAGCAGAATGTCTTCGCGATCGCCGCGGCAACGCTCGCGACGTTCGAGAAGAACTTGGGTCGACCCATCGCCTGGCGGTCCGGCTACCCGCACTTGTACCTCGTCCCGGCGGCGCGTGTCGAAGCCAACGCCTTTTACTCCGCCGAGCACAACGCCGTCCTCTTCGGATGGCTGCCCGCCTACGGCGACCGGCCATCGATCTTCACGTCGCTCTCATACGACGTCATCGCGCATGAGGTGAGCCACGCGATTCTCGACGGTCTCCGCCCGCGCTTCACCGAACCAGGGCTACCTGATCAGTTGGCGTTCCACGAGGCGCTGGCCGACATCGTAGCGATGCTCTCCGTCTTTCAGATCGACGGAGTGGCCGACAGGCTACTGGCAGGCGACCAGAGAACGCGCAACCAGGGCGGCGCACCCGAGGACGCGCTGCGCGACCGATTCGCGTTCCCCGGCGAACCAGACGAGGGGCGACCGGCGATCGTGTCGAAACTGGCCGAGCGAAGAGCTGCGCGTGCCCAGCACCTCATGAGATCGCCACTCACGCGCCTCGCCGAGCAGCTCGGCACTATCGACCCATCTCGTGGCGTCCACGAGTCACCTCAGAGCCCCGACGACGGCCTGTATCCGTCTCTCCGCCGCGCCGTCACCCTCTCGCCCAACAAGCAATGGCGTCGAGACCATTCCTACGATGAACCGCACCGCCGAGCCGACGTTCTTGTCGCTGCGTTCATGCAGTCCTTCGTCGACATCTGGGTGAATCGGCTCGATCCACTGGAGAACTTCTACGGGCTCGATCGCGCCCGCATGGTCGAAGAGGGGACGAAGGCCGCGCAGCACCTGCTTGGTATGATCCTCCGATCACTCGACTACCTTCCACCCGTCGAACTCGAGTTCCACGACGTGATCGACTCGATCATCACCGCCGACCGCCGCTTGGCACCCAACGACTCACACGACTATCGCGGAACCCTCGGCCGGACTTTCGAGAGCTTTGGCATAAAGCCTCCACCCCATCGCATTCTCGACGAAGACGGGGTGGTCGCACCGCGGGCGACTCCGCGGGCCGCGGGCTCCGCCGGCCCCAGCAAACAAAGTTCGACACGCGACCTCGACGAACTCGCCGAAGTGGCACCCGACCCTGACACGACCCTGGTTGGAGGACTGCGCTACGAGCACCTCAACTACGCGGCCATGCGCACGTCGCCCGAGGAGATCTACCAATTCATCTGGAACAACGCGGGCTTGCTCGAGATTGACGTACGGCTGACGACGGTCGTGGAGCGGGTGCTCGCTAGCACTCGCTCCGGGCCCGACGGGCTCATCGTTACCGAAGTGTTGGCCGACTACACCCAGCGACTGCGCGGACGCGCCGGCGACCTGCCCCCGGGCATCGAACGACCCGAGGGCATGAGCCCCGACGCCATCGTCGAACTCTGGGGCGGGGGTGTGCTCGTGTTCGACCAGTTCGGCAGATTCCGGCTGCATCAGCGCAAGCCCATTCTTGAGAAGAAGCGGCAGACCGATCGCCTGGCATATCTGTTCACTCACGAGCGCGTCGGGCGTGACGGCGTCGTCGGCGCCTCCGACGGTGTTTCTGATAAGAAGCGGTTCGCGCTTCTGCACGACGACGCTTGGGACGCCTCGTGGTGAGCGCCGCCCCACTCGCGGAATATGTCCGGCTCCGCGCATACCGGGTTGGTTTCGGCGACTGCCTGCTGGTGACGGTGGGGTACGCCAACAACGCGGGCGTCGTCGACGAACGACATATGCTCATCGATCTGGGCACCAAGGAGGCCGATGAGAACGGGCCGAGCCTCACTGAGGTCGCCGAAAAGGTGCGTGAACACTGCGGCGGACACCTCGAAGTGCTCGTCGCGACACACCGCCACAAGGACCACATCGGCGGCTTCGCAGCGAAGCCCATCCAGGCCCTGATCACAGAGCTTCGGCCTCGCGTGGTCATCAGACCGTGGACCGACATACCCGAAAAGGGTCAGGAGCGAGCGCGGCTCGACCACCGATCAGTGGCATTCATCGGCACCCTCGCGGCGCTTCAAGACACCGCTGACCAGGTGAACAAGTTCGAGTTCGACTCGAAGCGCGCGGGCGAGCGGGCTGCCGAACTGGCTAGCCTGGGCTTCACGAATACGGAGGCGATCGCCGCACTGGAGGGATGGGCCGGCGACGCGCGCGCGAAGTACGTTCGGGCAGGCGATGAAGTGGCGGTGAAGAGCCTGCTGCCCGGGGTCAGCATCCAGGTACTCGGCCCGCCGACCCTCGAGCAGGTGAGACGACTCACCAGCTACGCCAAGACATCGGAGGAGTACTGGCTGGCCTTGGCTGAAGGAGATCAATGGCCGGACCTGCAGACACGTGAGGCGAGCGCCGAGAGAAGAGCCCTCAAAGTACTCGCACCACCACACGGGCTCGGCGCGGCCGAATGGTTAGTGCGTGCGTTCCGAGAGAACGAACTGGGCCAGGGCCTGGAACTGTTCGAGGCGTTCGACGACGTGTTGAACAACACGAGCGTGATCCTGCTCGTCACGGTCGGCGATCGCACGCTCCTGCTCCCGGGCGATGCTCAGGCCGAGAATTGGTCGTTCACGCTGGAATGCGCGTTGGGACGCAACAACCGGCCGCTCGATCGCACCCTGCAACGCAAGCTCGCTGATGTCGACCTCTACAAGGTTGGTCATCACGGCAGTCGGAACGCCACGCCCACAAGCCTGTACGACCTGTGGGAGGGGAGGACCCCGAMCCGTCGTCCGTTGACCTCGGTACTGACAACCAAGCGTGACGTATTTAGCAAGTCGAAAGAGGGCGAGGTCCCCAAGCCACGCCTCGTCGAGGGCCTCGGGAAGCGCGGCCCCGTCTACAGCACCGACTCGCTCGACCCCGATGTGTGGTGGTTCGACCTCACCGCGCCCGCCCAGGGCGCGGGCAGATTCGTGTTCACACCTGGACCAGCGCAAGGGTGACGGCCGCAGCGCCGATGGCCGTCACAAACAGGCCCGTCTCAGCCGAGCGGCGATCGTGGTGGGGCAGGCGGAATCGCTCGAACCAGCTGACTGCAAGAAGGCCGACGACCACCAGGACATGATGGTGCGCGGCGCCCATGACCAACATGAACGCCCAGTCACTGACCACGCACCACCATCCGAGTCGCGCCCCGAAAGTCAGGCACGCATGTCGGGCGGCTCTGGCATCCAATGGCGGCGCCATCGTGCGGTCGCACCGTAGTAACGCACGTCGCTTCCACGGCGTGAGCTGCCAGAAGGCGGCACCCGCGACGGAAAGGACGAGGGCCCACGACTCCCCGAGAGCGGTGCGCAGCAGGTCAGAGGCAAATGCGAGGGGTACCAGCGCGATCAGCCAGACGAAGGTCCATGCGACCGCGACCTCGAGCCCGGCCCTCGCGCGCCGCCTGGCCGGCGTACGCGTCGTTACAAATCGGATGTTGTAGCTGATCCAGGGCGCCATCATCGCGACCATCGGAACCCACATCAGCACATGCCACATCTGAGGGGCGATCAACTGCGACCGCGGGGGCGCGCTCGAAAAAAGACCATGCGTCGTGTGGTCGCCGCCCACTACCTCCGATTGAAGACCGAGATCGGGTGGCGCACTGCTGGCGTTCGGCGACAGCCACATCGCAATCATCAACGCAACGTAGGCCACCCACCCCGCGAGCGCCATCGCGGTCAGCCATCGGGTCGTGGAGGTCCTTCGCGACGTTCTGAGGGCGCCGCGCCTGTCGGCGTCAGCGAAAACCCGCACCTCCATTGCCCGTCAGCTGAACTCAAGCGTGATCTGGTCGATGGATATCCCAGCGGTGCTGCGGTCGGGGTCCACGGCGAAGAACGTCACCACTGCTCCGTCGATCAAAAAATTACCTCCCTGTGACCCAATCTGCTCTGTCACGTCGAACATCTGATTCACACCATCGGACGTGGACGCGTCGTTATCGACTGTCGCCTCATAAGCACCGAACAACGAGAGCCCGCCGCAATAATGACGAAGGTCGTGCGGGTCGGCGTCCGCTCCCCCAAGACCGAGGTACACATCAAACGACGTCCTCGCCGGTACCGCCGACCGCACGCCGGTCATCCGCAAGGACCACTGCGTGTCCCCGGGGAACGAGCCCGCCACGAGCGCCCGTTGACCCCGCTCCGGGGCTGGCCGGTGTAAAGGCACGTGGGTGCTGCTGTGCAGCACCACGTCCCTGGCCGAAGCCAGCGGCTCCGCCAGCGCGGGAGGGGCAATGCCGAACGGATCAATCTCCGCACCCCGAGGCGCAGGTGCCACTGGCGCTAACGGCGGTGGCGCCGTTTCGGCGTACCGATAGTCGAGGGTCGCGACATCCGTCACGGCGTTCGCTGTGTACTCCTTCACCGTCCCATCTGCGCGGAGGAACTTGAACTTGTGACTCGTCCAAGACTTCTTCGCGTTGCTAGGCGGAATCTCACCCTGCTCGAATGGGTACCCGTGGCCCAGATCATGCGCGTAGGTCTCCCACAACCGGTCAACGTTGCAGTGGTGTACCCAAAACGTCGGGTCCAGCGCGGCGGTCTCGAACTCGCCCATGAAGCCGCCGACGTGACCATGCGTGCTTCCGTGCGGCTGGTTGTCGAGGAAACCGCGTTCGCCACCCCCATGGAAGAGCTTCGGGTTGTTGGGCTTCTCGATCACACCTCCGCCCAGGGACACCATCCCGGTATCGTTCTGATTTGCGTAGTGCGGTCGTCGCAACGCGATGGCCGCAGACGCCCAGCCGGGAGAAGCGCCGGGGGGTTGGTCCCCTCTCAACTCACGCGTGGGTTCAAACAAGGGGTTGGCGAGCGGCTGACCTGGGATGGGTTCGAGGCCGGGGATCTGAACACCCGGCGGCACGGCCGCACCGCGCAGTGGCAACGGGAGCCCGAGGCGTTTCGGATCGGCCTGATAGTCAGTGTAGTTCCAGTACGGGAGCGCCCAGTCGGCTGCCGGACCACCGAGGTCTTCAATGTGACGGCGGACCACGATCTCGAACTCGGCGAGATACGCGCGGTGCCACGGCAGGAAAAACCACTGATTGTGCGCGCATTCTTCCCATAGCACCTTCTTGCGCTTGAACCTCGGCCACCGCGACCTATCCACGGCATAAGTGCCGTGTACCTGGGACTGATAGCCAAGACTCAGCGGATCGCTCCACTCCATCGCGATAGCCCCCATCGCCGCCGTGAGTTGCGGATCAAGGCCGACCTCCTCTGTGGCAGTGGCCAGGGCCTGCCTGAACAGTTCTCGGAATTGATCGAGTCGTGGCGTTCGGGCCTTCATCCGCGCAATCGCCGCGGCGTACCAGATCCACTCTTCCGACCAGCCATTCAGGGGAGCGCCATCCCCCCACGCCGGCCTCCTAATCACCATCGTCGCAGCTGCTACGCGTCGGGCACGTCAGCACCCGCAATCGCGAGCTCGACGTAGTAGATGCGACCGCCCACCACACCTCCGGCCTCGAACCAGGAGCGCATGACCGAATATATCCGTGGGGCGTTACCTGTTCGTTCCGGTTCCTGGTTCACAGCAGATTCAAGAGCCTCATTGAAATGATCACTCACCGATTTGTCTGGATCTTCCATCGACGACCCAGTCAGCTTCACCGTTCCCATACCGCTCCCCTCACGGTCGCTCAGCGATGTGCGCGATGCGACGAACCATACGCCCGAGCCGCCCATCGCCGCCACCCATGATCGGGCCACGGCGGATCCGACCGGGCTACGCGGGTCTGCAGCGCCAGCCCGTACCACGAAGGCACCAGATAGATCCCGAGCGGCGATCGTCAGCGGTTCGCCACAGAACCGGGCGAGTGCGTAGGCTGGCCCGACGGCGGGCGCGCCGCGATCCTTCCTGAGCAACGGCAGTATGGTCTACTTCGACCCGCCGCATGTTCCGCTACTTTTCCCTCGCGGAGGTCAAAGCACCCGCTACGCTGAGCACGAATCGCCCGGCTGAGCGGCGATTCGCGAGCGCGTGACGGTGCGCCGTATCTCGCCGACCGTTTACTGGTTTGACGCCTTTTTTGGGGACCCTGAAGGAGTCGGGGATGATGGCAAGCCGTGGGGATGATCTCTCAGATTCTGGCGCGCCATTGGACTCGAGCCCGCCTCCACGGAATCTTGTGATCTGCTTTGACGGCACGAGCAACGAGCCTGAAACCGGCGCGACCGCCGTGACGCGGCTTTATCAGGTTGCTGAGAAGAGTGACGCTCAGCTGGTCTATTACGACCCCGGCGTCGGAACCATGGGCGCGCGGGCCGCCGTGACCGGCTGGGGGAAGTCGCTTACCCGATTCGCGGGACTTGTTGCGGGGTTCGGTATCAAAGACAACATCGAGGAGGCATACGTCTGGTTGGCGGATCACTACCGATTAGGCGACCAGATCTACGTCTTCGGCTTCTCGAGGGGCGCGTACACCGCACGAGCGCTCACCGGGATGCTGCGCACCGTCGGACTTCTCCGCTCCGGGGCGAACAACCTTGCCCCGTACGCACTCAAGCTCTACGCGCAAACGAAGGGCGCGAACAACCCGCGGGCGACGGCGCCTCCCGAGCAGCGCACGGGTAAGCCCTCCGTGTCCCCCAAAGACGCGTCCGAGAACGCTTTTTGGGTGATGCGCAACTCCTTCACCGACCGGTTCGGAAACCCTGACTTCCCCGACGCCTTCGATCGTGGGCATCCTCAAGTAAGGTTCCTTGGCGTGTGGGACACCGTGAAATCGGTGGGCTGGCTGAACTGGAAGGCGCGCATTGAGCAGGCGCGGTGGCCATTCACCGCGCGGATCACAAACGTCGACATCGCACGACATGCGATGTCGATCGACGAGCCACGATTCATGTTCCCGATCTACCGTTTCGACGGCGACGCCGTCCAGGCCTCGAGCGGCCGATATAGGGAGCTGTGGTTCGCCGGCGTTCACTGCGACGTCGGCGGCTTCTACGACGACGATCACGGACTTGCAGACGTCGCGTTCGCATGGATGCTCAACGAGGCAACCRATGCCGGATTACGCGTCGACGACAGTGCGCTCGCATCAGTGCAAGATATTCGCGGAGGCATCTCCCTCGAGAAACGAGGGTTCGGGATCATCCATCGCCACAAGTGGTACTGGTGGTTCCTCGGGGGTTGGCGGAAGCGCGAGATCCGTTCTGGTGACGAGCTGCATGAGAGCGTGTGGAGGCGCATTGACAC
>NZ_JBFUMV010000026.1:0-17277 GCF_054049175.1 Microbacterium sp. P5_E9 | reverse complement strand
GTTCCCTTCCGGGCACACGGCGGCGGCCTTCGCGCTCCACGGCACGCTTGCCGACCTGCTCGATCACCACGGCACCCGTGGCGCGCGGCTCCTGGGCCCCTTCCTTCGGTACGGGATTCCCGGGGCGATCGCGTTTTCGCGGGTCTACCGTGGCCAGCACCACATCTCGGACACCGTCGCAGGCGCAATGCTGGGACGGTGGAGCGCCGCTGTCGTGCGGCGACAGCTGATGTCGTAGGCGGGCGGACGCCGCCGCCCGACGGCCGCGCGGGCCTTGCACGTGGCCCGTTCATCGACCGCTGAACGAC
This sequence comes from Microbacterium sp. P5_E9, assembly GCF_054049175.1. Taxonomy (NCBI): domain Bacteria; kingdom Bacillati; phylum Actinomycetota; class Actinomycetes; order Micrococcales; family Microbacteriaceae; genus Microbacterium; species Microbacterium sp. P5_E9. Next base: position 16,969 of record NZ_JBFUMV010000026.1, on the reverse strand, counting down.
TGCTGGGGGCTCAGTGCGCCGGCATCGGCGATGTCTGCATGTTCACGCTGCCGAATGGGAACGGCCAGTAATACGTGCCCGTGTCATCGACTCCGTATAGCGGGATCAGGGCGAACCAGACGTGCGCGATGAGCAACGACACCGCTGCGATGATGATGACTGCTATTGCAGCTCGGTCGAGTATGCGCATTGCGGACGCTTCACTGTCTGCGCGGTGAAGCACTCGTCCGAGCGCCCATAGCACCACTCCGGCGATGAGTATCAGGATGATTGGGCTCGGCCCCAGGTTCAGAGTGACGCAGTCCGGCGGGAAGTCGGTGGGGTTCCCGTTCGCGTCAATGAAGCCGCCGTTCGCGTCGACGCCGCCGGGGCAGCCTGCTTTCATGCCGATGGTGAAGGTCGAGTAGAGCACACCTGTGGCGATCGTGACATACAGGAGGCGTCGGATCCGTGCGATGACCGCGGCGCCTGGCAGCATGGAAGTGGCCGACGTGACGATGCGGTCACCGGTGGTTGTCATTGAGCTCCTTTGTCTGCCCATCAGAATTGCACGCCCGAACCCGGGTGGCGAGAGCGCACCTCAACAGACTTGCCCGCTCGACCGAATCTGGCTGGTTCCGAACCCCGAATGCCGATCTGCCTGTGTGGCCAGAAGGTGTCGAAAGCGAGGAGTGCCGGTGGTTCGCCCTGTCATCGAGCGGGCCTGGCGAGGTCGGAAGGCGGGCTTGGGTAGGTTCGGCGCAGAATCAGCCTCTGGACGAATGTCCAAGCGACGGTGACCAGCAGATACAGCCCGGCGGCGAGCGGCACGAACATCGCGATCGCAGCGGTGGCGAACTGCAGTACCCCGACGAGCCGTAGCGCCCCCGTGGAATCGAGCGGCGATGGCTCGGGCGTCGGCTGCGGCCGGAGGAAGCGGCGGGTGATCTCGGCCACGGCCGCGATCATCAGGATCAGGATGCCGAACACCGCGCCGGCCGCGAACGTCAGGGTTCCGTTGCTGAGCATCGTGATCAAGCTGGCTCCGAGGGGAACCCCGAAGAGCTGTTCCGTGAGCAGCGCGTTCGGATGACCGGCGATCACCGTGTGCAGGAAGAGCGTGTAGATGACACCGACCACCGGCGCTTGGATCAGCACTGGGAGGCATCCCGCGAACGGCGAGGCCTTCTCGTCGGTGTAGAGCTGCATCGTCTCTCGTTGCAGCCGTTCGCGGTCGTGCTTGTGCGTGCGCTGCAGCGCCCGCAGCTTCGGTGCGATCCGGGCGCGTGTCTGCTCCGCTTTCGCCTGAGCGACCCCGGTCGGGATGAGCAGCGCGCGCACGAAGAGGGTCAGAAGAATCACCGCCACGGCCGCGGATGCGACGCCGGTGATGGGTTGCAGCAGAGTGGCCAGGCCCATGAGGGTGGCGTACGCCGCGTCGAGGATTGCCGCGATGGGCGCGAGGGAAGAGAGGTCCATGATGTCCGTTCGTCGATGTGGGAGGTGGTCGCGAGGCGGCCACATCGTGCATCGACGGACACCAAACCACCCGCCGTGGCGGGTGAGTGTGCGTCGAGGACTACGCGGCCGAGGCCGCGAATCCAGGAGCTCGAGAACGGGGATGCCCTTCGGCATCCGGATCACTCTGTGAAACGGGAGCCGAAACATCGATCGCCCTGCGCGCATGGGCGAGTGAGGCCCGCGCGGATCGTGGGAGTGTGATCGCACAGAGCAGGGTGACGATCAGAGCCGCGGCCAGCACAGCGGCCGCGTAGATGGTCACCGTGCCGGGATCGACCGCCGTGATGAGACCGAGCGACGTGAACAGAAGGTGCAGAAGCGAGCCGATCGCGTCAGTCATCGCAACACCGCCCCACCATCTCGATGCGGACACGCTAACACGCAGCTCATCGCACAGGGCAGAGATCTCAGCACAGTGCACTGGGCTCGGACCGCGGCGCGCTCAGGCATAGGGCAAGCCTCCATCCGTCAGTGCGCCACGGGGGCGACGCTGCGGCGAGGCATCCGTCCCTCCATTGCCGTCGAGGCTCAGCGGACGAACTCCGAGAGTAGGGGTGCGCCGTCGCGGTCCTCGTACGAGGCGATGAGCTGAGCCACAGGGGCCGAGGCGACGTACGAGAAGCTCACGATGGGATGGACGACGTCACGAGCGACCATCGCAACGTCGACGACACGACCCTCGTCTGTGCGGAGCCCGTTCCATCCCGCTTCGAGAGCAACGGGACTGAAGCCCGGCGCCGGGGACGACCAGTCGAACGGGAGTCGGATTGTGGGCAGGTTGCGGCTGGCGCGGAGGTCGTAGCCGAGGACCGTGATCAGGAAGCGGACGACATCATCGATCTGCGCCGCGCGCATGACGGGTATCGGATCTTCGGCCCGCTCGGCACGTAGCAGGCCGACGCCCGCCGGGTCGGGCGCGACGTAGTAGCGCAACTCCCCACCGGTGTTGGCGAGCACGAGCCCATCACCATCCCGTGTCACCTCGTACCCCTGCGTGCGTGTCCACACTTCGAACACCTCCGGCAACCGAAGTGGCACCATCAACTCCTCAATCCTTCGTCAGAGGTCGGAGCGAGCGCTCCGCGACCATCTGCTGGACTTGTGCGGCTTGCCCGGCCGAGATCTCCTCCAGATCGCTGTCCAGCGGCATGCGGACAGCCTTGTCGACATTGCCGTTGCTGTCGGGTTCCCACACATCGACATCTCGAAGCACCTCGTCCACGGGCCGCCCACCTGAGACGGTGCGCCGGAGCAGTGCAAACGGGACGAGGACGCCGTCCCTGACGAGTTGCCGGACGAAGTAGCGAGGAGCGGCTGTTGAGACCCGCAACGCGGCGAAGGGATCAGGCATCCAAGTACTCTCCGAAGGTGGGTCGGATGTCGTCGGGCTCCACCGCTGCCGCGTAGCGTTCGGTCAGGAGCCACCAGACGCCGCAGGCCTCGCAGCGATGCAGTTCACTGCGGTCGGGGATGCTCTCGGCGACGAATCGTGGCCGATCCCCCGACTCCCACTGCGTTCGGCAGACTTTGCATCCCTGTGACTCCCAGGGCTTGGGATACATCACCRCAGTCTCTCAATCAGGTCAGCTGCCGCAGTTGGCCCTCGCGCGCGAGATCGCGGATGCCGAGGGTCTGATTCTCGATCGAGAAGCGGACCCCTCCGCCGTCGCGACCGAACCAAGGCGGCGTCACGGTCGCGCGCACCCGGATCTGATCGGTGGTGACGAACTTCTGCAGGGGCTGGTCTAGGGCCGTGACGGGGAGTGACCGTGCCTCGAAGGATGTGCCGGTCGGGTAGAGGAGGAAGCCGTCCAGCGTTCCGATCCGGTCGAGGAGGAGGTTTGCGGGAAGGTCGATGAGCGTGTCGTGGACGTGGCGCGCCGCGAGATCCAGGACGTGGGGTGCTGCCCACGCGAGCATGCGCTCCCGCTCGCTCTCGGGTAGCGGCAGCGGTTCGGGCATGGGAGACAGAGCGTACTGGTAGAGCGCCGTGACGATTTCCGCCGCCGTCGACCGTCGCAGCAGCACGCGTGACTGTCCGTAGTCGATCGTCGAGAGTGCCCACCGGGCGTCATCGCCAGACGATAGGCTCAGCGCTCCCTCCCACACGGCTCCGTGATCTCCCGGCAGCACCACGGCCCCGTCCGCGACGCCGCGATCTCGCAAGACCGCGCGCACCTCTGCCCATGACGGATCAGTCTTGTTCACGAAGTCCCATCTCTTGGCTGTCTACCCTCCGACCAGCCTAGACAGAGCGGCGTCGAGCGCCGTGCTGCGGTGGATGCTAGAGAATCGGACGGTGAGCGACGCGCTCGTAAACATGTGGGCCGCGCAGGCCGAGATGAAGGCGCGCGAGCCCGCTCGAGCTGTCGCGTTCAGGGACCGGTTACCGACCCTGTTCGAGCGCTGTAGGTTCCCGGTCGAGATGACGGGGAAAGCTGGGATTAGGCGGTACTTGCGTCCACTTCGGCGACCAGCCTCCGTTGCTGCGGTCCCCGCGCCGTGCGTATCTGGTGCGCCGAGCATTCAACCGGGATACTGAACCGCAGGTCACCTCGGTATTGCGCGTGCTCGGCGACGGAGGATATCGCATGGACGCTACCGCGTGGGACGTGGTCGCGAATCCCATCACGGGCGAGCGGTTGCGCTTCCTCGGCCGCGAGGGTGACGTGGTCAGCATGCAGCTAATGAGCTCGACGAATCATGTCGGCGATTGACGACCGAGAACGTGCGGGGGCGCCGGGTAGCGTACCTGCAAGCCCACCCCACTTTCGTTGGGTGGGCTGCGTCGTGGTGGGGGCGATCTGTGGGCTTGCGTGGGCCGCAGGCTTTCGTGCCTACATGATGGAGATCGCCGGGTCGGCGTCGCGCTTCGACTGGTTCGGCACCTTCGGCACGATCCTCGCCCCCGGGATGATCGTCGGCGGAACGCTCGGGCTCGCCGCGGCGATGCGCGCAGCCGGTCGCCAGCGAGGCATCCGCTGGCTTGCCCTTTCGCCGTTGCTATTCGCCATCGCTCCGATGGTGCGGCCAGGAGCGCTCGTCACCTTCCTGACTCAGGGCCTCGGCGGTGGCGCCGTGGGCATCGCCCTAATCGCCATTGCGGGTGGGTTCTCGCTGGGGCAGATCGGCCCGGTGTGGGCACGGGTGGTGTGCGGCGTGGTSGGGTGGGSGGGGGCAATCGCAGTCGCCGCAACTGTGCCGCTTATCGGGGGCGCGCGTGTCGCGCTGAGCCAGCCGCGCGGGGGTTGGGCGATCGTGCTGGCGTTCTCGTTCGTTGCGGTGCTGATGATCGCGTCATCGATCCCCTTCCGGCGAGCGACGCCGGGAGAGGTTCGTCGTGCCTAGCGGCGACGAGGTCGCGGGTCGGGAGCACCGCTCACCAGAACCACGCTCCTGACCTTCGCAGGTGTGTCAGGTGTCGACGCGGGCGGTCAGGTCGCCGGATCGGGGCAAGCGCCGGGAACGCGCTCAGCCGGCCGCATCCGCCAGTCGACTCTCGATCGGCGACCAGCCACCCTCGAGTATGGCGAACCCTGCCTCCAGTTCGGCTCGCTGGTCCTCGCTCTCGGCGACGAGTGTCTGCATCTGCAAGACGAACCTGGCGTAGACGCGGATCTCAGCCGTGGGCTCGGAGAGCCCGAGTTCGTCCGCGATGGCGGCCGCGAGGGCATCCTCGTGTCGCAGCCACATCTTCGTCGCGAAGTCGCGAAGGGCCGGAGTCTCCTTGAGGAAAGCCATGAACGTCCGCGCCACGTCATCGCCGTGCTCCGCGAGGTTCATGCCGATCTCAGCGAGATAGAAGTCGTACAGAGCGCGGTTGATCGTTGTGCCGACACGCCTGTCGCGCACCGCGGCGACGAGTCGATCTCGCTGCTCGTCATCTTCGTCGAAGACGAGTGCTTCTTTCTGCGCGAAGTGTGCGAACACCGTGGTCGGCGAGACGTCGGCGGCGTCGGCGATCTCGMGGATGCTCACATTGTCGAAACCGCGCTCGAGGAAGAGCATCGTCGCGACGTCGGAGATCGTCTTTCGAGTGGCCGCCTTCTTGCGCTCGCGGCGTCCGATGGGCTCCGTTGTAGACATGACCCCAGCATACCCAGCACTCAGTACATAGTTGATTTGACTCCGAAACTGGTACCGATACACTTATGGAATGACTTCACTCAATCCATCCGCCTCGACCCACGCCAGCAAGCGTGCCTGGGCCATGCTCGTCGCGCTGACGATGCTCACCGTCATCGGCATGACGGTCGTTCTCCCCGTCCTCCCCTTCGTGGTTCTCCAATACGTCGGCAACGAGAACGACCTGGCGATCTGGGTCGGCGTCCTGGAGGCCATTAACGGACTCTGTGCTTTCCTCGTGGCTCCCTTCCTCGGTCGCCTCTCGGACCGCTTCGGTCGCCGGCCTGTCATCATCGTCGCTGCCTTCGGTGCCGCTTTGGCGATGACCCTGTTCGGCATCGGCGGCGCGATTTGGGTGCTCGTGCTCGCCCGCGCCATCCAGGGTGTGACCGCGGGTGATCTTCCCGCACTGTTCGCCTACCTCGCCGACATCACACCGCCCGAAGAGCGCGCCAAGCGCTTCGGCATCCTCGGGGCGCTCTCCGGCATCGGAATGATGATCGGCCCCGCCGTAGGCGGACTCTTGGCCGCCGTGAGCCTTCAGCTCCCGGTCTTCATCACCGCCGGGATCTCCCTCCTCGTCGCGGTCCTGAGCATCTTCCTGCTCCCCGAGAGCCTCAAGCCCGAAAACCGCATCAGCACAATCTCGATACGCGACGTTCAGCCGTTCTCCGTCTTCAAGGCCGCGTTCGGCCGCAAAGAGCTGCGCGGACTGCTGATCGGTTTCGGCCTGCTCGCTCTGTCGTTCGGATTCTTCGTGAACAACTTCAGCGTCCTCGCTCTCGACTCCATCAACTGGGGTCCCACCCAGATCGGACTGATGACAGCATCGATCGGCATCATCGACATCCTCATCCAGGGCGTGCTGCTGGGGATCCTGCTCCCACGAATCGGCGAGCGCGGCGTCATCATCAGTGGAATCGTCGGACAGACCATCGGCCTGGTCGCGCTGGCTCTGGTCGCCTCCACCCTCGCCCAGCCGTGGCTGTTCATCGTCGGCGCGCTCATGCTCGCTGCAGGGCAAGGCGCCGCGCAGGCCGCGATGGACGGCGCCATGTCCAACGCTGTCGGCGACGATGAGCAGGGCTGGCTCGGTGGGGCAACCCAATCGCTCAACGCGGCAATGTCCACCGTCGCACCGCTCCTCGCGGCCGCGCTCTATGCCACGGTCAGCCACGCCGCGCCCTACTGGCTCGGTGCGGCGATCATGGTCGTCGCCGCGGTTATCGTCTCCCGAGCCCACATCGCGAATACGGCGAAGGGTGCGGTCGAGGTGAGTCGGCTGGAGCTTGCGGACGCAATGAGCTGACCGCTCCGCCGCGCGCGAGCGGCGGGAGGAGAGGTGCGGCCAGAAGAGATCAACCCCGATTCACGAAACAACGTCAGCGGGCATCACGCCTAAGCGGCGGCGGACAGCCCAGCTGCGACGGCGAACCCGAGCACGGCGACAAGTCCAGCGGTATTGCCCGCCTTCTCGGTCGCTTCCGGAATCATCGAGCCGACCAACATGACGAGAAGCGCGCCGGCCGCGAAGCCGTCGACGGCACCAGTGAAGCTATCCCCGACCAGGGCGGAGATGCCATACCCGCCGACCGTGGCAAGCACACACAGTATGGCCACGATGGTCCAACCGAGAATGATCGTCCGGGACTTGGTCCCAGCCGATCGCATGTCCGTCGCGGAGCCGATCGCCTCGGGGAGGTTCGATACGAAGATCGCGACGAGCAGAGCGATGCTCACGCCTTCGCCGGCGGCGAGGCCGATGCCCAGGACCGCCTGTTCGGGGATTCCGTCGAGGAGCGCGCCCAGCAGCAACGGCATCCCGGCGGCACCCCCGGCCGAGCGGCCGCCGATCCGCTCCACGGCGCGATCGCCGAGAAAGAAGGCAAGCGCACCCGCAGCAAGTCCGATCGCGACGGGCAGCCCTCCGGAGGTTGCCAGGCCTTCTTCAACGAGCTCGAACGAAACGCTGGAGATCAGCGCTCCCGCGCCGAAGCCCAGCACGGCCCCGATCAGGCGGTCGTCCCACCGGCGAAGGACCCCGAGCACCGCACCGATGACGAGGGAGGATGCGGCAACCGCACCCAACAAGAGAGCCCACAACATGTCAATGACGATAGCGATGACAGCGCGACCCCCTATGACATGGACGGGTCAGCAAGTTGGCGATCATGACCGTCGTTCCGGCAGCGCGCCCACCGCGAGGAGCTTGAGCCGAACAGCGCGGGGCACAATTGCGCGCAGTCGGCGACGCCCGCGGGAGGATCCCGTCTGACGGCCGGCGGTTACAGCGTGACCCGGTCAGTTGTCGATCGAGACCATGTTGGCTTCGTCGTGTCGTGCACCGGCCGGGGGTTCGAGAGCGGTGAGCCGGTCGGCCTGGTCCGTCGTGAGCTCGACGGTGTCGGCTGCGGTGTTCTCCTCCACGCGCGCCACCCGGCGGGTGCCCGGGATGGGCGCGATGTCGTCGCCTCGAGTGAGAATCCACGCCAGCGCCGTCTGAGCAGGGGTCGCGCCGATCTCGGCGCCGATCGCGCGGACCTCGTCGACGAGGCGGAGGTTGCGGGTGAAGTTGTCGCCCACGAAACGCGGGTTGGTCTTGCGCCAGTCGTCGTCGGGGATGTCGGCTGCGGAACGGATCTGTCCGGTGAGCAGGCCGTGCCCGAGGGGGGAGTAGGGGACGAACCCGATGCCGAGTTCGCGGAGCACGGGCAGGRTGTCCGCTTCCACGTCGCGCGTCCACAGCGAGTATTCGGTCTGCAGGGCCGAAACCGGCTGCACGGCATGTGCCCGGCGGATGGTCTGCACGGATGCTTCGGAGAGACCGAAGTGGACCACCTTGCCTTCCGCGATCAGGTCGGCGACCGCGGCCGCGGTCTCCTCGATGGGCGTGTGCGGGTCGACGCGGTGCTGGTAGTACAGGTCGACGTGGTCTGTCCCGAGACGCCGCAGCGACCCTTCGACGGAGGCTTTCACGTTGGCGGCGCTGCTGTCGATCACGCCGGGTCCGCCGCGGGAGTGGGAGACAAGCCCGAATTTGGTGGCGATCTTCACCCGATCACGGCGGCCGCGAACGGCCCGGCCGACGAGCTCCTCGCTGAGGTAGGGACCGTAGATCTCGGCGGTGTCGATGTGGGTGACACCCAGCTCCAGGGCGCGGTGGATGGTGCGGATGGACTCGTCGTTGTCGAGACCTCCCCCGGTCGTGTAGACGCCGGCCATGGTCATCGCGCCGAGGCCGATGCGGGAGACCTCGAGGCCCCCGAGGTGCGCGTTCTTCATCTGGTGTGCTCCGTTCCGGCCGGTCAGGCCTGTGACGTGGGCATCGCCCACAGTTCGGCGATCGAGGAGCGCCGGTGACGGGTGACCATGTACGCGATGCTCTCGGCGATGTCTTCCGGTTGCAGCTTCTCCGGGATGTTCTCCGCGTCGGAGGCGACGAGGTGGTCCTTGATGGTGTCGTTGTTGTGGGAGATCAGTTCGGTCTCGACGGCGCCGGGCTCGAGCACGCCGACTCGGACATGCTTCTTCGTGATCTCCTGGCGGAGCGCTTCGGTGAAGCCGTTCACCCCGAACTTCGTCATGTTGTAGGCGGCGAAGTTCGGCCACGCCTGCCGGCCTGCGATGGAGGAGATGTTGACGATGTCCGCGACGCCGCGCAGTTCGTCTTCGGCCGCGACCAGCAGGTGCGGCAGGGCGGCCTTGGTCATGAAGAGCAGACCGTTCTGGTTGACCGCGATCATCCGCTGCATTCCTCGATGTCCTGATCCAGGACCGTTCCGAGCAGCATCAGCCCGGCGTTGTTGACGAGGATGTCGAGGCGACCGAACCAGTCGATGACCGTCTCCACGGAGCGTTCGGCCTGGACGCGGTCGGTGATGTCGGCTGTCACGGCGAGAGCCGAGCCGCCGGCAGCCTCGATCTCGGCGACGAGGGTGTTGAGCCGGTCCTCGCGGCGGGCGATGACCGCGACGGTCGCGCCGAGTTCGGCGAGCTGCTTCGCTGTGGCTTCGCCGATGCCGCTGCTCGCCCCGGTGACGATCGCGACGGTCCCGGCGAGCTTGTTCTGCAGGTTGCTGCTGATGGTCATGCCCTTCTCGAATTTCACCGCTCGTTCGGCGGCTGATGGTTCGAGTCAACGCTCCTTCGCCGGAGTTAGCGTGGCCCTACCTACGGGTGCCCCGACAGGGACCCTCTGCACGCCCGGAGCCGCTGTACTTTCGATGGCATGGACACCGCCGAGGCGATCAGTGAGTTCCTCACCACGCGACGCGCGAAACTTACGCCCGCGCAGGTGGGGCTGCCAGACTTCGGCGGTCGCCGCCGGGTGCCGGGGCTGCGCCGCGAGGAAGTCGCGCTGGTGGCGGGAATGAGCGCGGAGTACTACAAACGCCTCGAACGGGGCAACGCCGTCGGTGTCTCCGAAGCCGTCATCGACGGCGTCAGCCGCGCCCTGCAACTCGACGACGCCGAACACGCCCACCTGTATGACCTGATCCGCGCCGCCAACGCAGGCGCTCACCCACAGAAGCGAGCACGGACGACCCGCAAGACGCAGCTCACACCCGGTATGCGCCAGACCATCGACGCTATGTCGACGGTGCCGGTCTTCATACAGAACGGCCGACTCGACGCCGTCGCCACCAACCGGTTCGGGGCGGCGCTCTTCTCCGAGATGCTCGACGGGGCCAGGCCGCCAGCCAACGCCGCCCGATTCATTTTCCTCGAACCGCGCGCCCAGACGTTCTACCGGGAATGGGAAGCACAGACCCGCCAGATCGTGGCCGTCCTTCGCGCCGAAGCCGGCCGCTCGCCCTACGACCGACAGCTCACCGACCTCGTCGGCGAACTCTCCACCCGAAGCGATCTCTTCCGAAAGCTCTGGGGAGCCCACGACGTCCGCGAACACCGCACCGGCCTCAAACTCGTCCACCACCCAGTCGTCGGCGACCTCGACCTCACCTTCCAAGCGATGGACCTCACATCCGACCGCGGACTCCAGATGATCGTCTTCTCCGCGGAACCCGGATCGGCCACCCAGGAACGCCTCCAACTACTCGCCAACGTGGCCGAAACAGCCGCGCCAAACGCGACTATCTAGCTACCGATCAACGACCCGAGCGCCGCGCGGAAGGACAAAGCGCGCGCCGCCCTTTGATGGATCCCACGCGGCCGTCCGACCACGGTCGACCCGCTCTAGCGGCGCGGCTGGGGCGGATGGTCAGCCGCCGGGCCTATGCCGCCTACGGGAGAACGGCATAGAGGTCTTCGACGGGTCCCGCCAAGCTTTCAGCTGCCGCGCAACCGTGCGGTGCGATGACGGCCGGCCGCGACCGGCCGCCCTCGCACCGATTCAGCCGTGCCGCGGCGACGTGCCTGGAGTCGCCTCGCGCAGCGACTCGAGAATCGCGGAGAAAGCGGGCTTCGGCGAGTAGTTATCCTCGAAGATCGTCGCCCAGCCCTCGCCGGGGAACACGCCGGGAACCCACGAGTTCGCGTCTGGGAAGCCCCACACCGTGAAGGACGAGCAGGCGGTCACCTTCAGGCACGCCGTCAGCATCGCGTCGTAGCGCTCGGCCTGTGCGGCGACCTGACCGGGTGTCGGGCCGGTCTCACCGGGCTGCACCGGGATGCGGACATCGGCCTCGGTCACCGCCACGTGAAGCCCGAGCGCGGCGAAGCGCTCGAAGTTCGCCTGGATCGAGGCGTCGAAGCCGTACTGCAGGCTGAGGTGGCCCTGGGCGCCGAACCCTCCCAGCGGCGCGCCGTCGGCGAGCATGCGCTGTGCGAGCGCGTAGTACGCATCGGTCTTCTCGTTGATGCCCTCGGCGTTGTAGTCGTTGAGGAACAGCACCGCGGCAGGGTCGGCCTCGTGCGCCCAGCGGAACGCGTCCTCGAGGAGCGCGATCGGGTCGTCGGCGCAGGCCTTCAGGAACGGGTTCGCCTCGGTGCGCAGCCGCACGCCGCCGTTGTCCCACGTGTCCTGGAAGATCTCGTTCGCGACATCCCACTCGTAGATCTCACCCTCGAAGTGGCCGACGACTGTGCGGATGTGGTCTTCGAGCACCGCACGTGCCTGGTCGCACGTCCACGTCTGGCTCGCCGTCGTGACCCATGCCGGGTTCTGGCTGTGCCACAGCAGCGTGTGGCCCCGCACCTGCTGGTGGTTCGCCTTGGCGAAAGCGACCAGTGCGTCGGCGGACGCGAAGTCGTACACGTCCGAAGCCGGGTGGATGGCATCCCATTTCATGTCGTTCTCGGGCGTCAGCGACGAGAACTGGGCGCTGAGGACCTGCTGGTACTCGGTGGGCGCCTTGCGGTCGTAGGCGACGAGGTCCCTGCGGCCCCAGACGGCACTGCCGATCGCGAGATCGCGCGGTGCCTGGTTGCGCAGCGTGTCTTTGTCGGTGTGGCCGTATCCGGGCGGCTCGGCGTTCGCTGCGGTCACGCCCACGAGAGGCAGTAGCAGGGCAGCGGTGGCGGTGGCCACCAGAAGTGATCGGAGAGATCGGCGCATGGAGAACTCCTGACATCGTCGTCGGTCATATGCCCGCGTGAGCGGCACATATGTTTTTGCGTACAACAAACGCTAGGCGGCCCTACCGGACAAGGCAAAAGGTTTCGGAGCGTTTTCCACGACCGTGCGCACGGCCACCTGGGTCAGGACGATGAGTTGTTCTCGTCGATGTCGACGAGCACTTCGTTGCGACGCAGAAACCAGGGCGTGTAAGGCGGGTCGAAGCGCGCGAAGCGAGGTGTGCCGATGGGCGTCAGGCCGTTGGCAGACAGACTTGCCAGGAGCGCCTCCCGGTGAGAGTCCCATGACGCGCGTGTCCATCGCCCCGAGAATCGCTCAGCGGCCACCATCCGCTCAGGCACGGTGCGCAGTGTCACTTCGCTGCGTGCGGGTACGGGCGCAGTCGCCTCCGTCATGGCTGCAGGCAGCACGAAGGCGACAACGAAACCGTCGTCGGACTTCTGCTGCACGACCGGCGCGGTCATCGCGATGCGCGACGAGGCGGACTGCACCACCGGCGCGGTCATCTCGATCGACTGACGTGCGGTGTTCTCCCCGGAAATGTAGCCGAACAGGGAGCGGAAGGCGCGGTTGCCCGCGTCCTCGAAGTCGGCGCCGCGGACGAGCACCTCGGCCAGGACGTGCGACGGATACCGTCGGAGTTCGTAGTCGGGGGTTTGTCGCACAAGCTCGTACGGTTGCTGCTCGGTCACATTCCGACGCTACGCGCGCCCCTGCGTCAAAAGAACCCGCGAGCGAGGTCGACGTATGCTCCGCACATCCTCGAAACGGCCGAGCCAGGGACCTGCTGGTGATGTCGCCGGCGCTTCGTAGAGTGCCCCATTGCGCATCGGCGCCGAGCGACAAGTCGACTCGAACGCGAGAGCGCGGTGATCGACCGGATTGCGAACGAGGGATGCCTCGGCGACCGTGCTCCGCGATCGAACGACTTCTCTTGCCGACCCATCCCATCCGGCGGACTCGTGCGCGGCGCAGTTCAATGGAGTGTCGTGGCCGCACGTCATCCGCGTGCGGACTCTCTTCCGCAGGCGAACGCGGGTCAGACTGGTGCGCGGGTCGCGGCAATGGCGCGGGCGGCGCCCAGGACGGCGTTCACGCTCGCGTTGAGTACGGATCGGTCTGAGCCGGCCGCCCAGTGAATGCCTGTGGTGTCGCGGTATTCGATGAGGGTGAGGGCCTCGCTGCTGCTGCCTGCGGTGAGCGATGTCTGGTGGAGCGAGACGATCTCGACGGGGATGCCGTGCTCGGTGAGGAGCGCGGTGACGGCCTCGACGGGGCCGATGCCCTTGTAGCTGCCGTGTCTCTCGGTGCCGTCGATGTGCAGAGTGAGCTGTGTGCGGGTCGCCCCGTCGTGAGTCTCAGAGCTGATGTCGACAAGCTGGATGTCGGATCCCGCGGGGTTCAGATAACTGCGTTCGAACAGGTCGAAGAGTTGGGGTGCGTCGATTTCGAGTCCGGTGCTGTCGGTGTGCTGCTGCACGCGGCGGGCGAAGTCGATCTGCAGTCGTCGGGGGAGTTCGATGCCGTAGTCGGTTTCGAGGAGGTACGCGATGCCGCCCTTGCCCGATTGCGAGTTGACGCGGATGACGGCGTCATAGCTGCGGCCGAGGTCGGCGGGGTCGATGGGCAGGTACGGCACCCGCCACTCGATCTCGCTTTCCGGGCGGCCCTCGGTCGCAGCGCGGGCACGGTGCTCGGCGAAGCCCTTCTTGATGGCGTCCTGGTGGGTGCCGCTGAACGCAGTGTGGACGAGGTCGCCGACATACGGGTGGCGGGGGTGGATTTCGAGGCGGTTGCTGTATTCGACGGTGCGGCGGATCTCGTCGATGTCGGAGAAGTCGATCATCGGGTCGATGCCCTGGGCGTGCAGGTTCAGGGCAAGGGTGGCGATGTCGACGTTCCCGGTGCGTTCGCCGTTGCCGAAGAGGCATCCTTCGACGCGCTGCGCGCCGGCGAGGACGGCGAGTTCCGCGCAGGCGATCCCGGTGCCTCGATCGTTGTGCGGGTGGACGGAGAGGATGACCGCGTCTCGGCGGGCGAGGTTGTGGTGCATGTACTCGATCTGGTCGGCGTACACGTTCGGGGTCGCGATCTCCACGGTCGCGGGAAGGTTCAGGATCACCGGTCGCTGCGGGGTGGCATCCCACAACGTGGTGATGGCGTCGCAGACCTCGAGCACGTAGTCCGGTTCGGTCAGGTTGAACACCTCGGGTGAGAACTCGAATCGGACGTTGTCGAGGGCGCCGGCGAACTCGAGTACGTCACGGCCGCCGGTGAGGATCAGCTCCGTGAGCGCGATCCGATCGTGGCCGAGGACGACGTCGCGCCAGGTCGGCGCGGTGGCGGTGTACATGTGGATGACGACCTGATTGCGGATGCCGCGGATCGAGGCGACCGTGCGTTCGATCAGGTCGCGGCGGGCCGGAGTGAACACCACGATCGTCACGTCATCCGGGGCGATGTCGGTCTCGGCGATCAGGCGGACGAAGTCGTAGTCCGTCTGCGATGCGGACGGATAGCCGACCTCGATTTCCTTATAGCCCATCTGCACCATCAGCTCGAAGAGCCGCCGCTTGCGCGCGGGGTCCATCGGCTCGGCGAGGGCCTGATTGCCGTCGCGCAGATCGACCGGCACCCACAGTGGTGCCGCTGTCAGCCGGCGTGACGGCCACTCGCGTGCGGTGAGCGGCACCTCGACGCGCGCGTAGGCGTCACGGTAGCGGTGCGATGGCATCTGCGAATGCCGCTGACGGTTCCACTGCGGTGCGCCCGCGGGAACCGGGCCAATTGGGGTGGAGATACGGGAGAGCGGGGGAGTGCTCATTGCGGGGTTCCTTCAACTGTGCGGGGAAGTCAACCGGCGCGCGTTTCGGCTCCACGTCGGGGAGCCGGTCTGGCTAGGCCCCGCCGTGGCGACGAAGAAGAAGGAGTCCGTCGAGAAGCATGAGCTCACGCTAGCAMAACTCCTCAGACAAGTAGACAAGCAAGTTTGATGCGCGAGGATGGTGGCATGACTCAGGTCCGCCRCGAACCGCTCGCTGAGCAAGCCGCCGACGCCCTGCTCGAACGCATCCGCGCCGGCGAATGGACGCTCGGGCAGAAACTGCCCGGCGAGACGACGCTCGCCCCGCAGCTCGGCGTCGGCCGTTCCACGATTCGCGAGGCCATCCGCCAACTGGCCGGCCGCGGGGTACTCGCCACCCGCCAGGGCGCCGGGGTATTCGTCACCGCCGTCGACACACCGGACGACTGGGATCAGGTGCTCCGCCGCACCGACATCATCTCCGTGATCGAAGCGCGCATCGCGATCGAGGTCGAGGCATCCGCACTCGCCGCCGAACGCCGCACGCCAATGGAGCTGAACGCCATGAAGCGCGCCGCAGAGCACCGCGACAGGCATCGCACACACATCGAAGGGCACGTCGACGCGGACATGACCTTCCACCGCAGCATCATCACCGCCGCGCACAACCCCCTCCTCACCGAACTGTTCGACGGATTCACCCCACGCACCAGACAGGCGATGATCGACCTGCTCCGCATCCGCGGCGAATACGGCAGCGACGCCGACCAACGCGTCCACGTGCAGATCCTCGAGGCGATCGCCGACCGTGACGCAGACACCGCCTCCACACTCACCCGCGACCACCTGCTCACACTCAAGGCAAGCCTGCGCTGATCCACGCGTCGATGCTGGCCGCGGATGCGTTGGGGGACCGCTCAACGATCTTCGCGCCTTTCGGTAATCCCGCCTTGTTCAGGTGAGGGACCGGTCAACCACTGTCGCGCGAGCGGTGACCCTCCAGTCGAGCGTCGATTCGAGTGCCAACTGCCGGCTTGGCAAGGGAGCGAAACCCCCGCCCTCCCAACCCGCCGCATTCATCCCTGTACGCGGCGAAGCGGGAGATCCGCCCCGGCGCGTCGCGCGACTGCTTGAATGCCCCAGGCGATCAGGCCGCAGATCAGCCCGACCGCGACACCGGTCGCGAGGCTGCTGAAGACGGTCGCTGAACGCATCAGCACCTCTTCCACCGCCCGAGGGAGCACGCCCGACAGGTTGCCCCCGAGCCGAGGCGGCGACGCCCCCCACAC
This sequence comes from Microbacterium sp. P5_E9, assembly GCF_054049175.1. Lineage (NCBI taxonomy): Bacteria > Bacillati > Actinomycetota > Actinomycetes > Micrococcales > Microbacteriaceae > Microbacterium > Microbacterium sp. P5_E9. Next base: position 714 of record NZ_JBFUMV010000026.1, on the reverse strand, counting down.
CGCGCCCCAGGCAGCATTGTGGATCGTTGCCAGTGCGGCACCGTAAAGGCCGCCGGCGACCAGCAGTGACATCAGTGGCCGACGCGACCACACCGCTGCGACCGCGACCCACGTGATGAGAGGCAGGATGGCGAGCAGTACGTTGCCGATGGAGTTCGGCGGCACAAGCCCGAAGTCGTGCGCGACGATGCGCGGCACCTGTAGCAATGCGAGGCCGACGACCACCAGCCAGGGCAGTCCGATGCCCTTGCGTGGGCGTGCGGACGAGTCGGGCGCGGAAGATCGGCCTGCCGAAAGCGGGCTGCTGGATTCAAGGGTCATACATGCGACGGTACGAATCTGACGGCCCCCAGAGAATCCGGGAGACCGCCGAGTCTGGTGCGGGTTATCCCCCGATGCTCCTGCTGGACCAACATCACCTACTCCCGTCCACGCCGCGCCACTACGATGCGGGCATGCCGTTGCTCCGCGCCGTCGTCCTGCCAGGGCTCGGCGCGATCGCCGTGTTGGCCGCGGCCGGGCGGGCGATGCGGCTCCTCGGCGGCGACGACCCGCGCGAAGACCGGGCTGTGCGTGCACTCCAGGACGCGTTCGGCCACCGGCCGGACGACGGCGATGCCGCCGTCACGACTGGTCCCGCCGACCCGACTGGGCCACGCGAGTCGATCGACCGGGTCACCGAGCCGCTCTCCTGGTACGCCGCTCTCCTGGTAC
>NZ_JBFUMV010000025.1:0-29589 GCF_054049175.1 Microbacterium sp. P5_E9 | reverse complement strand
GGTACCGACGTTGACTGGGGAACCGCCACAGCCATTTCGGTCGGGCCGACACCCCACCAATCGATGCCCGTTATTGCGCCGTTCATGAATGAATCACCACAATACAAAATCCGATCATGGTTGAAATCGCTGGTATCGCCGCGCTCACGGTGATGCGCCGGGCAGACACACCGGAGCGATAGAGCGTCATGAAAACGACAAAACTGATGAGCTCGACGAGGCCGATCGCGAACACCGCTCCGTTGACGCCGTACTCAAGAATCAGAATGAGCTTGGCGCCGACGGCGCAGATCGTACTGATAATGCTGCCGACAAAGAGGAGGTGAGCTCGCCGATCAGATAGTACAAGGGCAGCGGTCGACAGGTGTGCCGCGTACGCCGGGATGGAGACCGAGGCAATCAAAACAGCCGCAGAAAACGGCGCCCACGCTTCAAATACGGGCAGGGCAAGAATGATGTAGGTGGCACCTATGGTGGCAACTGAGAGCCCCGCGGAAACAAGGGCCGTAGTATTTGCAATTTTAGTCGTTTCGACGGCCCGATCGTGTGGGAGCATCGGTGCCAGTCGCCGCATCTCGACCTGCGCGATCGAGCCTCGAATAAGTCCCAACGCGTCAAACATGCGAGTGATGATTCCGTAGACAGCGACTGCTTCCAGGTTCGCGCCCGTAAGAGCCAGAATGAGAAGGTCCGCTCGGCCGTATGCGACCGCGAGTGCGGCACTGCCCCCGAAGCCCAGTGCTTCCTTGGTGAATGGTCGGAGAGATTCACGATTGACTCGCCAGCGCCCGAGTAAGCCGAGCGCAACGAAGGCAATAAGGTTTCCAAGCGCAGACAGTGCAACCATCGCGCTTCCGCCAAAGGGTGCCRCAGCGTAGATGCCGATCGCGGTGACGATGCCGTTGAGGGCGATTGTCACACTCAACGTAAATTCGCTACGCCCAGATGCAATCCACAACGATTCAAGATCGGCGTACACGAGGCGCGTTATGGCGAAGACCGCACATGCGAGCGCCAAGAACCATGCGGTAAAAGCCCACGCCAGCGTCACTGCGACGACAAGGACAACAGCGATCTCGGTCAACCGGAGTCGGATGAGGCTTGCCGGAAAATCACTGGTGCTGTCGGTCGCTCGTCGTCGCGCGAGGGCGCGGTCCAATCCCAGCGGCAAGATCGCTGCTACTGCTGCCGCAATTCCCGACTGCAGGGTATAGGAACCGACTGCTGCGGTGTTTGCCGGATCGAGCGAGGCCAGCACCAGCGCGATGCCCGCAGCGAAGGCATAAATGATTCGCCCAGCGGCGAGCACGGCATGGTTCATGTCGTTACTCTCATTGTTCGATGGCGACCCAGAAGGCGAGGATGAGGGTCAGAAGGATGCTCGCCGCAATGAACTGGGCCGAAACCAGGTTGCGTCCGTAAGCCGAGAGCACTATTGCTCTCAGTGCTGAGGGAACCAAGGCCCTTACGCTCCGATGGTGTGGGCGATGAGTTCGCAGGGCAGGGGAAGCGCTCGTCGGCGCGGCGTGCTGTAGCACTAGTGTGCCGTCTCACCGGGTAGCAAGGCGGCCTTGGCCGTCTTCGCGAGGATCCCGAGGTCCCCGACAAGCGACCAATTCTCGACGTATGAAAGATCGAGACGGACCGACTCTTCCCACGATAGAGAAGACCGGCCGCTCACCTGCCAGAGCCCTGTGATGCCGGGTTTCACGAGGAATCGGCGGTGCACGTGGTCCGCATACTGAGCGACTTCCTTGGCGAGAGGCGGCCGCGGCCCGACGAGCGACATCGACCCCTCGATCACGTTAAACAGCTGCGGCAGTTCGTCGAGGCTGAACTTGCGCATGAAGCGGCCGACGGGAGTGACCCTCGGGTCGTTCTTCATCTTGAAGAGCACCTCGTTGCCAGGATCATGCTCATCCCGCTCGAGGTTCTCGAGCAGGTCCTCGGCGTTGACGACCATCGAGCGGAACTTGATCATCGTGAACTCTTCGCCGCGCAGGCCGATGCGGGTCTGCCGGAAGAAGACGGGGCCCTGGCTGGTCAGCCGAACGCTGAGGGCCAAGAACGCCAGGATCGGACTGATCAGGATCGTGCCGAGCACGGACGCGGTGAGATCGGTTGTTCGCTTGGCGAACCGCTGGCCACGGCTGAAGCGCGGCGTCTCGACATGGATCAGAGGTAAGCCAGACACGGGGCGCATGTGAATGCGCGGGCCGGCGATGTCGACGATGCTCGGCGCTAGCACCAGGTGCTGCCTGCCGGCTTCGAGGCCCCAGGAGATCTGCTTCACCTTGTCGGGCGGCAACTCGTCGGTGCTCGTCACGGCGACCGTATCGGCACGTGTGGCGGCCATCGCCCGCTCGACGTTGTCGACACTTCCCATGATCGGAATGTCGGTGCCCACGATCGTCGCCGCCACACGCCCGGTCGGCACACACGCCCCCACCACGCGGTAGCCGGCGCGCGGTGATCGCTCCAACTCGCGGGCGATCTGAGCGACGGATTCCTCCGACCCGACCAGCAGCACGCGGGCCGAGTACTCGCCGAGCAGTCTCTTCGAGACGAGCCACTGTCGCCAGAGCCAGCGTTCGAAGAGCAGCACCAGCACGCCGAGGGGCAGGCTGATGAGAAGGAAGCCGCGAGCGACGTCGACCCGCAGGAGGAACGCTGCGATCGCGACGACGCCGAAAAGTCGGATGCTCGCATCGACGACGCGCACGAACTCCGTACTGCCTGTGCCGATCACCCGCTCGTTTCGCGAGTCGATGAGGCTCAGCGCCCACATCCACAGCACAACCAGCACCGCGGAGAAGGCCCAGTAAGAGACGTCAGTCAGACGATGGTCTTCGCGCATCGTCACGGCGGCATTGCCGAGGCCGAACCAGGCGATCTGGGTGCCGTAGACGACCCACACGAGCACCAGCAGATCGCTGAGCCAGATGCGCCGCGCGAGGCGTTGCCGCCAACGGTCGGGCGGCAGCACAGTCGTCACGGGAGTCGTGCTCGTCGACACGCGTGTGCTGGCGGCATGCGTCGTCGAAACAGTCGGCACCGAGGGCCCGACAGATTTGGATTGAGATTCGTTGCTTTTAGATTCGCTCTGCGACGTCGTTGTCGCGTCGACCTGTTGAAGGTTCGACGTCACCGACCGTCCTTTCGCCCCGAGAAGTGATCCCCACGTCTGGGAAAGTATCAGGCGAATGTGTCGGGCATGTGAATGGCTCTTGCCACTTCGTCACCGTCGGCACCGCAGGGCCGGCCAGGGGTTCTCCAGGTGCCCGGTGTATGCTGACCGCGCCCGCGCTCCGACGTGCGGAAGGTCGAAATGAAGTCCGCTAAGGAACAGCACCCAGCCGACGAGACCGCCATCGATGGCGTTCACGATGCCGTCGACGGAGTTGAGCGCGCGCCGGAGGGCCAGGCGGACGAGCTCGACAAGGTCTTCGGTTCTCATGAAGAAGAGACACATCACTTCGACGCTGAGCGGGAGCGCGAGCGCCTTGCGGCCTTCTTCGGAGCCGCTGCGCCGCTGAGCGCTGATCCAGAGATTCACGTTGGCGAACCCGCGCTGGATGCCGGTGGACCTGCGGTGAGCGCTGGGCAGCCCGCGACGGGTGCTGACGATCGCGAGACCGGCGGGCGCGAGTTCGAATCGACCGCCATCGAGGATGCCGTGGACGGTCACGATCGCGAGATCGAGCGCCTCGCTGCGTTGTTCGGAAGCGCAGCGGTCGCCAGCGGCGATCGCGAGCCGGACGCTGGCAGCGGGGAGGTCTTCGGCGAAGCGACGGCATGGCAGCCCAGCTTTGATGGGGCGCCTGAGCCGGGAGCACCGTTGCCGGATCCTCAGCCCGAGACGGCCTGGCAATCGTGGGTCGCCGACGAGCCGGCGCCGGAGTGGCAGCCATGGTCTGCCGAAGAGCCCGCGTTCGTCGTGGCTCCGGAGCAGCCGCGCCGCGGGGTTCGCACCGCGCTCTTCGGCTCTCGCGGGCGCACCTTCGTGTCGGTCGCAACAGCGGTCGTCGCCATCGCCGTCGTCGCAGGCGGCGGAGTCTTCGGCGCCATCACCATCAACGAGAATGCCCGCCTCGCGGATGCGCAGGGAGCTCTGGTCGCCGCAGAAGCATCCGCCGAGCAGGCCGACTCCGGGTTGGTTTCGGCGAACTCGGCGTACGAAGCATCCGTCACCGCTGCGCAGGCATTCATCGACGAGGTGGCGCCCGCACTCGCCGCGATCGACGGGATGGGCGATGCGCAGACGCGGGCCGACGCGATGACAGCCCTCGACGGCGTGCAGGCGAGCATCGCTCCCCGCGACGTGGCCGCCCTGCCCGAGGAGTATGAGGGCGCATCGCTCGGCGACGCGGATGCGGACGAGGTGCTGACAGTTGCCGACGATGCGAAGCAACACGCTGCTCGCGTGGCACTCGCAGCCGCCGACTTCGACAACGCACGCGCGGACATCGGTGCCGCGACGTCGATCGCTGACGCGGCGCTCGACGCACTAGCGACGTCGCTTGCCGCAACCGCGGAGTCGCTCGTTGCGGAGAACCCCCTCGCCGGCGCGGCGCTGCGAGACGCCGTTACGGCCGCCGCGCAGGCTGTTGGTACCGCGCGCGCGACGGGCGGCACCGGGGCTGCAGAGTTGCTGGCCTATGCGGCGGCCGTGACCGCGCTGCGCGCGGATCAGGCGGTGGAAGCAGCGAAGGCCGAGGAAGAGACGCCGGTTGTGCCGAGGCGCAACACCGGATCGACCCCCGTGACCGGCGGGGGCACCACTCCCAACCCGTCACCCACGCCCGACCCGGCGCCTGCGCCGGACCCCTCGCCGTCCGATCCGCCGCCGGATCCCACGCCGACGGACCCGCCGGCTACGCCTTAAGGGTTTGCGGAGGGGTGGGGCGTTTCGTCTCGCTTCGCTCGCTCAACGACCGGGGCTTGACTGGTTTTGCGAGTGCCCTCGGTTCGGGCGTTCGACTCGATTCGCTCGCTCAATGACCCGCGGGGCTTGGCTTGCTCCACGATGGAAAGAGCCCGGCTGGGTCGCGTTTGCGACCCAGCCGGGCTCCTGGACGTTGCTGGCTACCCGACTGGGGTTGAGGTGGTGCGCCGGAGTTCGGGGGTGTCGGTGGTTTCGTTGACGGTCGGCGGCTGAGGCGCCGATTTCGCAGCCCGACGAGACGATCGGCTCTTCTTCTCCGGTGCCTGGGTGTAGCCGTACCCATAGCCGTACCCGCCGTAGCTGTAGGCATCCGGTCCGCGCGTCGGCACCATCGTGAGCACGAGCCCCGCGACCTTCGCGTCGACAGCCTGGAGTGCGTCGACGGCTCCGGAGAGCTCCCGGCGATTGGTGCGTCCGGCGGAGACGACCACGATCGCACCGCTCGTCGCTTTCGAAAGGATCGCGGCATCTGTCACCGGCAGCAGCGGGGGAGCGTCGCAGAGCACGACATCGAAGTCGCGCTCAAGCGCCTCGAGCAGGGTGCGCATCTGGTTCGAGCCGAGAAGTTCGCTGGGGTTCGGCGGGATCTTGCCGGCCGGAAGCACATAGAGGCTTCGGCCCCCCCACGGGAGCATGACATCACCCACCCGCGTGCGACCGATCAGCACATCGGTGAGCCCGGCCCCGCCCTCGATGCCGAGATACTCGGCCACCTTCGGCTTGCGCAGGTCGGCGTCGATGAGCGCCACACGCTTGCCGGCGTCGGCGAGGGCGATCGCCAGGTTGATCGTGCTCGTCGACTTGCCCTCGCTCGGCAGGGCCGACGTGATCACGAAGCTCGCGCGACCGCCCATATCGAGAAACTGCAGGTTCGTGCGCAGTGCCCGGAACGACTCGGCGCGGGGGCTACGCGGGTCGTCCTGCAGAATGAGCGGCCGTTCCTTGGCGCGTGGGTCGAATGCGATCGCGCCGATGATCGGACGATCCGTGACGAGCTCGATGTCCCGCGGGTTGCGGATGCGGGTGTCGAGCACCGAACGAAGCACCGCGACGCCGATGCCGAGCGCCAGACCGATGAGTCCGCCCAGCACGAGGTTGAGGGGAACATTCGGACTCGCGGGGGTGAGCGACGGCTGTGCGTCCTTGACTCGGGTGAGCCGCACCGGGCTCTCCTCCGCGCCATTCGGGGTCTCGATCGACTCAACCGCGTTCGTGAGGCTCGCGGCGAGCGCATTCGCGATGTCTGCGGCCACCACGGCGCTCGGGTGCTCGACGGTGATCGTGATGAGCGTCGTGTTGACCGGGCTTGATGCCGAGACCGAGGTGGAGAGCTGACCCGCCGTCGTCTCGAGATCGAGCTTCGCGATCACGGGGTTCATCACGATCGGCGCCGTCACCAGGTTGGTGTACGTCGTCACGCGTGATTGGCTGAACGTCGACCCCTGCTGCATCTCGGAGATCGTCCCGCCCGCCTGCGTTGAGACGAAGACCGTGCTGCTCGAGACGTAGATCGGGGTGCGGGTCAGCGAATAGGCCGCGGCGACGCCAACTCCGAGAAGTGTCGCCAACACGATGAGGATCCAGCTCTTGCGGAGGATGCGGATGTAGTCGGTGAGCTCCATGATGCCTTTCCCCCGGAGGCCGCGATCACTGGTGCTGTGATCGCAGAGACGACCCCGAGGCTTGTTCAGAGTGACACATCGCCGTTTCCGGTTTCCCGCCGGCGCATGTCGGGAATGTTAAGGAATGTCGTTCATCGGGTGGCAACCCTCAGCACGCGCACGACCTCGTCGAGAGCCGGCACGAGCTGGGCGGCGGACCGCTCATACGTCTGCCACGAGCGCCCATAGGGGTCGATGACGTCGTCGTCATCGGGCGTCACGGGCGGCAGTGACACGCCACGACGGGATGCAACGACCGCAGCCGCCGCACGCACGCGAGCGCCGGCATCCAACCTCGCACCTGTCCCTGCTGCGTATATCTCGTCGTCGGAGACGTCGGACGCCAGCCGCGCGAACTCGCGCACTGTGAAGGTCGCCCGCAGTCGCGAKGGCGCGAGTTCGGCGATTTGGCGGCGATGGTCGCGAGTCATCGCGAGGATGAGGTCGGGTGAGCTGAGGTGGTCCTCCAGCAGGTACCGGGAGCGGTGCGCCGCCGCCGCATCCGCCGAAACGCCGTACTCGGCCGCAATCAGTTGGGCTTCGCTCGTCATCGGCGCCGAGCGGAGTCCGCGGGTGCCGGCGCTGCCGATCATCGGCTCGAGATCGGCGAGGCTCGCTCGGAGGAGCTCGGCAGCGAGCGGGGAACGGCAGATGTTGCCAGTGCAGACGGTGAGCACCTCGAACACGGATCGACCTCCGGTGGGGGGTAGCGTGGGGCGCGTGCCGGACCACTCTACCGATGCCCCGACCGCTAAACCGACCGCCGAGGGTCTCGCAGAGAGCGAGGCCGAGGCGACCGTCGGCACGCGCAGAAATGCACGTCGGGGGGCGCCCGACGCCGAGCCGCCGAGCGGCACCCACACGCGCCGGACGGACTGGCGGCTCGGCGGGCGAACGGTGGCACGTTGGCGGGAGGGCACCCTCGCTGTGGCCATCGTGGCTCTCGGAGTCGCGGTGCTGGCCGGCACCACGGTCGTCGCATTCATACCGTATGCCTGGAGTGGCATGCTCGGAACGGCCCTTCTGTGGGCAGGGATGCTCGCGGGCATCATCTGGGCTTTTACCAGGTCACGCCCGGTCGGTCTGTTGCGATTCGAACCGAGCGACCTGGTCTTCGGCCTCGGACTGGGTGTGCTCCTTCGGATCGTGCAGGGCTGGCTGGAACTGACTGCCGGAGCCTCGGGGGCCTTGCCGTCTTACTCAACGATCGGGACCGACCTGCCGTCGGGATTCTGGTTCACCGATGTGCTCAGCCCGGTGGTCATCGCCCCGCTCACCGAGGAGTTCTTCTTTCGCGCCGTTGTGCTCGTCTGCGTCTACACGATCCTGCGGAGATCCTTCGGCAAGGCAACGGCAGGCCTCGCGGCCGCCGTCGTCAGCACAGCGTTGTTCCTCATGCTGCACAGCCTCACGCTGTCACTCACGGTCGACCAGGTGATCTCGCTGTCGCTCCTCGGCCTCGTCTGCTCCGCGCTCGTGCTTCTGAGCGGCCGCATCTGGGGCACGGTGCTCATCCACGTCGTCTACAACGCGACCTACGTCGCTCTCGCCCTCGCGGGCACAATGCTGAACTGAGCTCGGGGCGAAAAGCGCGACGGGGCCCCGGCATCTGTCGTCATTCAGGCAGGGACGGCGCCATCTCCTTGATACCCGACGCCAGTTCGGGGCCGAGGTCTTCGCGGTCGAGGGGGAGCAGAATGCTCGAATTCAGGTAGTCGAGCCGGTCGCCGATGTCGTAGCGGCGGCGTTTCTCGGTGCCCACGCCAGGTATGCGCCAGTCGCCGGGCAAGCGGTCCGCCACGGGGAGCCGAGGCCACGGGCTGACTAACTGCGTTCGATAGCACGAGGTCGTTTACGTGGACCAAACGCAGGCGTGGGAGGATGCCGGGCATGGCCGACGACGAGATCCTCATTAATAAGTTCGTGCAGTGGGCGAACGGTGCGCCCGCGAAGGTCTGGCAAAGGGTCGGCTTCGTGGCCAGGATCGCCGGACTGATCCTCGTCGTCCCGGCGCTACCTCTCCCCTGACTACGCCCCCGGGGTGCTCACTGCCGGCTGAGGCTTGCGTACACGCGGCAGCTCGAACAGCCACCGGAGCGGACGAACCCGGTCGCTGAGAGCCGCGAGGAGCATCGGCAATGCAACACCCGCGACCGTGCACAGAACGATGTTGACCGTATCGTTCGTCACGTCGAGCAGTCCGAGCCCGATGCGCACGACGTTGAATGCGATCACATGCGCGAGGAAGATCTCGAGCGACCGGCGCCCGATAGCCGGCAGCAGTGGCGTGCGGAGCCGTGCCAGGATCGCAGCGAGCAAGATGACGGCAACACAGCCGGTGACGCTGGCGACTAGACCTGCTGCGCGCTCCCACTCGTCGGCGGGCGTCCCGAGCATGGCGGGCGGCGTCGGCGTCATCGTCAGCAGAGTCCCCGCATAGACACCTCCCAGTACGACGAACCCGACTACGAGCCACGGGGGCGAGATGGCTTCCACCATCCGGTTGAGCCGCTCATACGTCGTGGCCGCACCGACGACGAAGAACCCGAGCAGTGCGAGCCCCTGCGTTCCGATGACCGGACCTGACCAGCCCCAGATCAAGACCGAAATCGCCGCGACGACGATCGCGCCGAAGTACGGGATGCCCCAGACCCGAGCCCACGGTCGCACAAGGACGACGACAGCGGTCGCGACAACAAGGAAGGGAAGGAACCACATCTGCGTCTCGGAGCGCCAGAGCGAGAGCACTTCCACCAGCGAGACCGGGTTGGAGGAGACCGACCCTGCCGCCAGTTTGACGAACCCCTGTAGCAGCGACCAGAGCACGTAGAGGTAGAGGAACAGCGCAGCTCGCGACCGCAGGTACGGCCAGCCTCCGGAACGGTCGATGCCTCGCTTCACGAATAGACCGGACAGAAGCGCGAAGACGCTCAGATGCACCAGGTACAGACCACGGTCGGTGAGCGCATAGGCTGCAGAGCTGTCGCTCAGGATGCCCGAGTCGCCCAGACCGCGCACAACGTGACCGAGCACGATCGCGATGATGGCAATGCCGCGGGCGTTGTCGATCGTCTGGTCGCGCATTGCGTCATGTTATCGACCGATTGTTACGTCTATTCGCCAACCCTCGCCTCGATGCGGGAGTCGCTCGCACCTCTCTATACACTGACGCCATGAGAAGGCGAGTGAGCACGGGCCTGCTGCTCGGAGTACTGGGCCCCGTCGCGGTAGTCCTCATCGTTGTCGGCGTACTTGCCCAGCCACTCATCGTCGGCGGTCTCATCGCCGCGGCCGCAGTCGCATTCGCAGCGTGCCTGATCCCCGAGCGCATCCTCGTCGGCGTCGCCGGATCCATCAGCATCTTGCTCGTCACCTTGAGCCCGATCCACCTCGTCCCGAGCCAACTCCGGTACGGGCAGCTGATGGTGATCGCAGTACTCGCCATCGTGGTTCTCATCCGGCGACGGGGTACGGGCACACGGGCAGGGGGGCCGTTGCTTCTCGTTGCTTACCTCGCAGTCACAATCTTTTCGAGCGTGGCGTACGGCATCGACGACTCTGTGTTCCAGGTGCTGACACTTCATACGTTGGTGCCGCTGAGCTTCGTGGTCTTCGGCCTCAAGTCGACTCGTGCCGAGCGCAAGACGATGGCGGGAACGTTGATTTTCATCGCCTCAGCCCAAGCTCTTTACGGCATCGCAGAGGTCATCCTCGAGCCGCCGGTTCTGTGGGCATCCCCGGTCCCGGACAGCTTCGCGTCGTCTGATTCGCGCCTTGCGAATGAGATCGTGCCGGGCCTGCCCCGAGCGCAGGGTTCGTTCGGACACCCACTCCTGTACGGCTTCACTCTGATCATCGCCACTGCGCTGATCCGCGAATACAGCTTCGCTCGCCGCGGCATGCGTTTCGCGCTAACGGTTCTAATGTTCGCCGGCGCGGTCGCCGCTGGCTCGCGCAGCGCAGTCCTGGTGATGGCAGCCGTAGTCCTGTTCTCGATCGGATCCCGCAAATTCCGTGTGCTCCGCGGCGTCCTCCTCGCGGGCGTGGTGCTCGCATTTGCCGCCGCCAGTGGATTCTTCGGCTCGGAGGTCGTTGACCGTTTCACCTCGAGCGGCTCCCTCACGCACCGTCAGGGCATCTGGGAAAACATTCCCTACCTGCTCGCACAACCTTTCGAACACCTCCTGCTCGGCAACGGCTGGATCCGCGTTGGAGATGTCTACGACCTGCGGATCCTGCCGCCGACCGATGGATTCCGAGCAATCGACAATCAGTACATCGCGACGTTCATCACCAGCGGCCTGCTGGGATTCGTGCTGCTGATGCTGACGATGGTCGTGAGCATCGTCAGAGCTCGAGGCGCCGTCCGCCTCGGCCTGCTGGCCACGACCGTGGTGTTCTTCGTGTTCGACGTGCTGGAGTTTCCGGCCACATGGTCGCTGCTTGCCCTTCTGATTGGGTTCGCAGCGACCAAGGACGGCGGCGAGATCACGGCTGAGGATCCCGCGCTCCACCATCAGGGAGCCATCACCCTTCCGCTGGAGGTTGCTGAGCGAGCAACTCCCGCAGCTGTGCGTTATCCTGCCCGAGCGCGTGTTTCTGCCCGTAGAGGTCGCTGATCAGGGTGAGGATATTGGCGGGGTTCATGCGAGTGCGACCTTCTTCGAGACTCCGTTGACGTTGACCACGAGGTAGGACGTACCGCCGCCCGTGTCGTGCCAGATCTCGAGTTGACCGTTCGTCAGATAGACGGGCTGTGGGGCGCCTGCCGTGTACTTCGTCGTGACCCCGGCGACGGAGGAGTCGGCGCGGCCTGATCCCGTGATGCGGGCGACCTGAGTCGCTTCCGTCGAGTCTTAGAACCCCCATTGCTTTGTCGCCGCGGGCGCGATGAAGCGGGTGTTGTCCGAAGGCGCGACGCTGAGCACCTTCTTGTTGGCCCCGCCCGATTCGTTGAACTTCAGGTACCGGTTGTTGTCGATGACGAGGTTGTCGACCACGCGCACGTCGCGGTTCGGGGATGACCCGACGCCGACGAATGTGCCGAGGTTGTTGATGTTCGCACTGTTGCAGTTGAGCGCGTTGCTCCAGACACCGCCGATGTTGATTTCGGTGCGGTTCGGGTTCGCCGCAGCGATGTCGAAGCTGAGCCCGAATACGAATGGTGGCGTGACTGCGTGGTCCACGCCCGAGAACAGTGGGGCCGACACGTTCAGCGCGGAAGACGCGGACTGCGATCCGTTGTTCTGGACCCCGAGCCCGATGCACGCCGAGTTTGACTGTCGAAGCGGACGACGTTCGGGATGCCGTGGTGAACGATGTCACGGGCACCGTCGCGGACGCCGCGCCTATACTCGTCGACACGTAGGCAACTACCTTCGTGGCATCGTCAGCCGTGTGCTCGATGTTCGTGCCGGACGTGCGCTGCACCGGGGCCGAGAGGACGACGCTGGTTGTCGGTGTGGCGGCGGGGATCGCGGTCGAGAGCGTCGCGGCCGTCTGCACGCCCTTCCCTACGTTGGGCGCGACTTCGAGGCCGAAGCCAACCAGGTACGACGGGGCTGTGGTCTGCGAGGAGACCCGGAAGTGACCGCCGTAGACGTTTCCGCCGTGGCGACCGGTGATGTCCGCGATGAACATGCCCGCCTCGCGGGTGCCGTCGTAGTACAGCGACCCCCAGAAGTGGTCGTAATTGCCGGGGCCGCTGTGGTGCGCGGCGATGCCGATGGCCTTGAAGTAGGAGATCGGGCCACCCTGCCCGACCTGCCCATCGAACCCGCCCGACACGTTCAGGTCTCGGACTGCGATGAACCCGTCCTGGTTGGCGCTGATCTCTCGAACGTGAACGACGTGTCGAGCGTCGGAGCGTCCATCGAAAGGCCGCGGGCGTTGGTCGAGTCCTCGCGGTCACGGCTGGCAAACGAGTTCGATAGCTCGCCGTGACGGAGGTACCACCTGGTGGTCAGTTGGGTGACACCTGGCTCCGACCCGTGCACCCCACGAGCTGCGCGGTGCGCGGCGCACGACACTGAGCTGAGCTGAGCTGAGCGGACCATGATTACGAGCACGCTCGTGCCCTCGCATTAGGCGTCATTCAGGCAGTGACGGCGCGATCTCTTTGATCCACGAGGCCAGCTCGGGGCCGAGGTCGTCGCGGTCGAGGGCGAGAAGAATGCTCGACTTCAGGTAGTCGAGCCGGTCGCCGGTGTCGTAGCGGCGGCCACGGAAGATCACTCCGAGCACGGGACCGGCGATCGACTCGTCGGCGGCGAGCTCTTCGAGCGCGTCGGTCAGCTGGATCTCGCCGCCCTTGCCCGGCGCGGTGTTCTCGAGCACCGCGAAGATCTCGGGCTTGAGCACGTAGCGTCCGATGATCGCGAGGTTGCTCGGGGCCTCTTCGGAGGAGGGCTTCTCGACGAGAGCCTTTATCTTGACGACATCCGACTCACCGGTGGCATCGACGTCGGCGCAGCCGTAGAGGTGGATCTGCGACGGCTCGACCTCCATCAGCGCGACCACGGTCGCCGACTGGCCGAGAGACACCTCGATCATGCGCGACAGCAGCGGGTCGCGCGCGTCGATCAGGTCGTCGCCGAGCATGACCGCGAACGTCTCGTTGCCGACGTGCTTCTTGGCTCGCAGCACCGCGTGTCCGAGGCCCTTCGGGTCGCCCTGACGCAGGAAGTGAATGTCGGCGAGCGAGCTCGGCTCCATCACGCGCGCCAGCTTGCCGTGGTCGCCCTTCGCCTCGAGCGTGTGCTCGAGCTCGGTGACGCGGTCGAAGTGATTGGCGAGGGCGTTCTTGTTGCGACCGACGATCATCACGATGTCGTCGATGCCGGCGGCGACCGCCTCTTCGACGACGTATTGGATGGCCGGCTTGTCGACGACGGGCAGCATCTCTTTCGGCATCGCCTTGGTGGCGGGAAGGAAGCGAGTGCCAAGGCCAGCGGCGGGAATGACGGCCTTGATGGAGGGAGTGGTCATGAGTGTGACCGTAACGAGCGAATGTGAATGGCTGGTTTCGCGGCGGTCACCGCGTTTCGACAGGCTCAACGACCGGGGTGTCGGTCAACGACCGGGGGCGTTTCGACAGGCTCAACGACCGGAGCCGCGGCTCAACGACCGGGGGCGTTTCGACAGGCTCAACGACCGGGGCGTCAGCCGCAGGGGGTCTGCTCGATGGTGATCGGCGTCTCGCCCAGCATCGGGGTGGTGCGCACGTCGACGGGCGAGCCGGGGTCGCCGAGGCTCGCGCGATCGACGAACGCGGTGAACGTGACCGTGCGCGACTCGCCGCGCGGAACGCCGATCGAGATCGACTCGGCCGCTCGGCCCTGCTCCACGCCGCTGCGGTCGAGTCGGGGCCAGTCGCCCTTACCAGGGTCGCTGCCGGTGATCTGTCCGCCGACGGGCGCGAAGAACACGACGTCGGTGATGATCGTGTCGCGCGGCACCCCGAAGCGCGTGCCTCGCTGAGTGAGCACGATGTCGCTCAGCCCGCCGGACGGCACGGCCGAGGTCAGCGTGATCGAGGTCGTGATCGTGGCCGGCCCGCTGCCCGCCTTGCAGGTGTCGGCCGTCACCTTCACCGCGCTGGAGAGGTAGTACTCGAGCTTGCTGTAGCCGGAGTCGTTGAGGAAGATCCCCACCTGCGCCACCTTGGTGTTGTCGGGCACGAAGGTTCCCGACGCCCCGAGGTCGACCGACATGGCCTGCTCGTCCGGGCGCGCGAACCAGGCCATCGCATGGTGGGTCTTCACGCTCGCGTTCAAGGCATCGAGCAAAGCGGCCGGCGTACCCGAGCCCGAGGTGACCTGCGTGAACACGTGGGCCACGGCATCCGAGAAGTACACATCCTGCTCTTGGGAGTTGAAGCGGGCGTACGCATCCACGAGCAGCAGCTTCGCCGCGTTGCCGGAGTCGAGCACATCCCCGTTGGTGAGCGTCACAGGACCGCTCACGGCGAGGAGGTTCTGCAGGGCAGGCAGGTCGAGCGAGATGGCGCCGTCGATCGTGCCTCCGCGCTCGCGCTGCCACAGCGACGACATCATCTGCGCGCTGGTCGGAAAGTCCGGCGTGCGCGTGTAGTTCTGCATGCGGTTGGTGGTGTCGCCCTCGTACAGGGCGAGCATCTCCGCCGGCAGAGGCAAACCTGCCTCGAGCTCCGCCAGCTCCGTCGAATTGCTGATCGCGGGGAGGCTGATCGCCCCGTTCTCGATGTGCAGCATGGCGATGGATGCCGGGCTGCCGCCCGTGGTCCGCGTCTCCGCATTGTTCTGGAACATGAGGAGGTAGTTGCGCGGCTCGTTCTGCCCGAGCACGGCGAGCGCGACCGGGAGGACCTTCTCCGCCTGATCGAGCACCGGGGCCGCCTGCGACAGCACACCGGTCAGTTCGCTGATCGCCTCGTCGACCTGGGGCACGAGGTTGTCATAGTTGATGTCGGCGACCTGCGCCTGGGCGGCGCTGACCGCCTCGCGGAGGGCGGGGATCATCGGGAGCGCGGCCTGATAGGCCGAGACATCCACTCGTCCGTCTTTCAGACCGAACCGGCTGATGTCGACGACACCGAGCAGCTCGATCGCCGGCGGCATCGCCTGCTCGACGAGGATGTGCGCGGCCGCCGTCGTCTTGCGGACGGCGGAGAGGTTCTCGCCCACCACCGGGATCTGCTCGAAGAGGTTCCAGATCGGGTCGTCGGTCTCGGCCAGCGCCTTGTCGGCGTGCTGGGTGAGCTCGGCGGCGGCGGCCTCGAGGCCGGCGGTGTCTTTGGCGGTCGCGAGGGCGGGGATCGTCGCGACCACGGCGCGCGCCGCCATGAGCTCGTCGCGCACGATGAAGGCGTGGTCGGCGATGTGCTTCGCGCCGAACGCGAGCGAGCCGGCGAGGGCGAGGAAGCCGACGAAGATGATCAGCAGGATCCACGGCCAGATCCAGATGCCGGTGCGCTTGGGGGCGTTCGTGGGCACCGAGCCCGTGTCGAGCAGCTCGGTAAGCTCTTCACCGGAGCTCAGCCGCGCGTCACGACGGCGCGCCGTCGGTGCGGTCTCCCCAGAATCCATGTGCACAGCATAAGTGCGCGTTCCTGCAAAGCGGCCTCGAATGGAGCGCAGCCGTTTTGGCCGAGGCATCCGGATGCCGTAGACTCGATCTTTGGTGTTCGGCTCAGCTGACCCGGCACCGCGAACGTGAGCCCTCCACTGGCGTGTTCTGCGTTTCGGCCCTTCGACAAGCTCAGGGACCGTGGCTGTAGAACCACCCCGGAGTGGGATTCACGAACCTCTCCGTTCGATCAAGAAAGCAGCACTATTGTGACGCGCACATACACCCCCAAGCCTGGCGAGATCCAGCGCGAGTGGCTGGTCATCGACGCAACCGACGTCGTTCTCGGCCGCCTCGCATCCCACGCCGCCGTGCTCCTCCGCGGCAAGCACAAGCCGACCTTCGCCAACCACATCGACGTCGGTGACTTCGTCATCGTCATCAACGCCGGCAAGGTCGCCCTCACGGGCCAGAAGCTCGAGCAGAAGAAGGCATACCGCCACTCCGGCTACCCGGGCGGACTCAAGTCCGTCACGTACGCCGAGCTTCTCGAGAAGAACCCGGTCCGGGCCATCGAGAAGGCCGTCCGCGGCATGCTCCCCAAGAACACCCTGGGCGCGCAGCAGCTGACGAAGCTGAAGGTCTACGCGGGCGCCGAGCACCCGCACGCCGCGCAGCAGCCCAAGACGTACACCTTCGACCAGGTCGCCCAGTAAGCGCCGCAAAGACTATTAAGGACAATCTCGTGGCGAATATCGAAGACACCACCGAAGCCGAAGCCCCCGAAAGCTACTCGACCGAGACGCCGGCCGACCAGGCCGCCGCGGCCGTCGAGCGCCCCGTGCTCACGGTCCCCGGCGCAGCCGTGGGTCGTCGCAAGCAGGCGATCGCGCGCGTGCGCCTCGTCCCCGGCGCCGGCACCATCACGGTCAACGGCCGTACGTTCGAGGACTACTTCCCGAACAAGCTCCACCAGCAGCTGGTCACCGACCCGTTCACGGTGCTCAACCTGACCGGCGCCTACGACGTCATCGCACGCATCTCCGGTGGTGGCCCGTCGGGCCAGGCCGGCGCGCTGCGCCTCGGCATCGCACGGTCGCTCAACCAGATCGACGAAGAGAACAACCGCGCCACCCTGAAGAAGGCCGGCTTCCTCTCCCGTGACGCTCGCGTCAAGGAGCGCAAGAAGGCTGGTCTCAAGAAGGCCCGCAAGGCTCCTCAGTACTCGAAGCGCTGATCGAAACCGTACCGATGCCGCTATTCGGCACGGACGGGGTGCGGGGGCTGGCCAACGGCCCCCTCACCGCCGATCTCGCTCTCACCCTGGCCCAGGCGACTGCTGTCGTCCTGGGCCAGGGCCGTACTGCCGAGGCGCGTCGCGCCTCGGGCAAGCGGCTCACCGCCGTCGTCGCGCGCGATCCCCGCGTCTCGGGTGAGTTCCTGGCTGCCGCCGTCTCGGCCGGCCTGGCCTCGTCCGGCGTCGACGTGCTCGACGCGGGCGTGCTGCCCACACCCTCTTTGGCGTTCCTGATCGCCGACATCGATGCCGACTTCGGCGTCATGGTCTCGGCATCCCACAATCCCGCCCCCGACAACGGCATCAAGATCTTCGCCCGTGGCGGTGTGAAGCTCCCCGACGTGGTCGAGCAGCGCATCGAAGCCGCTCTTTCGAGTCCCAAACTGCAGCCGACCGGTGCGGGCGTCGGGCGCATCAGCCGCTTCGCCGACGCCGAAGACCGCTACGTCATCCACCTGCTGGGTTCGCTGCCGCACCGGCTCGACGGCATCCATGTCGTGCTCGACTGCGCCAACGGCGCCGCCTCTGGCGTCTCGCCCGAGACCTTCCGCGATGCGGGCGCCCGGGTGACCGTGATCGGCGCCGACCCCGACGGTATGAACATCAACGACGGTGTGGGGTCGACGCACCTCGACCTGCTCGCTGAGCACGTGGTGCGCGTCGGAGCCGACGTGGGCATCGCGCACGACGGCGACGCCGACCGGTGCCTGGCCGTGGACGCTGCCGGGAAGGTCGTCGACGGCGACCAGATCATGGCGATCATCGCCGTGGCGATGAAGTCGCGCGGACACCTGGTCGACGACACTCTCGTGGCCACGGTCATGAGCAACCTCGGACTGCACCGGGCCATGGCTGACCACGGGATTCGCGTGCTGCAGACGTCGGTCGGCGACCGGTACGTGCTCGAGGCGATGAACGAGGGCGGCTACTCCCTCGGCGGCGAGCAGTCCGGCCACGTGATCATGAGCGAGTACGCCACCACTGGGGATGGGCTCTTGACTGGCCTGCACCTGGTGGCAGAGATGGCGGCTTCGCGTAAGTCGCTGGCCGAGCTGGCGTCGATCATGACGGTGTACCCGCAGGTGCTCATCAACGTGCGGGACGTCGACCGGTCGCGCGCGACCTCCGACCCGGTATTGACGGATGCCGTCGCCGCCGTCTCTGCGGAGCTCGGCGACTCCGGACGCGTGCTGCTGCGCGCGTCGGGCACCGAGGAGATGGTGCGGGTGATGGTCGAGGCATCCCACGCTTCTGTTGCCGAGGGGATTGCGGAACGTCTGGCGGATGTCGTGCGGGAGCGCTTGGCGCTTTAGGGGTTCTTCGCGGTTCGACCCGCGGACGCCGAATCCACCGACTCTGCGCCAGTCCACCGACTTCGGCGCGCAGAACTCAGTGGTCTGGCGCGAGGTAGGTGGATTCGGCGCCCCGAGCCGATACAGACCCACCGCGAACAGCGCGGCTCGCGGGAACGTATCGGCTCGTGGCCGGACCGCAGGCGTCAGCCGGCGAGGGCCGCCAGAATCGCGTCGCGGTAGATCGCCTGGCCGGCGGCCGTCGGGTGCAGGAACGTCACGGGGTTGGAGATGACGGCGCCGAGGTACGGGTCGTCATTGCCGATCTGGTGGCCCCAGAACGCCCCGGCCACGCTCGCAAGGGAGACCTTCGCGCCGGCAGCTCCAGCGGCGGCCACTCCTTGCGCGATCTTGAGGTCGAGCGCCAACGTCGCGGCGTTCACCTGCTCCTTGACCCAGACATTGGTATCAATGAAGGGGATCGGGTAATCGGTCACGACGATGCGTGCGTTCGGTGCGCGCTCGGCGACGGCCAGCACAAGATCCCTGATGCCATTGTTCAGCGCGTCTCCTTGCAGGACGGTCGCGACATGTGCACCCGCGTCAGCGCAGGCCTGGCTCAGATCGGCGAGATAGCACGCTGTGTAGACCGCCCCCGGGGCGAGGTCGTTCGCGCCGACGGTGATGGTCACGAGGGTCGTGCCCTTGTTCACCTGCGAGAGCTGGGTTGTCGCGACATCCGCGATCGTCGCGCCCGAACACGCCGCGTTGCGCAGCAGGTTGGTGCGAGGCGCTGCGTCGAGCAGTGCAGCGTACGAGGCAGCGGTGTGGAAACACGCGTCGAGTTGCGGCCCTGCGCCCTGTCCAGCGGCGTAGGAATCGCCCAGCGCCACGTACTTCACGACGGGTGCGGTGGGGGGTGCGGCATACGCCGGCGCGGTGGCGCCGAAGAGTCCGATGAGGGCGATGACGGCACCGATGGCGAGGCCTCGGGTACTGCGGGCTCTTCTCTGAGCGCGGGTTGACATGGCTGAACCATACGCTCCTGCAGACCGCAGTAGTTCTTTTTGCGAAATTACCCGGGGTTTTTCGCCTCACCAGACGCCGAATCCACGACTCTGCGCCAGTCCACCGACTCCAGCGTGCAGAACTGAGTGGTCTGGCGCGAGGTGGGTGGATTCGGCGAGAGGTTGTGTGAGCACGAAGTTCAATGAGGTTTGAGCAGAGGCATCCGACTTCGTAATCGAGGCTGTCCAGCGACTGCCCGGGTTGCGCTGGGCGCTTCGACAAGCTCAGCGACCGGCTGGGCGGCGGCAGCGACCGGCTGGGCGGTTCCGCTCAGTGCCAGGACATCGACTCGATGTAGCGCAGCAGCACACCCTCGCGCAGCGCCCACGGCGACACCTCGAGCTCGTCGACCTTCAGCTCCGTCATGGCGGTGTGCAGCACGACGGCCCCGGCGACGATCTGGAACGTGCGGTCGGGCGTGATTCCGGGCAGCTCTTGGCGAGCGGATGCCGGGATCCGCGCGAGCCGCGGAATCCACGACCCGAGCGCCGCGCGGGGGAGCACCATGCGCTCGATCCCCGACCAGCCCGCCGACGGGAAGCCCGCGAGCTTTGCGAGCGAGCGGATCGCCTTGGACGACCCCACCACATGGTCGGGCCGCGGCTGCGCCCGCATCGTCTCCACCACCGGGGCCAGCACCTCGCGCGCGTGCGCCCGCAGCGCGTCGACCGCGGCTTCGCCCGGGGGATCGTTCGGCAAAAACTCGATGGTCATGCGACCGGCGCCGAGGGGGACGGATGCCGCGGCATCCGGCAATTCATCACCACCAGATGCGATCTCGAGCGAGCCTCCGCCGATGTCGAAGAGCAGGATCTGGCCGGCGGACCAGCCGAACCAGCGGCGGACGGCGAGGAAGGTGAAGCGAGCCTCGGACTCGCCGCCGAGCACCTGCAGCTCCTGGCCGAGGGCCGCCTCGATGCGGGCGATGACTTCGGGGCCGTTGAGCGCTTCGCGCACGGCGCTGGTCGCGGTGGCGAGGAGTTCGTCGACGTTCTCGGCCTTCGCGGTGTCGCGGGCTTGGCTGACCGCGGCCTCGAGGGCGCGGACGCCCTCTTCGCTGATCGAACCGTCGGGTTCGAGGTAGCGCATGAGCCGCAGCACCGTGCGCTGACTCGTGGTCGCGAGCGGCCGGCCGCCCGGGCGCGCGTCGGCGACCAGCAGGTGGACGGTGTTGGACCCGATGTCGAGGACTCCCAAGCGCACGGGACGAGCGTACCGGGCGGGGGTGGGGCGCGCTGGCGCGGGGCGGGGTCGAGGCGGGCCCGGGGCACCCGGGTGAGAAACCACACGCGGACTGAAAAACCACATGCGGGCTGAGAAACCAGGCGGCGCACGATGTTTCGGCGCGAATCTGGTTTCTCAGCGGCCGGCCAGCCGAGAAACCACACGCGGGCCGAGAAACCACACGCCGGCCGAGAAACCACACGCGGGCCGAGAAACCACACGCGGGCTGAGAAACCAGGCGGCGCACGATGTTTCGGCGCGAATCTGGTTTCTCAGCGGCGCCCGGCCGCGCCGGGACGCCGTGATCCATGCCGCCGCCGCACCGGCCCCGCGTGAGCCGATACGATGGGCCGGATGTCCGCCGAAGCCGCGACCCCGCATTCCGCAGCCCCCGTCGACGGGGGACTGGGCGGACTGAGCCCGCACCTCTACCGCGAGATCGACCGGGCCGAATGGGCACGACTGGCCTCCGGCATCCCGCAGCCCTTGTCTGAAACCGAGGTCGTGCAGCTGCGGGGCATCGGCGATCGCCTCGATCTGAACGAGGTGCGCGAGGTCTACCTGCCGCTGAGCCGGCTGCTGTCGCTGTACGCGACCGCGACCAAGCGCCTCGGCGCCGACACGGCGGGCTTTCTGAACGAGCCGGATTCGACGACCCCTTTCGTCGTGGCCGTTGCGGGGTCGGTGGCGGTCGGAAAGTCCAYGATCGCCCGACTGCTGCGCRAGCTGATGAGCCGCTGGCCCGGCACGCCGCGGGTCGAACTGGTGACGACCGACGGGTTCTTGTACCCGAACGCCGAGCTCGAGCGGCGCGGGATCATGCACCGCAAGGGCTTCCCGGAGTCCTACGACCGGCGCGCGCTTGTCTCGTTCCTGAGCGAGCTGAAGAGCGGGTCGCCCGAGGCGCAGGCGCCGTTCTACTCGCACATGCGGTACGACATCATCCCCGATGCGAAGGTGACCGTGCGCCGCCCGGACGTCGTGATCGTCGAGGGCCTGAACGTGCTGCAGCCCCCGCCCTCGCCCAACGAGGTCGCGATCAGCGACCTGTTCGACTTCTCCATCTACGTGGATGCCTCGACCGAGCACATCACCCAGTGGTTCGTCGATCGCTTCCTGGCGCTGCGCCGCGGCGCGTTCAGCAACCCGAGCTCGTTCTTCAACGTCTACGCGCACCTGAGCGACGACGAGGCCATCGAGATGGCGCTCGGCTTCTGGAACGACATCAACCTGCCGAACCTCGAGGAGAACGTGCGGCCGACCAAGCACCGCGCGACCCTCGTGCTCGAGAAGGCCGCCGACCACGCCGTCGAGCGGGTGCTGCTCCGCAAGCTGTAGCGCGGGCACGGCCGGTGCCGCGGCATCCGTCCGTTTGTTCAGGCCCTTGACCAAACCCCCCGCCTACCATGGAACCCATGTGTGGAATCGTCGGATACGTCGGACCGAGGCAGAGCCAGGCCATTCTTCTCGCGGGATTGTCGCGGCTCGAATACCGCGGTTACGACTCCGCGGGGGTCGCGGTGATCGGCGCCGACGGCGAACTGGGGATGCGCAAGAAGGCCGGCAAGCTCGCCGTGCTGCGCGACGATCTGGTCGACCACCCGCTTCCCGATGGCACCACCGGCATCGGGCACACCCGGTGGGCAACCCACGGCGGACCCACCGATGCGAACGCCCACCCGCACCTGGCCGACCACGACGAGCTCGCTGTCATCCACAACGGGATCATCGAGAACTTCTCCGAGCTCAAGAACGAGCTGCTCGCCGAGGGATTCACGTTCCGGAGCGAGACCGACACCGAGGTGGCGGCCGTGCTGCTCGGTCGGGAATACCGCGACAACGGCGGCGACCTCGTCGCGGCGTTCCGCTCCACGGTCGGCCGCCTCGACGGCGCGTTCACGCTGCTCGCGATGCACGAGGAGCACCCCGGCCTCGTCGTCGGCGCCCGCCGCAACTCGCCCCTCGTGATCGGCCTCGGCGAGGGCGAGAACTTCCTCGCCTCCGACGTCGCCGCATTCGTCGAGCACACGCGCAGCGCCCTCGCCATCGGCCAGGACGAGATCGTCGCGATCACGCCCGACGGCGTCACGGTCACCGATTTCACGGGCAGGCCCGTCGAGGTCGAGCCGTTTGAAGTGATGTGGGATGCCGCGGCCGCCGACAAGGGCGGATGGTCGAGCTTCATGGCGAAAGAGGTGTCCGAAGAGCCGGAGGCCGTCGCCAACACGCTGCGCGGTCGCATCCACAACGGCGCCGTCGCGATCCCGGAATTGGACGGGCTCGACGAGCTGTTCGCGGGCATCAACCGGATCATCGTGATCGCCTGCGGCACCGCAGCCTACGCCGGGCTGGTCGGCAAGTACGCGCTCGAGCAGTGGACGCGCGTGCCGGTGGACGTCGAGCTCGCCCATGAATTCCGCTACCGCGACCCGGTGATCGGTCCCGACACGCTCGTCGTGTCGATCAGCCAGTCCGGCGAGACCATGGACACGCTCATGGCCGTCAAGTATGCGCGCGAGCGCGGGGCGAAGACGCTGTCGATCTGCAACACCCAGGGTGCGACCATTCCGCGCGAGTCCGACGCGATCGTCTACACGCACGCCGGCCCCGAGGTGGCCGTCGCGTCGACCAAGGCCTTCGTCGCCCAGATCACCGCGATCTACCTGCTGGCGCTGCACATCGCCGGCATCCGCGGTTCCCTCTCGGCCACCGAGATCGCCCAGCAGGTGCTCGAGATCGAGACGGTGCCCGAGAAGATCCAGCAGATCCTCGACCGCGAGCAGTCCCGCATCGAGCAGTTCGCGCACTGGATGGGCGACACCCGGTCGGTGCTGTTCCTCGGGCGTCACGTCGGCTACCCGATCGCCCTCGAGGGCGCGCTCAAGCTCAAGGAGCTCGCCTACATCCACGCCGAGGGCTTCGCCGCGGGCGAGCTCAAGCACGGACCCATCGCGCTGATCGAGCCCGGCCAGCCCGTGTTCGTGATCGTGCCGTCGCCGCGCGAGTCGGCGCTGCTGCACGCCAAGGTCGTGTCGAACATCCAGGAGATCCGCGCCCGCGGCGCCCGGGTGATCGTCATCGCCGAGGAGGGCGACGCGGCCGTGCTGCCGTTCGCCGACGAGGTGCTGCGCATCCCGCTCGCCGGGCCGCTGTTCGAGCCGCTGCTCGCGGTCGTGCCGCTGCACATCTTCGCCATGGGCCTCGCGACCGCCAAGGGCCTCGACGTCGACCAGCCCCGCAACCTCGCGAAGTCCGTCACGGTCGAGTAGCGGCCGGCGGGGGACGGCGCCGCGATAGTCTGACGGATGCCTGAACCACGGCCTGAGGAGGCGCCATGATCATCGGAATCGGCGTCGACCTTGCCGATATCGCGCGGTTCGAGCGGACCATCCAGCGGACTCCGCGGCTGCTCGAGCGGATGTTCGGGCCGGTGGAGCGGGAGCTTCCGCTGCGGTCGCTCGCGGCCCGCTATGCCGCCCGGGAAGCGCTCATCAAGGCGCTCGGCGGGTCGGACGGACTGGCGTTCCACGAGGTCGAGATCGTCTCCGACTCCCGGGGCAAGCCGTCGTTCAGCCTCAGCGGCGGCACCGCCGCGGTCGTCGCTGCCAAGGGCGGCACGACGGTGCACCTGTCCATGTCGCACGACGCCGACCTCGCCATCGCGTATGTCATCGTCGAAGGGCCTGGGCCGGCCGCCGGCGAGGCCGCGGATGCGCCGAGAAACCACATTCCGGCTGAGACATCACGCGATGCGGGGGGTCTCGGCGGCGATGTGGTTTCTCGGGCCGCCGCGGCGGACGCGCCCGCCCCCGAGCCCACGCCGGTCCCCGCCCCCGAGCCGACGCCCGCGCCCTCCGAAAGCAGCACCGCATGAGCCGCCTGCCCGCCGGGGTGTTCCGTGAGGCGACCATCGACGTCGGCGCGATCGCGGCCAACGTCCGGCAGCTGCGCCGGCTGACGCGCTCCGAGGTGATCGCGGTCGTCAAAGCCGACGGCTACGGCCACGGCGCCGTGCGCTCCGCTGTCGCGGCGCTCGACGGCGGCGCGTCGCGCCTCGGCGTCGCCGACATCGCCGAGGCGATCGCCCTCCGCCGCGCGGGCATCGACGCACCGATCCTCGCCTGGCTGCACGCCCCCGGGACCTCGTTCTACGAGGCCGCCTCCCTCGGGATCGAGCTCGGGATCTCGAGCTTCGAGCAGCTGCTGCAGGCTGCGGCCGCGGCATCCGTCGATCGCCCAGTGGGTGTGCACCTCAAACTCGAGACCGGCCTCGGCCGCAACGGGATCGCCCCCGAGGACCGCGCCGTGATCTTCGCCGAGGCCGCGCGTCTCGAGCGCATCGGCAAGCTGCGCGTGATCGGGATCTTCAGCCACCTGTCGAACACCTCGGCCGAGGACGACCGCGCGGGCCTGCGCGCCTTTCAAGAGGGACTGGCGGATGCCGCGACCGCGGGTCTCGCGCCGCCCCTGCGGCACCTCGCCGCGAGTCACGCGGCCATCGCGCTGCCGGAGGCGCGGCTGGGCTGCGTGCGCCTCGGCATCTCGATGTACGGACTCTCGCCGTTCGACGACCGCGACGCGGGCGACCTCGGGCTGCGCCCGGCGATGACGCTGCGGGCGTCGGTCGCGGCGGTGCGGCGCGTGCGCCCGGGCCACGGCGTCTCGTACGGCTACGAGTACCGCACCGACCGCGAGACGACGCTGGCGCTCATCCCGCTCGGGTACGCCGACGGGGTGCCGCGCAGCGCCTCCGGCGCCGGACCCGTGACGATCGGCGGCTCGCGGTTCACCGTTGCGGGGCGGATCGCGATGGACCAGTTCGTCGTCGACGTCCGCGACCACCCCGTGATGGTCGGCGACGAGGCGGTGCTGTTCGGCGATCCGACGCTCGGCGCGCCGTCGGCCGACGAGTGGGCGGACGCGGCCGGGACCATCAACTACGAGATCGTCACGCGCATCGGGCCGCGCGTCCCGCGCCGACAGGTGTCGGGGTGAGTGGGCTGGAAAGGGGTTCGGAGTTGATGAGGCGGGCCACGGGTGGGGGTTTTGGCCGGGTTGCGCTGCTTACCCGGCGCATAACTCCTGCAATTTGGATGGCGGCGCCTCGGGGTTCGGCGGAATTCCATGCCCGGCGACCGTCGCGCCCAGTTTTTTGCAGGAGTTATGCGCCGGCGGGGGCCGAGCAATGAGCCTCGACCCTCTCGTCGGGCGCTACGAGATTCCCACGCCGGACGACATGGAGGCGTTCGGCGAGCGAATCGGACGGATGCTGCGCCCCGGCGACGTCGTCGTGCTCACCGGTCCGCTCGGCGCGGGCAAGACGACGCTCACGCGGGGGATCGCGGCCGGGCTCGGCGTGCGCGGACCCGTGCAGAGCCCCACGTTCGTCATCGCGCGGACGCATCCGTCCCTCGTGGGCGGCACGCCGCTCGTGCACGTGGATGCCTACCGGCTCGGTTCGGCGCTCGAGCTCGACGACCTCGACATCGACGTGGCGGGGTCCGCGATCGTCGTGGAGTGGGGCCGCGGCATGGTCGAAGGCCTCGCCGACGCGTGGTGGGAGGTCGAGCTCGACCGCGAGTGGCACGGGCGGGGGCTCGACACGGCCTGCGGCCCGACCTCGCGGGCGGTTGAGGAGCTCGACGCCGACACCCCGCGGATCGTGACGGTGGCCCGGCGGCCGTAGGGCGTTCGGGCTCGGCCCGCCTCGAGGATGGGTCGCGAATGGTTGCCTGCTCGGCGCCGATGCGACCATTCGCGCCACCTTCGTGGAGGCCCGCGTCAAGGTTGGGTCCCAAGTGGTGGCCTTCGCTTGGGCGATGCAACCATTCGGGCCACCTTCTCGCCGCTCCCGGCCCGGCGCCGGCTCCCGCTACTAGTGCGACACGCGAAGCGCCGCCCCAGAACCCCCGACTACCCTGGAATACGTGATCCTCGGCATCGACACCTCCCTCGGCACGGCCGTCGCGATCGTCGAGCCCGACGGAATCGTGCGGGCCGCGGCATCCAGCACAAATCCCCTCGGCCATGCCGAAGCAATCGGAACGCTCATCGTGCAGGCGCTCGCCGAGGCCGGCATCGCCTCGGCGGAGATTACACATGTCGCGGCGGGCATGGGTCCTGGACCGTTCACGGGGCTACGGGTCGGCATCGCCGCGGCGCGGGCGTTCGCGCTGGGCCGCGGGATCCCGGTCATCCCGGTCGCGAGCCACGACGCCGTCGCGCTGGGTCTGCTGATCGCCGACCTGGTCGACGGGGGATGGGATGCCGAAACCCGCCGTTTCGCCGTCGTCACCGATGCGCGGCGCAAGGAGTTCGCGTACACCGCCTATGACGGGATGGACGACGACGGCCTCCCGGTGCGCGCGACCGAGCCGGCGCTCGTCCCGCGGGACGGGATCGACGCCGAGCTCGCCGAGCTCGGCGCCGAGCGCCGCGACACCCTCGTCGTGCCGGCGGCGATGGTCGCCCTCGCGGCGGCCCGGGCGCTCGCCGCGGGTCGGGTGCTCGCAACCTCCGAACCGCTCTACCTGCGCTCGCCCGACGTGACGCTGCCCGCCGGGCCGAAGCGCGTGACTGCGCCGGCCGCGTCGCCCGCCCCGGAGCCCCGCGCATGACCCTCCGCCGCGCGACCCCCGCCGACCTCGACGCCATCATGGCGCTCGAGCGCGCCTCGTTCCCGACCGACGCGTGGTCCGACGCCATGATGCGCGACGAGCTCGCGTCGCCGCACGGCTGGTACGTCGTGGTCGAAGAAGCCGGGCGGATCGTCGGGTACGCCGGACTTCGCGCCGTGCGCGGATCGCGGGATGCCGACATCCAGACCATCGCGATCGCCGCGGGATCCCGGGGCCGGGGACGCGGCCGCGGACTGCTCGAAGCGCTGCTGGCGGAGGCATCCGCTCGTCGTGTGCACGATGTGTTCCTGGAGGTGCGCGCCGACAACCCGGTCGCCCAGGCGCTGTACGCGTCGGAGGGGTTCGTCGAGGTGGGGCGGCGGCCGCGCTACTACCAGCCCGACGACGTCGACGCCGTCGTGATGCGCCTCGACGTGCGCGGGTGGGCCGCGCGGCCGGGAGCCGGTACCGCCACCACCGCCGCGGACGCAGGAGCGTGCACATGAATGCCCTTCGACAGGCTCAGGGACCGGATCGACAGGCTCAGGGACCGGATCGACAGGCTCAGGCCCTTCGACAGGCTCAGGGACCGCTGGTCCTCGGGATCGAGACGAGCTGCGACGAGACCGGGATCGGGATCGTGCGCGGCCGCACGCTGCTGTCGAACACGATCGCGAGCAGCATGGACGAGCACGCCCGCTACGGCGGGGTCGTCCCGGAGGTCGCTGCCCGGGCGCACCTCGAGGCGCTGCAGCCGTCGATCGAGGCGGCGCTGGCCGAGGCATCCGTCGCACTGAGCGATATCGACGCGGTCGCCGTCACCAGCGGACCGGGCCTCGCCGGCGCCCTCATGGTCGGCGTCGGCGCCGCGAAGGCGCTCGCCGTGTCGCTCGACCGGCCGCTCTACGCCGTCAACCACCTCGTCGGACACATCGCCGCCGACATCCTCGACGCCTCCGCGCCGCCGCTGGAGTACCCGACGGTCGCGCTCCTCGTCAGCGGCGGGCACACGTCGCTGCTGCTCGTGCGCGACCTGACGACCGACGTCGAGCTGCTCGGCGAGACCATGGACGATGCCGCCGGCGAGGCCTTCGACAAGGTCGCGCGGCTGCTCGGGTTGCCGTATCCCGGGGGTCCCGAGATCGATCGGGCCGCGGCATCCGGAGATCCTCGCGCGATTCCGTTCCCGCGCGGACTCTCTCGCGCGTCGGACCTCGCCAAGCACCGCTACGATTTCTCGTTCTCGGGGCTCAAGACGGCGGTCGCCCGCTGGACCGAGCAGCGGCAGGCGGCGGGCGAGCCCGTGCCCGTCGCCGATGTCGCCGCGTCGTTCCGCGAAGCCGTCGTCGACGTGCTCGTGACCAAGGCGCTCGCCGCGTGCCGCGACTACGACGTGCCGCGGCTGCTGCTCGGCGGCGGAGTCATCGCGAACCGCCGGCTGCGCGATGTGGCCGTGGAGCGAGCGGATGCCGCGGGCGTGACCGTCCGCATCCCGCCGCTGTCGCTCTGCACCGACAACGGCG
This sequence comes from Microbacterium sp. P5_E9, assembly GCF_054049175.1. Lineage (NCBI taxonomy): Bacteria > Bacillati > Actinomycetota > Actinomycetes > Micrococcales > Microbacteriaceae > Microbacterium > Microbacterium sp. P5_E9. The sequence goes on along the minus strand of NZ_JBFUMV010000025.1, from coordinate 917 downwards.
CGATGATCGCGGCCCTCGCCTCCGAGCTGATCATGTCGGGGCGACCGCCGTCGACCCTCGCATTCGGAGCGGATTCCACGCTGCCGGTGACCGAGATCCAGGTCGCGGCGGAGGCGACATGAGCGACGATCGTGGTGCGGGGGCCGGGCCCGAGGAGGGCGCGGCCGATCTGGCTGCGGCTGGCTCGGCTGAGCCCGGCGCAGCGTCCGCGGCTTCTGCGTCGGCCGCCGAGGCGGCTGAGCCCGGCGCTTCGGCTGCGGCTTCGCCGGCTGCGGCTCAGCCCGGCGCTTCGGCTGCGGCTTCGGCTGCGGCTCAGCCCGGCGCTTCAGCTTCGCCGGCGGCGGCTGGACCCGGTGCCGGTGCGGCGCGCCTGGCTGCGGCTGAACCCGGGGCCCCTCGCGTCCCCGTGCCTGCCGTCGAGGAGCCTTCGGCCGACGTCGTGAGGCCGGACGCCGAGTCGGCGCTGCCGGGCGCGCACCGCGGGGGATTCCTGCGCCTCCCCACGGCGCCGGTCGCGATCACCACCGAGCGGGCGCCCGCCCTTCCCGGTGAGGACGGACTCGCGAGCGAGCAGTGGGACATGGCCCAGCCCCCGCCCCGCCGCGGTCTCGGAGCGTGGGCTCTCGGGTTCTCGATCGTCGGGCTGGTCTTCTCACTGTTCGTCGGCTGGGGGTTCCCGATCGGGGTGGTCGGCATTGTCGCCGCGATCCTCGCGCTGCGCCGCCCGCTCGAGAGCCGCGCCGTCGCCGTGTGGGCACTGGTGCTCGGCGCCGTGTCGATCCTCTACAGCGCCGGCTGGCTGCTCTACGCCGCGTCCCAGGCCGCGCTCTTCGGCTGAACCCCGCGCTGGCTCCGCCGTCCCCACCGCCGCCCCGCTCCACCCCCACCCCGCGACCTGGTACGTGTCGTAGCACCCG
>NZ_JBFUMV010000024.1:0-47617 GCF_054049175.1 Microbacterium sp. P5_E9 | reverse complement strand
CCCCCCGCCCCCCCCCCGCCCCCCCCCCCCCCCCCCCCCCCCCCCGCCCCCCCCCCCCCCGAGTCTGGCCAGCGTCTACATCATGAACGAGATTCGCACGGTGCGGCGTCGCGGGATCGAGGGGTTCTGGAGCAGCAGGGCCCGGCGGGCAGCTGGACCGACCTGGTCGAGGTCAACCCGCGAAATCGGCAGCGGCTGATCGATGTCGGTGCCGCCGAGTTCGAGAGTGTCATGTGGCGAGGCGTACGTGCCGAAGTCGACCGAGTCGATCCCCGGCGTGCCCGACTACCTGATCAATAGCATCAGGGTGCCCACGCTCATCGTTCGCGGCGGCGCGAACGACATCGATCATCCGAGACGGACATCGTTCGACGTCCATTCGCCTATTGCGGGGTCCACGCTGATCGACCCGCCATGGCCTGAAGACGCCTGGGAGCGCGCGCAGGCAGCCCGGGACGCGGGGCGGGGGAGCATCTTCGATCCACGGATGGACGCAGTCCCGGCCTTTCTCGACTCTCTTGAGCAGTGAGCGCCGTGGAAGAAGATTGGGACTTGCGCGACGCGACTCGGAGCAAGTGTTTGGTCCAAATGACGAATCAGCCTACGCTGGTGCAACCTGAAGCCGTCCGCCGCATCGACGCGAGTGTGCACGTGTTCTTCGCATCGGACGCCGAGTTGCGCGAGTACCTGGGTGAGCCTGGGCCAGCCGGGGATTCCTTACTCCGGACGTCTCGCACACGATGCAGTTCGGCAATCGGTACGTGCGCGGATCGCAGCCCGACCCGGCGGCACGCCCGGGCTCTGACCCGGAGTGCGTCGGACGGGCGTCTCTGTGAGGAGAAGGGCTTCGGTCGCCGGCGCTTGTCGAGGAACCATTCTTGACATAGGGTGAGAGCAAACATTTGGTTCCCGGCAGTGATGCCGGCGATAGACCCAAAGAGAGGTTCACTGATGAGCACCGTCACCGAGCATCTTCCCGCCACGGACATCGAGTCGGCAATCGCCACCGGTCCCAACGGCGACGACGTCAATGCGAAGGTCCCCTTCCACATGGTGGACTCGCTGCACGTGCCGGCTGAGCGCTACTACTCGCGAGAGTTCTTCGAGCTCGAAAAGAAGCATCTCTGGCCTAAGGTGTGGCAGATGGCCGCCCGCGAGGAGGAGATCCCGCACCCGGGCGATTTCGTCGAGTATGAGATCGTCGGCCAGTCTTTGCTGATCGTCCGTCAGACGGACGGAAGTATCAAAGCCCTGCACAACGCGTGTCGCCACCGTGCGACCGAGCTGGGCAAGGGATGCGGCCGCTTCCCCGGGAACCAGATCGTCTGTCCCTTCCACGGGTGGCGGTGGAAGACCGACGGCTCGATCAGCCATGTCTTCGGCCGTGAAGGCTTCGAATCGAGCACCATCGACCCGACGGACATCAACCTGCGTGAGGCGCGTTGTGAGACCTGGGCTGGCATGGTCTGGATCAACATGGACCTCGACGCACCGCCTCTCCTCGAGGCGCTCTTTCCCGCCGCGAACATCCTCGAGCGCATGGGCGTGCAGAACATGCAGGCCAAGTGGTGGAAAGAAGCGATCATCAATTGCAACTGGAAGCTTGCACAGGAAGCGTTCTTTGAGGGGTGGCACGTGAAGCAGACCCACCCCCAGCTGTACATGTACGGCGGTGACCCGGACAGCGAGCAGAACGTCGTCAACACCGCGTACACGCCGTTCATCAACGGCCACGGCCGATTCCAGAGCGGCGACGCACGGTCAAGCTACGGAGGCGCGCTCGATTTCCTCAAAGCAGCGAAGACCCTTGCGAGTGGTCAGGATGCCATGACGCTCGAGCGAGATGTCACCATCTTCGAATCCGTCGCCGGAGACATGGACACCAGCACCCCGGAGTACATCCAGAGGGCGCTGAAGGCGCTGTTCGACTTCTGGGAKAGCGCGGGAATCGCAGCCCCGGAGTTGACCCCTGAGGTGATGAAGCAGTGGGGCGGCGACATCCACATGTTCCCCAACTACCTGATGCTGCCTCAGTACACGAATTGCCTGGTCTATCGCGTGCGTCCATACAACGATGACCCGGACTGGTGCCGTTTCGAGGTGTGGTCTCTGACGACCTACCCCAAGGGCCACGAGAGCGGGCGCCTCACGCTGAGCGGTCGCTACGACAAGGACGACGACGACCACTGGGGCCTCATCCCCCGCCAGGACTTCGCCAACCTCGAGCGGATGCAGCGTGGCATCAAGAACGTGTCGCTGGCTCAGACGACGCTGGCTCGCGACTGGGAGATCACGATCTCCAACATGCACCAGGAGCTCGACCGCCGCCTGGCCGCGGAGCTGTGAGTGGCGTGTTCACTGCAAGCAACGTCCAGGACGTCTCGTCGGAGGGGGGTGCGCAGTTCACACGCGCCCTCGCAGACAAGCTCGTCGATATCGACCGCAACCGCATCAACAAGTCGGATGAACTCGTCCTGCGAAAGGCCGTCTTCGGCCTGATCGAGATCGTCAGCATCCTCGAAGCGAGGGTGGCTGCGCTCGAAGGAGACGACGCGGAGGCCTATTGGCGCGCGAAGTTGGAAACCGACATGGGAGCACCGCGCCCCGATGTGCTTCGAATCGGTGATGACGATTAGCGGGGAGGCGCGATCCTCATGGCGCGCGTGAGGATCCTCCCGGCAGGAATCGATCTCGAGGTCGAGCCGTATGAGTCGGTGGCAGAGGCGGCTTGGCGTCAGGGCTACGTCTGGCCGACTCAGTGCTGGGGGCAGCTGGATTGCATGAGCTGCTTCACGAGGATCGTCGACGGTGAGCGCGATGCTCTGCCTGCCGGGGATGCAGAGCTCGACGCTGTACGGATGAAGATGCCGGGACCGATGGCTAGCGACAGCCTGGTGCGGCTGGCATGCCAGCTGCGATGCAAGGGCGACTCCCTGGTTCTCGAGAAGCGGGGCGTGCGGTCCGAGGTCGCCGAAGACAACAACATGAAGGATCTGGAAAGGAGTGCGACATGAGCGCAACAACCGAGGTCGTCGGTACGGCCTCCGTTCTCGACACCGCGGCGCTGCGGAGTCTGTGGCGGTCGATGGCCCGTGAGGAAGCCCTCGATACGCGCATCGTCACCGGCATCAAGCGAGGGGAGCTCGCTACGGTGATCTGGCCCTCACGGGGACAGGAAGCCGTGTCCGCCGCGATGGGTCACGTGCTCCGGCAGGACGACCGGCTGATCACCACCTACCGCGGTCTGCACGATCACGTCGCGAAGGGCGTGCCGCTCACCGAGATCATCGGCGAGGTGATGGGCACCTCCGTCGGCGCCTCGCGTGGCAAGGGCGGCACGATGCACATCACCGATCCCGAGCATGGAGTGCTGCTCACGACCGGCATCGTGGGTTCCGGCGTACCGATCGCAGTGGGTGCCGCCCTCGCCGCGGTCAAGCAAGGCTCGGACCGTGTCGTCGTCGTCACGTTCGGCGACGGGGCCACAAACACGGGGTCGTTCCATGAAGGCGTCAACCTGGCGGCGGTCTGGAAGCTCCCGGTCGTCTTCCTGTGCCAGAACAACCTGTACGCCGAGATGACTCCGATCGAGGACACGATGGCGATCCCGCACGTGGCCGATCGCGCAAAGGGCGTCGGGATGCCGGGGGTCACGATCGACGGCAACGACCCGGTCGCGATGGTGGCGGCACTCGAGCAAGCCGTCGATCGTGCACGGTCGGGAGGTGGGCCCACCCTCGTCGAGGCGGTGACCTTCCGCTTCGAGGGTCACTACGCGGGCGACTCCGGCAAATACATCCCCGGCGATCAGCTTGCGCACCAGAAGACGGTAGACCCCATGATCACCTTCCCCCGCTACCTCATCGAGAACGGGGTCTCGCAGGAGGAGATCGACGAGATCCGTGCCGAGGCTGCGGCCGAGGTCGAAGAAGCGCTCAAGATCGTTCTCGCGGCAGCCATCCCGGATGCCGATGAGATCCGTGCCGACGTCTACGCAAATGAATTGGTGGTCACTCATGACTGAGACACGCGTCATCTCCATCCGTGAAGCCCTCAACGAGGCACTCGAGGAAGCCCTTCGGACCGACCCCACAGTCTTCCTCCTCGGGGAGGACCTCGCAGATCCCGCCGCGGGGGTCAACGGTGTCACCCGCGGACTTTCGACCGCCTTCGGTGACGACCGGGTGATGAACACCCCGATATCGGAGGCAGCGATCATCGGCGCCGCCGTCGGTGCCGCGATCGAGGGCTTCAAGCCCGTTGCCGAGATCATGATCATGGACTTCATCGGAATCGCGATGGATCAGATGGTCAACCATGCGGCCAAGATCCGATACATGTCGGGCGGGCGCACAACCTGCCCGCTGACCGTGCGCACCGCCGTCTTCGCGGGAACCGGTTCGGGCGGCACGCACTCGCAGTCCCTCGAGGCCTGGTTCATGCACGTTCCAGGAATGAAGGTCGTCTTCCCGAGCAACCCTGCCGACGCTAAGGGGCTGCTTCTCGAGGCCATCTTCGACCCCGATCCTGTCCTCGTCATCGAGGCGTCACGCCTGTACGGGCTGAAGGGTGAAGTGCCGGTCGGTGACGGACATCGGGTGCCCATCGGAAAGGCGGCGGTACTCCGCCCCGGATCGGACATGACCCTCATCACGTACGGCCTGGCGACCACGGCGACCTTGCAGGCCGCCGAGAAGCTGGCGGAAGAAGGCATCGAGGCCGAAGTCATCGATCTTCGATCGTTGCTTCCCCTCGACATGGACACCGTGCTCGAGTCGGTGGGTCGCACTCGTCGTGCCGTCATCGCCCACAACGCCACGACCTTCGCGGGGCCCGGGGCCGAGATCGCCGCGCAGATCTCGGCGAAGCTCTTCGGGGTCCTGGCCGAGCCGGTCCAGCGCGTCGGGGCGGACTTCACGCCGATTCCCGCGCGGGCCTCTGAATTCGCCGTGACGCTTGGCGTGGACGGCATCCTCAATGCAGCAAGAACAGCGATGGGAGCAGTACGTGTCTGAAGTGTCGGTAACGATTCCGAAAGTGTCGATGGCGTCCGAGGAGGTCGTCTTCGTGGGATGGCTGGTCGGCGACGGGGCTCCCGTCACCGAGGGGGATGCGATCTACAGCATCGAGACGGAGAAGGTGGAGACGGACATCGAGGCGGCTGTCAGCGGCATTCTCCGGCACGGAGACGCCACGGACGACGAGACATACGCGGTCGGCAGTGAAATCGGACGCATCGAGCTGGCGTCTTGAGCGCAGTGGTCTGGGACGAAGAGTTCGACGTTGTTGTCATCGGCAGCGGGGGCGGCGGACTTGTTACCGCTCTCGCCGCGCGTGAGGCCGGCGGGACAGCGCTGGTCGCCGAGAAGCGGGATCTTGTCGGGGGGGTCTACCTCGATGTCGGGCGGAGTCGTTTGGCTTCCGAATAACCCCCTGATGCAGCGCGCGTCGACGTTCGTTCACCGCCGTCCTACGAGGACGCCAGCGGATGCCGCAACGAGGCCACTGCAGGGCCAGCGCTCAGAATTGAGGTCTTGCCAAACATCAGGGGCATCTCCAGGTATGCCCTCTGCGCCTCGCTCAGAGCACCTTCGAGCGGAGCATCCGAGCCGTGGTCGCCCGAAGTCACCGGTATCGGTGGTACCCCCACAGAGCTGGGGGCCAGCCACGGCGTGAGGACGCTTGCAGGGCCCGTCACGACCAGGATCTCTGTGCCGAGCACCGCAGAGATGATGTCGCCGAAAACGCCCAGCTTCTCGCGGGCGTCGCCAAGCGCATCCAGCACGGCGTCTTCTGCCCGTTGAGCACGCTCCGCGAGTTGCCGGGCGTAGGCCGCAGGGCCTAGGGACTCCAGGGTCGGCCTCTCGTTCAGATGGAGTGCCAGCGCCGTGAGCGACGCGAAGCGCTCCAGGCACCCGCGGCGACCGCACCCGCACTCAGGTCCGTCTCGCGCGACGGGAGTGTGTCCGAAGCCCGACGTTGCGCCGTGGTTGAGGAGCATTGCGCCGTGGATGATCGCGCTTCCCCCGACTCCGCTGCCCACCATGACGACGACGGCGTTGTCGGCGGTGCGCGCGGCGCCGGACGCATGCTCGGCCAGCGTGGCGGCGTCGCCGTCGTTGACCACATGAAGCGCACGGACGTTCGCCTCCGCGAGTGGAGAGAACAAGTCGTCCATCGACTCGGCGTCCCAAAGCATCTCCTCGGAGCTGAGTCGCCCACCCTGCTGGATTCCTGGGAATGCGATAGCCAGGGACGTACCGGGGGCATCGACCGCGGTCGAACCGCGGACGACGTCCGCGATGGCCGTCCCGATCCGTCCGGGCTCCCAGAGGCCGGGGTGCGTCACTGTCTCTGAGGCGAGCACGCGGCCCTTGAGGGCGGCTATGCGGATGTCAATGGCGTTGTGATGAAGAGCGACCCCCACCAGCGCGGGTCGCTCGTCATCCAGTGTCAGAAGCCGCCGTGGCCGTCCGCGTCCGGATGCGGGTGCGGATTCGGAATGGAGCACCCTTGCAGAAACGAGCTCGTTGACGAGCAGCGAGATAGCTCCTTCAGCGAGTCCGGTTTTCTGCACCAGCTCAGTGTGAGTGATGTCGGGGGTTTCGCGGATCGCCGTGGCGACGAGCCCCAGGTTGCGGTCTCGCAGCTCGCCCAACGCTGATCGCGAAGACATCAGTTCGCGCTCCCTTGCTTTTATCTCAAACTTCGAGAATAATAGAAACGTTGCGACATGACGTCGCACCCCTTCCATACCCCGACGACGAGGAGGTCGTGTGTCCGACCATACGCGCGCCAATCAGAGCGCGATCGCACCGAAACCCCGCATTCAAGGCGGAGCAAAGTTCGTGTCAGGCTATCTCCTGTCCACGGCAGGGCTGTTCGCCGTTTTCCAGGGGATGCAGCAGATTCTGCTGCCGAGCCAGGTCGCCTCGATCGACGAAGCGGGCAAGGTTGCGTCGCTAGGTGTGCTTGCCTCGCTCGGAGCGCTCGCGGCGGCGGTCGGCAACCCGCTGTTCGGCGCCATGTCCGACAAGACCCGAAGCCGCTTCGGCCGCCGCACGCCGTGGCTCGTCGCCTCCGCCATTGGGCTCACCGGGCTGCTGGCCTTGATGGGTTCGATGCACGAGCTGCTCTGGCTCGGCGTTGTGTACGTAGGTGTGATGCTCAGCGCGGCCGCATACCAGGCAGTGCTGACCTCGCTGCTCCCCGAGCGGGTGCCCGTGAGCCGACGCGGCCTCATCTCCTCCTTGATGGGTATCGCCACGACCCTGGGCGTCATCTACGGGCTCAACCTGGCGCCCGCCTTCGTCCAGAACCCGGTCGTCGGATACCTGCTGCTGGTCGCCGTTCTGGTGGTCGGAACTCTCTTCCTCGTGTTCCTCGCGCCGGACCCGCTGGCAGGCCGGGACGAGCCCGAGCCGTCGGCTCGTCCCCGTCTGTCGGCGAGCGAGCGCGTTAGCAGTTTCGCCGCGTTCTTCGCCGGCTTGCGCGACCATGACTTCGCATGGGCGTTCTGGGCGCGCGTGACAATCATGGTCGGGTTCTGGACGGTGTCGGCGTACCAGTACTACGCGCTCACCGACTACATCGGCGTCGAGAACCTGCCAGGGGGCGATCCGGCGACGGCTGTCGCTCTCCTGGGCACAGTGAACCTCGGATTCTCCATCCTCTCCACGGCGATCGCAGGACCTTTGTCGGATCGCATCGGACGGCGGAAGATCTTCGTCATCATCGCCTCAGTCGGCATCGGCATCGGAATGCTCATCCCGGTGTTCGTCCCCACCTTTGCGGGGATGCTCGTCTGGGCAGTCGTGGTCGGGCTCTCGTACGGCGCTTACGCGTCCATCGACCAGGCTCTGATGACCGAGGTCCTTCCCGACGAGGAGCACAACGCGCGCGACCTCGGGCTCCTGAACGTGGCAACCGCAGGTCCGCAGATCGCCGCGCCCTTCCTCGCAGCCGTCATCATCGGGGCCACCGGGGCGTATCCGCCGATCTACATTTTCGCCGCGGTGGTCGCGCTGCTCGCCTCGGTGTTCATCATCCCGATTCGAAAGGTGCGCTGAGATGAAGCTGCGAGAAATCCAAAGCATCCAAGGCACACTCCGCGGTGTGGAGGCCGATGGGGTGTTCACTCTCCTGGGTGTTCCTTACGGCGACGACACGTCGGGCCCCCATCGATTCCGCGCACCGCGGCCGGTGCCGAGCTGGTCGGGCGTCCGTGAGGCGGTCACCTTCGGACCGGCAGCGCCTCAGCTCGACTCTCGTGGGGAGCTCGAGAAGTTGATGCACCCGCGGAACGGATCGCCTCTCGAAGGCGGACCGATGGATGAGGACTGCCTCCGCATGAACGTGTGGGCCCCGTCCGGGCGCGAGGGCGCCGAGTTGCCTGTGCTCGTATGGCTTCATGGAGGTGGTCATCTCGCCGGCTCCGGCAACGAGATGTGGTTCAACGGAGACGTCCTCGCCGCGCGCGGTGATGTCGTCGTGGTCACGGTGACCCATCGACTCGGACTCTTCGGATTCCTCGATCTTCGCGATCAGGGCTACCCAGACTCCGCCCACGCGGGGATGCTCGATATCATCGCCGCGCTCGGCTGGGTGAGTGAGAACATCGCGTCGGTGGGTGGCGATCCGTCACGCGTCACCATCGCCGGGCAGTCGGGAGGAAGCGGCAAAGTGGCGGCGCTGCTCGCGATGCCCGCCGCCCGTGATCTGTTCGTCCGGGCGATCATGATGAGCGGGCCGTTCGCCCGGGTGCTGCCTCAGAATGCCGTCACCGGATTCCGTGACCGCGTCTTCGAGGCACTCGGCGGCCCTTCCCCGGATGCGCTCGAGAATCTCTCCGCCGCCGACCTGCTCGCCGCACAAGGGCGCGCGCTCGCGGGAGGTGCCGATGTCTTCGGGCCCCAGGCCATGGAGTCGATGGCCGGAATCGGTCCAGTCCTCGACCGCGTTCACCTGCCCGAGCACCCGTTCTGGCCCACGGGCGGAGTCGGATTGCGAGGGAAGCAACTGCTCATCGGTTGGACCGCCCACGAAGTCGGTTCGCTGCTGGCATCAGACCCCGGCTACACGATCCAACTGACGGCGGACGATGTCGTCGCTCGGCTCACCGCCTTCGGCATACCGGATCCGCAGGCGCTCTTCGACGCCACATCCGCCACAGTGCCGTCCGAGCCGCCGCACCTCGTCTACGCGCGACTGCTCAGTGGGATGCTGTTCGCCGGACCGGCACGAGAAGTCGCCACGCGTGCGCGCGAGACCGCCGACGAAGTCTGGGTATACGAATTTGCGGAGCCGAGTGACGCGCTGGGTGGGCTGCTCGGATCGTGCCACTCGTTGGACATCGCCTATGTCTTCGGCACAGTGGATCGGATCCCGCTCGTCGGCGCGACGCCGGCGCGCGTCGATCTGTCGCGCCGGATGATGAATGCGTGGGTCGGCTTTGCGACGAGTGGTGCGCCCGCTCCCGTCGAGGAGTGGCGACCGTGGGGGAGCGGCGGAGAGTCGATGCACCGCTTCTCAGCGACCCGGTAGCACGCAGAGAGCGTGACCAATTTGGTGCGCTGATGGTCGTATGGATCCTCGCTCTCGCAACTCGAGCCTGAGAGAGCAACACTGAGCCAGCCGAAGCTGGGCTTGGGGTGGCGTTCGAAAGTTTCCCGGCTGACTGTCAATGAGCCCGAAGGTGGCTTCCCAGTCGTCCCATTCGAAGTTGTCAAGCAGGCTCCAGTGCAGATACCCCGGATGTCGATGCCGTCGGCGATCGCGTCGGCCATGTCGTTCAGTGCGATCGTGGTGTACGCGATGCGTCGCTTGTCGTCGCTGGCGGCGATGCCGTTCTCCGTCACCAGGATCGGGACGTCGCCGACGACGTCGCGGGTGTGGCGGAGTGCGATGCCGAGTGCGTCGGGGCGGTATGCGCACCCCATGATTGTGTTGTCGGGGTGCCCGGGGTGAGGGACGAAATCGTCATCGCGCGCGACTTTGAGGTATTTGTCCTCGATTAGGTACTGGACGTCGGCGTACTTCGCTTCGTTGCCGGGGGTAGGGGTGCGCCTCCATCCGCGGCCGTTTTCGCGCCCAAGGGTCCCACTGAGCGTTCCAGGGGCGCTGTCGCGCCGTGGGGGGCGGGAGTCTCGTGCATGGCTGGCTCTTGCCGGCCAGGGTTGTCGAGGTGGATGCTGGCGGTGTCGGTCGCGGTGACGTCGAGATCCCTTGGTGCTTCGAGCCCGACGCTGAGCGTGACGCGGAAGGGCACCCACGGGAACCGTGGATTGTTGCCTTCGAGCACGAGTGTTAGATTCCTGAACTCTTCCCCGCCCTTCCCCGTGACCGGCCTCGTTTGAAGGAGGCTGCTGATGGATGTGGTGCACGAGCGGGCGGCGGGGTGGACATCTCCAAACGCGACGCGAAGGTCGCGATCCGGGCGCCGGGTAAACGCGCAGGGACGTTCACCACGAGCGTGACGACGTGGGGTGCGATGGTGCCGCAGATTCTGGAACTGGTCGAGTTCCTGCAAGCCCAGCAGGTCACGGTGGTGATGGAAGCGACCGGCGACTATTGGAAGCCGTTCTACTTCCTGATGGAAGACACGCTGCCGGTGATGCTGGTCAATGCCCGGCAGGCGCGGAACATCCCKGGGCGGAAGACCGATGTGTCGGACGCGGCGTGGCTGGCGCAGTTGGCCGCGCACGGACTGCTGCGGGCGTCGTTCGTCCCGCCGGAACCGATCCGGCAGCTGCGGGATCTCACCCGTGCCCGCGCGGTCGCGACCAGGGACCGGACCCGGCAGGTGCAGTGTCTGGAGAAGTTCCTCGAGTCCACCGGGATCAAGCTCTCCTCGGTGGCATCGGCATTCCCGCGTGAGGCGCATCCACCCTAACGGCTATCGCGCAGGCCACTTTCGCGTCCAGGGGTCCCCAGGGGGACCCTTGGGGGACCACTGTGATGCGCCACCCGCACCGTGCTCCTGCCCCGGAATCCCCAGCACCCGCGTGATTCCGCGGTTGCGATCAGCGATGACCGGTGAGGGGATTCCACCCCGCAGGGGTGGTGCACTGCAGACGGACTTCTCGCTTGAGTCGTCTGACTCTGCCGCCCCGCAGGCCCGCGATTCGCTCTTGGGCGCGGGCTTACGGGCTCCGTCGGAGCAGGTTGATGCGGACTGTGCGCAGGCTGGTCTTGGGAAACATGAAATACCGCTCGTCCCCGTTCAAGGTGCGCCGCGGGATCCATCGCCCATCGTGGTACTCACCTTCGATGAGCGTGTCCAGTTCGACGATCGCGTCTGAGCGCGAGAAGCGCACGGAAGCGCCGCGTGCGACCACGAGGAATTCGTCCTCGGCGGTGCGGATGATCAGGCCGTAGCCGATCAGGACCGCTGCGGCCTCGCCAGTACCCTCACCGAACATGCCTCGCGTGTCCATTGGCCCCGAGATCGTCACCGTGTAGCCGCCGAGTTCGACCTGCTCCTGCTCACCGGTGACGAGACGGAAGCCATGAATGCTGCCCGTAGCCTGTGCGTCGGTGATGACCCTCGTCATGCTCTGCATCGTCGAGAACGCGCTGAACAGATCCTGGTCGTCTAGAACGTCCTCGATGCCGAACGGATGAAAGCCCATCGCTCGGTACGCGCCGATCGCTACGAACGCCAACCCGGCATCGGGGCGGGCTTCGGGAATGAATATGCCGTTCCCTGCGACGTCATAGTCAGCCAGCGTGCCCGCGAAATCATCGATGTATATGTCGGGTGCGAGGAAGTCAAGCGAGGGGGCGCCGATCTGCCAGATGTCGATCATTCGAGAAACGGGTCCGCCGCTGGGGTATCGCCCAGGGACGTCGGCGTTCGGCTGTGGGCCCAGCCATGCATTGGTGTAGATCGGCAGCGGGTGTTCGGCGACTCCGGCGCGAGCAACGCGTTCTACGAAGCGGCTGAAGCCCCAGCTCATAAACACCTCTTCGGCATCCTGGTCCGTGCCGAACACCTCGGCCCAGGTTCCCGATTCGGCGGAGCCGCCTCGATCCCAGAGGTTACGGACCCACGGGTGCAGCGCAGCGCCTCTCGTGGCGAGGCCGCGAAGCAGCTCTGTGGGCACCGGCTCGGCCCAGGCGGTGTCGGCCAGCGCACTGCGGTCACGGCTGTCGCCGAGCAGTCCGACCTCGTTCTGCACCTGTACAGCGACCACGGTGTGGTCGGGATCCACCCGGCGGATGTGTTTCATGAGGGTCGCGAACGCACGCGTGTCTGCTTCGACGAGCGCCTCGCTGAACACGCTGAGGATGGGGCCGTCGAGGCTGAATCGACCGGTGAGCAGTCGTTCGGGGTCGCGCTCCGCACGGGGGAAGCGCTTCTCATCGCGTCGCACCCAGCTCGGTGCGTAAGACGACTCGGCATTCTTGTAGGAGCCGAACCAGATGAGGACGAGCCGGATGCCACGGGCTCGCGCCTGAATGATCTGGTCGTCCACCGCGGTGAAGTCGAATAGGCCTTCCTCGGGCTCGACAAGCTGCCAGCTGGCAGCTCCGATGATCGAGCGAACGCCGTTCTCGGCCAGACGATCCCAGACCGGAGCCATATATGCGGGGCTCGACGGGCTCGAGTTGTGCAGCTCGCCACCAAGAGAGAGAAACGGTGCGCCATCGACCAGCAGATGAGCGCCGTGCGCGGTGCGCTCCACTCGGGGGATGCTATCCAACCCACCGGCACGGTCTTGGAGAGCAGTTGTTTCGGCGGCGTGCGTCATTGCGAACCCTTCGCGGCTGTGAGTATCCGACGCTTGAGTATGCATGAGTGGCAATCGGTTGTCAAACGTCTATCCTGGTTTCTCTCGACCGGGCGGTGCACGGTCAGGCTGAAGCCCGAACCGCCCTCAGCGGGCACGACGCGGTTCATTGGGCGATCGCCGCGGCGGATCAGGATGCCGCTGCCGGCGCGATGGCGACTCCCATGGCGACCGCATCCCGACGACTGGCGTCCGACCGGCGGACTGGTCCGCATCGACGTGGATACGGATTGCCGCGCTTCCCTCGTCGGGGATGGTTCGACCGACATCACCTTGTGGCGGCACACACATCGCCAATATCACCGAGCTCTCCGGCGATACCACCTGGCTCAGGAGCAATGGGGTCGAAGGGGGGATCGAGCTGAGCATGCAGACAACCGTCAACGTCGGCTGAAGAACGACCAGGTGCGGGCCGCAAAGATGCTGACGTCTCCGAACCAGACCTGACGGTCATAGGCGAATTCAGCCGCATAGTGGGCGGCACTCCAAGACCMCGGTGGGCATCACAAGTCCGAACGACTGGGACAGTTGCAACCTTTCGCTGAGCGAGTGGCTGTCGCAAMTCATGAACACCGTCCTCGACGCATTCGACCGCGCTCCGACAAGCGGTTGCGATTGGTGGATCGGGTGACACACCGCATCGCCGAATACCGTTCCGAAACATGGCCCATGCGCGGAGTAACCTGCCGACAAGTGTGCTGGCAATCGCTTGCCAAAACTGCATGGCCATGCTTGACTAATGTCCGGAACGCCATGCGCAGCGCAGCGAGGAGAACAGATGCTGAAGCCCCGATTGACCGCCACCCGCGAACTCCAACGGTTGGACGGATTGTGGAAGTTCGCTCTGGACACGGATGCGGGGGAACGTCCTTGGGCTGCCGAACTGCGAACGACGCGCGAGGCACCAGTCCCCTCGAGCTACAACGATCTCTTCGTCGATGCGAAGGTGCGGGACCACGTCGGTGTCGTCTGGTATCAGCGCATCGTGCGTGTGCCCCGCGGATGGGCGGGCGACAGCGTCTTCGTCCGACTCGATTCGGCCACTCACGAGGGCGTTGTGTACGTGAACGACGAGCTTGTCGCCACGCACGCCGGCGGATACACGCCGTTCGAGGCCGACATCACAGCGTTCGTCGAGCCCGGAGCCGAGTTCCGGCTCACGGTCGGCGTCGACAATCGGCTGACGAGGGACACGATTCCTCCGGGCCATGTAGAGATTCGCGACGACGGGCGTCCCCGGCAGCGATACATGCACGACTTCTTCAATTACGGCGGCCTCGCCCGCTCCGTGTGGCTGTACTCCGCTCCCGCGGAGCGGGTGCAGGACCTCACGGTCGTCACCGACGTGGACGCCGGCACCGGACTGGTGAGCTACGACGTGCTCACGACATCTCTCGGGGCTGATGCCGACGTCCGCGTGCGCATTTCGGATGCCGAGGGTGCCACGGTCGCAGAGGGCTCGGGCCACAACGGACAGCTGCGGATCGCCGATGTGCGACTCTGGCAGCCCGGCGCAGCGTACCTCTACGAACTCACCGCTGAGGTGGTGCGTGAGGGAGAAGTCGTGGACAGCTACCCGTTGCCTGTCGGTGTCAGAACAGTTGAAGTCCGCGGCAATCGCATCCTGATCAATGGGAAGCCGTTCTACTTCACGGGTTTCGGCAAGCACGAGGACTCTCCGGTGCGCGGAAAGGGTCACGACGACGCCTACCTCGTTCACGACTTCGAACTGATGGGCTGGATGGGCGCCAACTCTTTCCGGACCTCGCACTATCCGTACGCCGAGGAGGTCCTCGAGTACGCGGACCGCCAGGGGATGGTGGTCATCGGTGAAACAGCCGCGGTCGGTCTGAATATGGCGATCGCTGCCGGCTATCTCGGGAAGACCGACGTCGTCACATTCGGGCCAAAGGGATTCGGCGAGACGACCCAGGCGGCCCATGCACAGCACATCCGGGAACTGATCGCTCGCGACAAGAACCACCCGAGCGTGGTGATGTGGTCGATCGCGAATGAGCCCGACGCGCGTGACGGCGGTGCACGTGGGTACTTCGAGCCACTCGTCGCACTGACTCGTGAGCTCGACCCCACGCGTCCGCTCACCTACGCCAACATGATTCTGGCCAGCCCGGAGAAGGACGTCATCGCCGACCTGTTCGATGTGCTGAGCATCAATCGCTATTACGGCTGGTATCAGGACACCGCGGATCTGGAGTCCGCCGCAGCACACCTCGAAGCGGAGCTGCGCGCCTGGGAGGACAAGTTCGGCAAGCCCATCATCATGTCGGAGTTCGGGGCGGACGCCGTCGCCGGGCTGCACACGGTGCTGGACCAGCCGTGGGCGGAGGACTATCAGACCGCGTTGCTGACGACTTACCATCGCGTCTTCGACCGCATCGACTCCGTCGTGGGGGAGCACGTGTGGGCGTTCGCTGATTTCCAGGCGATGCCCATCACTCAGCGCGTGGACGGCAACAAGAAGGGCGTCTTCACCCGGGACCGTCGCCCAAAGGGAGCGGTGCACGCGCTTCGGGCTCGCTGGACGGCGATGAGCGCGTGAGTTCAGGACGGATGCGGATGAACCCCGGACCACTGTGGTGACACCGACTGCTACGCCACGCAGGCCCCGGGCGCTGCAGATCGACGCCGGTGGTGACGCGTTCATCGTCAGCGGCAGCCATCCGCGGCTGTCGTTTCAAGTGCCGGAGAGTATCGGAAGGCAGAGCTCGTACACCCTTGAGGCCGTGGTGGACGATGCGGCACAGCCCAGTGTGTCTGCGAGTGGTGGCCAGCACCTGTTCCTTGAGTGGCCGTGGGCGCCGCTGCGGAGCGGGCAGCGCGTGCAGTGGAGAGTGCGGGTCTCCGGGACAGCAGACGTGTCGGAGTGGTCCGATCTTCACGAGTTCGAGGTGGGGCTGCTCGATCAGGACTGGCGAGCGGAGTGGATATCACCGATTGAGGATGTAGCCGCCGGTCAAGGTCAACGCCCTGGTTATGTGCTGACCGCAGATTTCGACCTGCCGGGCGACGGCGCAGTATCCGCTCGCCTCTACGCCACCGCCCTCGGTCTCTACGACGCACGCATCAACGGCAAACGGGCGGGAACGACGGAACTCGCCCCGGGATCGTCGTCCTACGACCGCACCCTCTATGCGCAGGCATATGACGTCGGTGACGCCCTTGTTCGCGGCACGAATCGATTGGAGCTGCTGCTCTCCGACGGGTGGTTTCGCGGCGAGGTTGGCGCGTATCGTGTGCCGGCCGGCTGGGGTGAGCGCACCGGCGTGAGGGCGGAGCTGCACATCACGCTTGTGAGTGGCGAACGGCAGATTGTGCGAACCGACGGCACGTGGACGAGCGGCCGTAGCACGTTGACCAGAGCCAGTCTGATGGGCGGCGCAACGCTTGACCTCACGGCACCGCCGGCGCAAGAACACCGCGCACGAGTCGGCGTCGTCGACGCGCCCGCCGTCTCATGGTCACCCGCTCCACCCGTCCGCGTTGTCGAGACACGCGCCCCCGTGTCCTCGCGAAAGCTCCGTGACGGTGTGTGGGTATTGGATTTCGGTCAGAACGCGTCCGGGTGGATTCGAATGACCGATCTCGGCCCCGCCGACACCCGGACGGTCATCGATCATGGCGAGTTCCTGGCATCCGACGGCGACCTCTCAACAACGCACCTCGATTCCACGCGTCCCGGGGAGCCCACCAAGGAATTCGTCCAGCGCGACGAGGTGGTCTCCGACGGGGACAGCGGCAGACACTTCGAACCGCGACACACCATCCACGGTTTCCAGTTCGTGCGGATCACCCGCGACGGAGCCCGGTTCGATCCTTCGACGGTGTCGATGCAGGTCGTCCATACCGATCTCCGTCCGGTCGGCGGCTTCGCCTGCAGCGATGACGATCTCAACCGGCTCCATAGAGTCGCCGACTGGAGCTTTCGCGGCAACGCCGTCGACGTTCCGACGGACTGCCCGACACGGGAGCGGCTCGCGTGGACGGGGGACTATCAGGTGTTCGCGCCGACCGCGACGCGACTTTACGACGTTCTCGGCTTCTCCAGGAAGTGGCTGCGGTCGGTACGCGACGATCAACTGCCCGACGGTCGCGTGGCCAACTTCGCGCCGGACGGGCGAAGGATCAAGCTCAAGCTCGACGACCAGTTCGCTCAGATGACGGGTTCCGCCGGGTGGGGCGACGCCATCGTCGCGGTGCCGTGGGAGATGTACGAGTCGTACGGCGACATCGAAGTGCTCGCCGAGAACTGGGACGCGATGACGCGCTGGGTCGAGTGGGCGCTGTCCACGGCTCGGACCGCCCGGCATCCTTCGCGCCGGCAGCGATCTCCGGAACCCCTTCCCCACGAAGAATTCCTCTGGGACGGGTCGTTTCACTGGGGCGAATGGATCGAGCCGAAGCAGAAGGACGCCGACGGCAATTCGATCAATCCTGTACACCACAACCCCATGGCGTGGTTCACCGCAGACAAGGGCGAAGTCGGAACGGCCTACCTGTATCGCTCGACCCTCACTCTCGCGCGCATCGCGCGGATTCTCGGACGCGTGGGCGACCGCGATCGCTACGACGATCTGGCGGCGCGCATCCTCAGCGCCTGGCGAACCGAATTCGTGCGCGCCGACGGTCGCACGGTTGTCGATACTCAGGCGGCCTACGTCCGTGCGATCGCGTTCGGCCTTGTGCCCGACAGCGTTCGCGGAGCGGCAGCGGCCCGGCTCGTCGAGCTCATCCGGGAGGCCGGCACCCACCTGGGGACCGGGTTCCTCTCCACGGGGCACCTGCTGCCGGTGCTCGCCGACACGGGATTCGCCGACGTCGCCTACGAGCTCCTGTTCCAGCGCTCCGCGCCGTCATGGCTGTATATGCTCGACCGCGGTGCCACCACCATCTGGGAGGAGTGGGAGGGCATCGACGAGCAGGGGCGCGCCCACGAGTCGCTCAATCACTACAGCAAGGGCGCTGTCATTCGGTTCCTCCACACTCACGTTCTGGGCTTGCGGCAGGAGCCAGGATCGGTGGCGTGGGAGTCATTCGAGGTGGCACCAGTGCCCGGCGGCGCGCTCACGTGGGCGCGAGGTCACCACGATGGTCCCCACGGGCGCATCGAGGCGGAGTGGAAACTCATCGGGGATGAGCTGGAGGTCACCGTGGTCGTCCCATCTGGCAGCGCAGGGACCGTCGTGTTTCCGTCTGGCCGTAGCGAGCCTGTCCCCGTGGGTCAAAGCACGCTGCGCGGGCGCTGACCCCGACCAAGCCGAAGGCGACACCGTCCCCGTTCGCCGCCTCGGATCAGCGATCGCTCTCGTCAGTGCGACGCTCGGCGTGGGTGGCTGCGCTGGGATTGCCAGTGGACGCCCTCGTCACCGAGTACCTCGACTGGCACGCACGCCCTCTTCTGGGTCGCAGCCGCGATCTCGGCGCTCTCGTTGGGATTGTTCGCCGCCGTGATCCCCACGGCACGCTGCGCACCGGCGGTCGGCTCGACCTGGTCGCTGCGCTCGGGCTCGCGGTTGGACCCACGGGAGTGCTCCTTGCGATATCCAAGGGCGCTCAGTGGGGGTGGAACGCGCCGATCATCCTGTTGCTCGTGCCGAGCGATGCGGGCTTCCAATCGGCGCTCGTTTGCGGTCTGCTCGCCGCGGCGGCCTGCGTGATCATCGCGGCGCTGATTCCGAAGCCGACCCCGCATCCCGCGGAGGTCCCGTCGCTGCCGGAGGGCGTGCTCTGAGTCCGCTTCAGTCCGACCTGAGAGGGTGACCGCCGTCGGATGACCGAGCCCCCGCGACCGTGGGATCCGGGTCGCGAGGGCTCTGTCAGAACTGGTTGGGCTACTGCACCGACCAGCCGCCATCGGAAGCAAGGACCGCTCCGTTGATGTTCACGCCCTCATCGGACAGCAGAAATGTGATGGATGCGGCGAGTTGCTCGGCCGTCGCAATCGTCGGGATCATCGCTTGGAAAGGTTGCAGGCGCGCGGAGCCCTGCTCCGACATGTGCGGCGGCATCGGGATGCCGGTCGCAACACCACCCGGTGCCACCGCGTTGACGCGGATGCCCTTCGGGCCGTACATGAATGCAGCCGACTTTGTCAGGCCGATGATGCCGTGTTTGGAGACGGTGTACGCGTTCCCCGATGAGTTGCCTCGCAACGCCGCTTCGCTCGCGACATTCACTATCGAGCCGGATCCGGCATCGATCATGGCGGGGAGCACCGCCCGGAGCACCTTGAACGCTCCCGTGAGGTTGATCGCGAGGACCCGGTCCCACACCGCGTCACTCGTCTCGTGCGCGGGCGAGAAGTCGTCATTGATGCCGGCGACGTTCGCCAGAGCGTCGATCCGACCACCCGCGGCGGCGATGATGGCGTCAACATCCTCCTGCACCGTGATGTCGGCACGCACGGTCACGATGTCGAAATCCTGGTGTGTTGCTCGCAGATCGTCGAGACGTTCCTGGGAGACGTCGACGGCGATCACGCGCCCACCCTCCCGCGCAATGCGCGAAGCGGTTGCGCGCCCGATGCCCGAGGCTGCCCCGGTCACTGCGATCGTCTTGCCTGCGAAGCGACCCGTGTGAGGTCGTTCCACCCAGCCCTCGGGGGCGCCCTCGGCGGGCATCACACCGTCGTTTGCGGCCAGGACGAGCTCTTCGACCACGGACTGGGGAATCTGCCCAGCGCTCGCGGCGACGAGCTGCTGCAGCGGCAGCCCGCGTAGCGGCGCGAGCATCTCTTCCTGAGCTCCGGTCTTCTCCAGCAGCCCTCGAACGAGCGGGCCGCCCTTCGGATGATCGAGCCAGTCGCCGATGGAGGAAGCGGCGGTCAATGGAGCATTCTTCGTCATAGGGTGTGCATCTTTCGGTGGGGGAGCGGCTGGCAGATCACCAGTCATGGACGGTGCCGTCGAGCAGTCGGTTGTAGGGAAGGTAGGCCTGCTCGTACGGGTACTTTCCCGCCTCGTCGGTGTTCAGCTCGACGCCGAGTCCGGGCTTGTCGCCCGGGTGCAGGTAGCCGTCGGTCCAGGTGAAGGACTGCTCGAAGACCTGGTCGGTCTTCGAGCCGTGCTTCATGTACTCCTGGATGCCGAAGTTGTGGATGGCGAGCCCGAGGTGCATCGCTGCCGCCATGCCGACCGGCGAGATGTCGGTCGGCCCGTGCATGCCGGACTTGATCTGGTACATCGCGGCGTAATCGAGCGTCTTCTTGAGCGCGGTGATCCCGCCCATGTGGGTGACCGCACCGCGGACGTAGTCGATGAGCTGGTCGCGGATGATGTCCTTGAAGTCCCAGATCGTGTTGAAGATCTCGCCGATCGCGAGCGGGGTGGTGGTGTGCTGGCGGACCAGTCGGAGCGCTTCCTGGTTCTCCGCGGGGGTGCAGTCTTCGAGCCAGAACAGGTCGTACGGCTCGAGGTCCTTGCCAAGCCGGGCGGCCTGGATGGGCGTCATCCGGTGGTGCCCGTCGTGCAGCAGGGGGATGTCGGGGCCGAACTCGTGGCGGACGG
Source organism: Microbacterium sp. P5_E9 (assembly GCF_054049175.1). NCBI lineage: Bacteria > Bacillati > Actinomycetota > Actinomycetes > Micrococcales > Microbacteriaceae > Microbacterium > Microbacterium sp. P5_E9. Next base: position 27,303 of record NZ_JBFUMV010000024.1, on the reverse strand, counting down.
CCTCGAAGACACCCGGCAGGTGGTTGAGGTACGCGCGGGTGTCCCAGTCCTCCTCAACGGGTTTCGCACCGCGACGGGCCGGCTCGTGGTCGTACCGGACCGTCGCATCCCCGACATCCGCGCCCTGGGCAGCGATGCCGTAGATCGCCTTCAGGGTCGGCACCCCGGTCTGCACCCGGATCGCCTTGTATCCCTGCTCCTGATGCGCGCGAATCGAATCGAACAGCTCGGGCAGCTCCTTGCCTGACGCGTGACCGTACGCCATCAGCCCGTTCCGGCTCGCGCCACCGAGCAGCTGGTACACCGGCATCCCGGCCGCCTTGCCCTTGATGTCCCACAGCGCCATGTCCACCGACGCGATCGCCGCCATCGTCACCGGACCGCGCCGCCAGTACGCCGAGCGGTACAGGAACTGCCAGGTGTCCTCGATCCTGGACGCATCCGCCCCGATCAGCAGCGGCACGACATGCTCCGTGAGGTAGGCGACGACCGCGAGCTCGCGACCGTTCAGCGTCGCGTCGCCGAGACCCGTGAGCCCATCGTCGGTGGTGAGCTTCAGCGTCACGAAGTTGCGGTCGGGACTCGTCACAATGACTTCTGCTTTGTCGATGAGCATCGGGGGCCTTCCGGTMGGGGACAGCCGCGGCGCCTGATTGCGCGGCGATGCGGGCTGGCCCAGTCAACCAGAAACGAAACATGTTGGCAAGCGGTTGCACGACATCTATCCAAGCGAGGTGGATGGTGTATTGGTTGCAGGCTGCAACCGATTGACAAGCCATGTCAGAACTTGGATCATGAGGGAATGTCTTCCCCCCAACGTCGTGACCCAGATCGGCTGCTGCCCGCCGACCCGCGAACCCGCGAGATCGCAAGGCAGCTCTATGAGGCGGTTGCCACCGCGCCCATCGTCTCTCCGCACGGTCATGTGCCGGTCGAGTGGCTTCGCGATGACACGTCATTCGAGAACCCCACTGCACTCCTGGTCACGCACGACCACTACGTCACTCGCATGCTGCACGCCGCGGGGGTGGACTACGCACAGCTCGGGCTCGCGGGCCACGCTGCTGACCCGCGCGAGGTGTGGCGGATCCTCGCGTCGCATTGGCACCTTTTCGCGGGGACGGCGTCGGGCTATTGGCTCGAGGAGGAGTTCACCCAGGTTCTCGGAATCGACGCGGAGCTCAACGGCGACACGGCAGATCACTTCTACGACAAGATCGCCACGCAGTTGGAATCGCCCGGTTTCCGACCACGTGCTCTGTTCGAGCGGTTCCAGATCGAGGTCCTGGCGACTACGGACGATCCTCTTGACGATCTGTCCGCCCACGCCGCGCTGCGCGGCCTTCTCCCCGGGCGCGTGCTCCCTACCTTCCGACCCGACCGCTATCTCGATCCGGGCGTGGAGGGCTTCGGTCAGCGGGTGGAAGCCCTCCTCGGGTTTACGGGGGAGCGCACCACGTTCGATGGATATCTTCGTGCATTGGAGGATCGGCGGGCGTATTTCGTGGCTCACGGAGCGGTCTCCGCCGACCACGGCGTGGAGCAGCCCGTTACGGTCGACATGGACTCCGTTGATGCGCAATCGCTCTTCGCTGCCGTCATCGACGGCTCGGCCTCGGCCGCGGAGCGCTCGACTTTTCGCGCGCACATGCTGTTTCAGATGGCCCGGATGAGCGTGTCCGACGGGCTGGTGATGACGGTGCACGCCGGCGTGCTGCGCAATCACAGTTCTGCAGTGCACCGCCAATTCGGGGCCGACACGGGGCACGACATTCCGGTCGCGACAGACTTCGTGCGCGGACTCCGGCCGCTGCTGGAACGCTTCGGTCTCGAGAGGGACTTCCACCTGGTGCTCTTCGCCGTGGATGAGACGGTCTATTCGAGGGAGATCGCTCCGCTGGCCGGGTTCTACCCTTCGGTATTCATCGGCGCGCCGTGGTGGTTCCTCGACGCTCCCGATGCCATCGCACGGTTCCGCTCCGCCGTGACTGAAACCGCAGGCTTCTCACGCGGGTCGGGATTCATCGACGATACGCGAGCGTTTCTGTCCATCCCCGCTCGTCACGACACAGCTCGGCGAGCCGATGCGGCGTTCCTTGCCAGGCTGGTGGCGGAGGGCCGCCTGAATGCGCGCGATGCGGAGCGGATCATCGTCGATTCGGTCGGCGCCCAGCCCAAGCGGGTGTTCAAACTATGAACGCTTCTCCGCTGCATCGCGCGGTCCCCGCCCCGCCCGTTCGCATCGTCCACCTCGGGCTGGGAGCCTTCTCGAGATCACACACTGCGTGGTACACGCATTCCAGCCCGGACTCGGATCACTGGGGGATCGCCGCATACACCGGCCGGAGCCGAGAGCTCTCCGATCGCCTCACTGCCCAGGACGGGCTCTACACCCTCATCGAGCGAGACGATCAGGGCGACAGGCATGAGGTCATCACCAGCATCTCTCGCGCCCAGCGAGGTGACGACATCCCTTCCTTGATGACGGACCTGACCGCGCCCGAGACGGCGATTATCACTCTGACGATCACCGAGCTCGGCTACTGCCTCACTTCGGACGGCGAGCCGGACTTCGACGATCCGCGCGTGGCGCGTGATCGCGATGAGTTGCGCTCAGTTGCAGACGGTCGTCTGGAACTTGCGGCGGCGCGCCCCGTGACGGCGCCCGGTCGGCTGCTTCTCGGGCTGGAGTCCCGCAGGCGCGCAGGCGGCGGCCCGCTGGCGGTCCTCTCCTGCGACAACCTGCCGGACAACGGCGGGCGTCTCCGCCACGGTCTGACGGAATGGGCAGCAGGCGCCGCGGCTGATCTGGTCGTTTGGATCGAGGACAACGTGTCATTCGTGTCCAGCTCGGTGGATCGCATCACCCCCAGGATCTCCAGCCACCAGGAGGAGGTTCTGCGCGCCACGTATGGCGACCTCGCCCCGGTCGTTGCCGAACCGTTCCGCGACTGGGTCATCAGCGGCAGCTTCCCCGCCGGTCGACCAGCATGGGAGAGTGCCGGCGCCCGATTCGTCGATGACCTCGAACCTTGGGAGGCCCGCAAGCTCTGGCTCCTCAACGGAGCGCACACGCTCTTGGCATGCCTGGGACTGCTCCGCGGGCACGCCACCGTGGCCGACGCGATCAAAGATCCCGTGTGCCGGTCGGCCGTCGAGGAGTTCTGGAATGATGCTGAAGCCGCGCTCCCAGCTGGCCTTGGCGTGCCTGCATACAGGGCCGCCCTCTTATCCAGGTTCGCCAATCCGCGCATCGAGCATCTGCTGAGTCAGATCGTGCAGGACTCGAGCACCAAGGTCCGGCTGAGAGTCGCACCTGTCGCCGAGATCACCTTGGCGAACGGTCGCGATGCGCGTGGGTGCGCCCTCGCCGTCGCTTCATGGATCGTCGCGCAGGCGACGGGCCTCATCCCCGGCGGGGCGGTCGAACCTGTGGCTCACGGGTCAGTGGCGAGCTCCATCGGGCAGCTAGGAGAAGTGCTGGCAGCAGACCCAGGCTTCGTGTCGCGGGTGCTCGAACTCGTGACCACGCTCTCATCACGACGCAGTACGAACATTTTGGACCGAATTTAGGCAATCGGTTGTCAAATGATCGCTGAGCTGATTTACTTGGCGATAGCGGAACCACAGGCAGACCACAGCAAGCGGTTGCCTCCGCTTCCCTCATCCAAAGGAGTATGAAACGATGTCGACTTCCCGATTCCGCTTCCGCGGCCTAGCCGCTGCCACGGCGCTGGTCGCAGGGGCAATGATTTTCTCCGCCTGCAGCGCGCCGGATTCGTCCTCGACGAGTTCAGCGTCTCCCGCAGCAAACGTTGGCCCTGCGCCCGACCTCGCGATCGCAGCTGTCTCCGCACCGAACTCTCTGGACCCCGCGCAGCTGGTGGACGGACAGCAGATGTACGTGTGGTCCTCGATATACGACACCCTGCTCGCCCGCGACAGCTCGACGGGAGAACTCATCCCCAATGCCGCCACCAGCTGGGAGTACAACGAGGACGGAACGGAACTGACCCTCAAGCTGCACGAGGGGATGACCTTCAGCGATGGGGCACCCGTCACGGCGGATGACGTCGTCGCGACCATGCTGCGAAGCAAGAACACTCCCGGCATCGTGCAGCCGCGGTACGGTCTCGTTTCTGACGTGACCGCTGTCGACGATCTGACCGTCAAGGTGTCGTTCACTGCGTTCGACCCGCAGTTCCCCTGGCTGCTCGCCTTGGGCACCGGGGCGATCGGAGATGCGCGCTCGCTCGACGACCCCGCCATCGCCACCAATCCCGTTGGTTCGGGGCCGTACACACTGGACGTTGCTGCCACAGTGCCCGGCACCTCATACGTGCTCAAGAAGCGCGAGGACTATTGGAACGCCGACGCCTATCCGTTCCCCACCCTCACAGTTCGCGTCCTGCAGGACCCCACCGCGTCGTTCAACGCACTGCAGGCCGGTGAGATCAACGCAGCCACCGTTCAGAGCCAGGTTGAGGGACAGCTCGACCCGAACAAGTTCACTCTCTCGAAGATCGGTGCGCAGGCTGTCGCCTATATCGACATCCTCGATCGCGCTGGAGACAAGTTCCCGGCATTGGGCGACCAGCGGGTTCGTCAGGCCATCAACTACGCGCTCGATCGCGAGGGCATCCTCAAGGGCCTCTACGCGGGTAATGGAATGGTCACAGAGCAGGTCTTCAACCCGGCTGGCGAGGTCTACGACGAGTCTTTGAATGACACGTATTCCTACGACGTCAAGAAGGGCAAGAAGCTCGTGGAGGACGCTGGGTTCGCCGGGGAGACCTTCCGGATCCCGAGCACGTTCCTCACCACGTCGATCGAGCCGACGCTGTCGCAGGCGTTCGACGACATCGGTCTCAAGTTGGAGTGGGTGGCCGTGCCGCCGCAGCAGGCGCAGTCGGCTCTGCAGTCGGGCGAGTTCGGACTGACGTTCCAGATCACGGGCTTCAACTCGGACCCCGCCGATGCATTCACTCACTACAGCATCAACGGTGACCGCAACCCGCAGCACTACACCGACGACACCCTCGACGAGCTGTTCGGAACCATCAACTCCACCGTCGACTTCGAGGCCGCGGTGCCGACGTATAAGGAACTCAACGAATACGCGGTGGACCAGGCATTCGAGGCACCGGTCGTCTTCCTCGGGACCACCTGGGCATCCACTGACGGCATCAAGATCGTCAACTACGGCGGCGCACCGTCCACCATCCGAACGTTCACGTTCGGCGGCTGACCCTGAGGGGGCGGGCGAAAGCCCGCCCCCATCTGGATTGGAAAAAGAGATGATCCCCTACATCGCCAAGCGGCTGGGTGCCGGCATCATCCTCGCCGTGCTGGTCACCTTCATCACCTATCTTCTGCTCAGCACGTCGTTCGAAGACGTGGCCAGCACAATTCTCGGCCCGTCGGCGAACCCGGAGACTATCGCCGGAGTGATGGCGGCAGAGGGCTGGGACCGCCCGGTCATCGTGCAGTACATCGACTGGCTCCTCCACGCGATACAAGGAGACTTCGGAGTCTCGGTCTACACGTCGCTTCCGGTTCTGCCCTCAGTTCTGCAACGTCTCGCGGTAACGCTTTCGATCATCATCCCCGCCCTGTTCCTCACCCTGATCATCGGCACCACCCTTGGCGTCTGGGCAGCCTCTCGAGGCGGCGCGGTCGACCGCATCGCGCAGGGCGTGTCCCTATTCGGGTACCTGATTCCCGGGCTGCTGCTGGCCATCGCGCTGGTCTGGGTATTCGCGATTCGACTGGGGTGGCTGCCGGCCACCGGCTTCACACCCCTCGCCGAGGACCCTGCCGCGTGGGTCAGAAGCATCACCATTCCGGTCATTGTGCTGATGATCGGCGGCATAGCCAATATGGCCGCCCAGGTTCGCGGACGGATGATCGACGAGCTCCGCAAGGATTACGTTCGCACCCTCCGCACTCGAGGGGTCTCCTCCAATGCGATCGTCCTCAAACACGCCCTCCGCAACGCCGGGAGCCCCGCGCTGACTGTCCTGTCGCTGGAATTCATCCAGATGTTCGGCGCCGCACTGATCATCGAGAACGTCTTCGCGCTCCCGGGCTACGGAAGCTACGCGTTCAACGCCTCCCTGCAAGGCGACATCCCGGTCATCCTCGGCATCACCGCGTTCGGCGTGCTGCTGGTGATCGTAGTGAACCTCTCCACTGACGTGGCCAACGGCTGGCTCAACCCGAAAGCGAGAGTCCGATGACCCTGCCCATTGATCCCTCGATCAACCCCGGCACCGACCAGCCGGCAGAGACATCCACGTCAGAAGGCGTCGACGCCGTCACCAAGACCGTGAGGACTCCCAGCACCGAGCTTCTCCAAACAGTGGCTGCCGCCGCACGGTCAAGTCGAACCCCGCTGTGGCGCAAGCTGCTGAAAGATCCGCAGGCCGTGGTCACCATCGGCATTCTCGCGTTGACCCTGCTCATCGCCCTCCTTGCAACGTTCCTCGCGCCACACGGACCGAACGAATCCGACCTGGCACTCATCAACGCTCCGGTCGGTACTCCAGGATTCCCTCTCGGCGGTGACGAGTCTGGCCGCGACATCCTCAGCCGGCTTATCTATTCCACTCAGACAGCGGTGATCGCCGGTCTCATCGGCACTAGTGTCGCGCTTCTCATAGGCGTGACGGCTGGGCTCGTCGGCGGCTATTTCGGCCGCGTCACACAGGCCAGCACCGAGTGGATCTTCAGCCTCATCATGACCTTCCCGGGCCTGTTGCTGCTCATCATCCTGATGCCCGTAACAAAGGGCGACTATCGCGCGACGATGCTGATTTTCGGAGTTCTTCTCGCTCCCGGCGTTTATCGGATCGTGCGTAACCTCGTGCTGGGCGTGAAGAACGAACTCTACGTCGATGCCGCGCGCGTGGCCGGTCTCGGAAACCTCCGCATCCTCGCACGACACGTCCTGTTTGTGGTTCGCGGACCCATCATCATCGCCACGGCATTCCTCTTCGGCTCAGCCATCGCTGTGCAATCCGGCCTCGCGTTTCTCGGTGTCGGCTCACTGGAGGTGCCGAGCTTCGGCGCCATGATTGCATCGGGCTTCCGGAATCTCTACATCGCGCCCACGCAGTTCCTTTGGCCGAGCCTCAGCCTCGGCGTGATCACCGCCTCACTCGTGCTGCTGGGCAACTCGCTCCGCGATGCACTCGAGGGGTCAAAGCCCAAGCCGTTCAAAGTCGGTGCGGGTCAGCGAGTCGCCAGCGACGACATCGGCGACGCCGACCGAGGCGCCCGCTCACTGCTCGATATCCGCGACCTTGCAATCGCATATCCACGTCCGGATGGTCGCCTGAATGAGGTCGTGAGAGGCGTCTCCCTGAGCGTGCCCCGAGGAAAGGTCACGGGATTGGTCGGCGAGTCGGGATCCGGCAAATCGCAGACCGCCTTCGCGACTCTCGGCGTGCTCCCCAACGAAGCGGTGATCGTGCGCGGATCCATCCTGTTCGACGGCAAGGAGCTGATCGGCCTCACTGACAGGCAGATGCGACCACTGCGCGGCAAGGAGATCGCCTATATTCCGCAGGAGCCGATGTCGAACCTCGACCCGTCGTTCAAGGTCGGGGCGCAGCTCGTGGAAGGTGTTCGAGCCGCACTGGGAATCTCGAAGAAGGAGGCCAAGCAACGCGTTCTGGCCCTCTTGAAGCGAGTGGGTATCAATGACCCCGAGAGAACCTTCGATTCCTACCCGCATCAGATCTCGGGCGGGATGGCGCAGCGCGTGCTCATTGCCGGCGCGGTCGCCAGTCGACCGAAGCTGCTCATCGCGGATGAACCGACCACGGCACTCGACGTGACCGTTCAGGCCGAGATCCTCGACCTGCTGCGCGACCTGCAGGCGGAACTCAACATGGCGGTGCTGCTYGTCACTCACAACTTCGGAGTCGTCGCGGACGTGTGCGATCAGATCGCGGTGATGCAGTACGGCGAGATCGTCGAACAGGGAGATGTCGACGCGATCTTCACCGCGCCCCAGCATGAGTACACGAAGATGCTGCTCGGAGCGATTCTCGACGAAAGCACAGTGCGCACCGATCCGCCGGTTCCGGCGATCAACAATGGAGGTGCGAAGTGAGCCTGCTCGAGATCCGCGACCTGCGCGTCGCGTTCGCCGGCCGGGGCTTCCGCGCCAAGCCCGTCGAGGTGCTGCACGGGGTGAGCATCGATGTCGCGTCCGGCGAGACCGTCGGACTCGTCGGCGAGTCCGGGTCTGGCAAGACGACGATCGGCCGTGCCGTGCTGGGTCTCGTAAAGCCGTCTGGCGGGTCCATCCGCTTCGACGGGGATGAGATCTCCGGCCTCCAAGGCAAGGCTCGTCGTGCTTTGGCCGACCACATCCAGGTCGTCTTCCAGGACCCCTACACATCGCTCAACCCGTCGATGACGATCGGCGACATCCTTGCCGAGCCCCTCGTCGTGCAGGGCTCCACCGCCAAGGACGCCAGATCCCGCGTCCGCAGCCTGCTCGACCAGGTCGGTCTGCCTGCGGACTCCGTTGACCGGTTTCCGCGCGAGTTCTCCGGCGGTCAACGTCAGCGCGTGGCCATTGCGCGGGCACTTGCCCCGCAACCGAAGCTGATCGTCTGCGACGAACCGGTATCTGCGCTGGACCTCTCGACACAGGCGAAGGTGATGGAGCTGTTCGTCGACATCCAGCGCGCCACCGGTGTGGCGTATCTCTTCATCTCCCACGACCTCTCGGTGATCCGCCATCTCAGCCACCGGGTCGCCGTCCTATACCGGGGTGACATCGTCGAATCCGGCGACACTCCGGTCGTCACCTCGAGTCCCTCTCATTCCTACACGCAGAAGCTGCTCCTGGCGGCTCCGGTCGCGGACCCGCGCGCGCAGCGGGAACGTCGGGAGCAGAGGAGGAACGTCCTCGCAGGTGAGGCCTCGTGACAACTCTGGCGCTTCCCGGATTCCATCCGGACCCATCTATCTGCCGTGTGGGGGACGAGTACTTCCTCGTCACATCCACCTTCGAGTACTTCCCTGGCGTTCCGATCTTCGTCAGCCGCGACTTCATCTCTTGGCGTCAGCTCGGCAACGTCCTCACCCGCCCCTCGCAGCTGAACGTGCGTAAGGGGATCGACAACGCCAGCGGGGGCATCTACGCCCCCACGGTTCGCCACCACGATGGGCGGTTCTGGATGACGACCACGAACCTTCACGACATCAGGGACGGTCATCTCATTGTGCACGCGTCTGACCCGTCCGGCCCCTGGAGTGATCCCGTCTACACCTCCGGGTTGATTGGAATCGATCCCGACCTCAGCTGGGACGAGGAGGGCTCGTGCTACCTCACTTGGTCGGACGTCGTGCGCGGCGGAATCTCCCAGGTGCAGGTCGATCCCTTCACTGGAAGCCTCCTCACTACGGCTCAGGAGATATGGCGAGGAACCGGTGGCGCACACGCCGAAGGACCCCACCTGTTCCGGCGCAATGACTGGTGGTACCTCCTGGTTGCTGAGGGCGGAACCGCCGCCGGACATATGGTTACGATTGCGCGTTCACGCGCCATCTCCGGCCCTTTTGAATCAAACCCAGCGAACCCGATCCTCACTCATCGCAGCACCACGGATCCGGTGCAATCGACCGGTCACGCTGACATGCTCGAGCTCGCGGATGGGTCGTGGGGCATGGTGCACCTGGGTACTCGCCCACGGGGATCGTTCCCGAAGTGGCACACCAACGGTCGAGAGACATTCCTGACGGGCGTGGACTGGGTGGAAGACTGGCCCGTGATCGTCGAAGAGCGGTACTCGGCGGTGCACCCTCGGTCCGACTTCTCCGAGGCGTTCACCGAACCATTCCTGCACCCACGATGGATCGCGCCTGGCGCTGACCCGACGACGTTCGCGGTGCCGTCGGAGTCGGGACTTCGCCTCAGCGCCGGCCGAACACCCGACAGCGCAACCGCGAACCGGCTGCTGGCAGTGCGGGTGACCGATCACGAATGGACGGCGACCGTACGCGGGGCGGGTGACCTCTCGATGACAGTCCGCATCGACGATGAGCACCAGGCGATGGTGGAACGAGTTGGCGAGGTCGTCACCGCGCGAGTGGTGATCGGTCCCGCGGATCAGAGGCTGGCGCGGCGATCCGACCTCGGGAAAGACGCCGAGCTGATGGTGCGGGCCGTGCCCTCCGGAGGTCTACCGGGGCAGAGGCAGGGCCCCGACCGGCTGATGCTGGGAGTGATGCGCTCGGGACACTTCCTCGAACTCGCCTCCTTCGACGGCCGATACCTCTCCACCGAAGTCGCCGGTGGATTCACGGGTCGCGTCGTCGGTGTGGAAGCGCTCGGGTCGGACGCCGTGGTCACGGCGTTCGCCTATTCGTCGCCGTAGCCAGCTTCGCGACCCAGGACCGCACGAGCTCCGCCAGGTCGAACGCACAAGATGCTGAAACAGAAAGGCCGCAAGATGACCACAACGGACAATGCACGAACCGACGACGCAAGGGGCACCGCGGACCTCCTGACATCCGCGGGGGCAGTCATCGATCTGTCSCCGCGCCTGAAAGAATTCACACTCCGCACCGACGCGCTGGCGACCGCGCCGGGATTCCCGTTCGGCGGGGATCCGGCGGGCCTGACTCGGGTTCGCGTGCTCCTTCCTGTCGATTACGACCATGACGCGGAGCGGCGTTACCCGGTGCTCTATCTGCTGCACGGCGGTGGCGACGACTATGCCTCCTGGACGACGCCCGACGGCAAAGGCGACGCTGAGGCGATCACCGGCGAAACGCCTCTCATCGTCGTCATGCCCGACGGAGGCACCGCGGGCGGATACGCCGACTGGTATAACGATGGGCGGTTCGGGGCCCCACGCTGGGCTGCCTACCACCTCGACCAGCTCGTTCCCTGGGTGGATGCGAACTTCCGAACGATCGCCGACCGAACCGGCCGTGCGGCGGCCGGACTGTCCATGGGCGGCGCGGCGGTGCGGTACGCGGCCCAGCGGCCCGACCTCTTCGGCGTCGCGGCGGCGTTCTCGGGTGACGTCGACATCATGCAGCCAGAGAGCGGATGGCGCGGCGCGGGCAGCTTCGTTGCGCGCCAGATCTGGGGAGATCCCGACGCGGACGAGCTGAGGTGGCGCGCGGTGAATGGGCCGGATCTGGCCATCAACCTCCGAAACACGGACGTTTCGATCTATACCGGCGACGAGGGGGAGCCCGAGGGTACGTTCATCAAGGCCGGCTCCGAGGCGCTCCATGCTCGGCTGGACGACCTGGAGATCGACCACGAGTTCACGCTGTACGAAGGCATGAGCCACGAGTGGGCGACGTGGAATCGAGCCTTGCGCGAATGGCTGCCCCACCTGTCGAAGACGTGGAGCGAGCTCGACGCTCACCCGTCGGGCTTCGCGTACATCTCGATCGCCGACGCGTTCTCGATCTTCGGCTGGGATGTCGCCCTCACCCGGGCAGCTGCGGGCTTCAGCTCCCTCGAGGTCGCCGCGCCGGGCTCCTTCGTGTTCACAGGCGCCGGCTCAGCCATCGTCACGACGCCTCCGCTGACTTCACCGAGCGGGCGGGTACGAGTCACATCCGCCTACGAGGACAACCTGACGACTGTCGCCGAACTGCGCGCAGACGAGGGCGGACGAGCGGCCGTGGCACTCGAACTGGATGGCGCTGCCGGCCCGGAATCCGTAGTGTCGGTCGGCACGAAAGCCACTGTCTGGGTCGAGCCACTCGACGGGTGAGTCGACCGATGCTGCGCACCGACGCGTCGTGCGCAGCATCCGTTCATCACGAACGATCCACACGGATTCGACGCCGCGGCCTTCGAACTCGCTCAATCGTCGCCGCGCAGCTCTGGCACGAACGAGCCCAGTGTCGCGCGCAGCACCGAGTCCGCATCGAATCGACGATCCGTGGAGTAAAGCCATTGCAGGTGCAGGCCCTCGGTGAGGGCGATCGTGGCGGCCGCGAGCTGGTCGGGGCTCGCTTCGCCCACCAGTCTGCCGTCATCGTGAAGGCGCTGGAACAGCCGACCCAGGAAGCGACGGATGTCGTCATACCGGCGTGCGAAATGGTCGTGGGCCGGGTGAGTAGAGGGGGCTGCCTCACCGGTAAGCACTGCGCTCAGTTCCACGAGCCCGGCATGGCGGTCACGCGCAACGAGAGTGTTCACCATGCCGCGAAGCACGTCGACGGGATCTGATTCGAGATCGAATGTGCCGTACTCGAGCAGGTAGGCCGCGCTGTTTTCGTCCTGCAGAGCCAGCACCGCCGTCAGCAGGTCCTCCTTTCGGGGAAAGTGATGAAGCAGTCCGGTATGGCTGATCCCGGCGCGCCGCGCGATCTCGGCCATGGACACCCCGTGGAATCCGCTTTCGCCGAACGCCGACGCACACGCCGCGACGATCGACTGACGAACGCCTGCGGTCTTGGCATATGTCCGTGCCATCAGCCCCCCCAAGAAATAGTAAGACCTTTCGAGATTATGCTACAGTGGTCGGGCAATCGGTTGTCACGACGCGAACTCGGAGGAAGAGATCAATGGTGACGAACTTCCCAGACAGGTTCCTGTGGGGGGCTGCGACGGCCCCGCACCAGATCGAAGGCAACAACATCAACAGCGACTGGTGGGCGCGCGAGCAGATCACGCCTGGCATTGAGTTGTCCGGCGACGCAGTCGACAGCTATCACCGATATCGGGACGACATCTCCCTCCTCGCTGCCGCAGGCCCGAACAGCTACCGCTTCGGCATCGAGTGGTCTCGTATCGAGCCCATCCCCGGGCACATCTCTCGCGCGGAACTGGCGCACTACCGCCGCATGATCGAAACATGCTTCGAGTTCGACGTGACCCGGGTGATCACCCTGCAGCACTCCAGCCTCGCGTGGCTGGGTGAGGTCGCGCGTCGAGGCGTGCTCGCCTGAGCGGGCGAGTCCGACCTCGCGCCTTGGAGCACGCATGACTCGCCTCGCTGACGAAGACGAGCCCATCGGCGCCGACGACGAGCCCCGCGTCGTCCCCGCGAATACGGCGCTGGCGCAGCCCCCAATCGCCGAGCCGACCGCGGCAGTCCCCCGACCAGCCGAGCTGTCACCCGTGCCGGTGTGGGGGATCATCCTGCTGGTGGCGGCGACTTTCGGGACCGGCATGGCGATGATCGTGCCGATGTCATACTCTCTCGCCGTACGACTCGACCAGCTCGCCCCCGGAAGGGCCGACATCCTCGGCTACATGCTCGGGATCGGCTCGGCGGCGACGCTCGTCGTCGCACCGCTCACCGGCATCCTGAGCGACCGCACTCGGTCTCGGTGGGGTCGCCGACGTCCGTTCACCGTCATCGGCGTCGTCCTCGGCCTCATCGCCGTTCCGACGATGGCGCTCGCCCCCAATCTCATCGTGCTCGCCGCGGGATGGGTGCTCTCCACTATGGGGTGGAACACGGTGGGTGGGTCGATCGGCAACTGGCAGGCCGACCGACTGCCCGCCCACCAGCGGGGCAAGGTCTCGGGGATGACCGGGCTGGCCATGCAGATCGCTCCGGTGATCGGAATCATTCTCGTCGGGACCGTCCGCGCCGAGACACTGCTCGTCTTCGCAATCCCCGCGGCCGTCGGCCTCGTGCTGGTCGGGCTCTTCGTATGCTTCGCGCGCGACCCCGACAGCCGCGCCACCCTGCATCCCGAGGCGCTCACGCTCGGGCGCCTCGTACGCAGCTACGCTTTCGATCCTCGAGCGCATCCGGACTTCGCGTGGAACTGGGCGGGAAGGTTCGTCTTCTTCCTCGGCCTCACCTTTGCCACCAGCTTCTCCGTGTTCTTCTTCGCGCAACGTCTCGACGTCCCGGTCCCCGACGTGGCCAGCTTCCAGGCCATTACTGCCGCACTCAGCATCGGCACGGCACTGCTGGGGTCACTCGGTGGCGGATGGCTGAGCGACAAGACCGGAAGGCGCAAGCCGCTCATCGTCGGAGGCGCGACGATCTTCGGGCTGGGGTGCGCGGTGTCGGCCTTCGCCGGCGACATACCGAGCCTCCTGACAGGAACACTCATCTCCTCGCTGGGCATAGCGACCTTCTCCGCTGTCGGCCAGGCGCTGACCCTCGACGTGCTGCCGAACCGCGAGACCGAAGCCGGCCGATACATGGCGATCACCCTGTTCGCCCAGAAGATCCCCGGAGTGCTGGCGCCGGCCACGGCCCCCTTCGTGCTCGCGATCGCCGGAGGGGAGAACTTCTTCGCGCTGTATCTCTCTGCAGCGGCGCTGGCTCTTATCGGCGGTATCACGATCGGCGCCGGAGTGCGCACGGCTCGGTAGAGCTCCCTTCCCGCCCCATCCACGAATCATCTGTCCCAGGAGAAGATCATGCCGTTCCCTTTCGCTGACAAGTCGGCCGAACCACTCGCCGACCTGTTCTCACTGTCCGGACGGAGCGTGCGCCTCGATGCGAGCGTGGTCATGCCGGTGATGGCGCAAAGCCTGATCGGCCGAACGGGAACACACCGGATCACATTGCCCGCGTGGTGCTGTTCTGCGCGAGCGACATATCAGCCATCATGACCGGCAGCACGCTTCTTGCGGACGCCGGGCAGACCATCTGAGCCCGTATCTCTGGCAATCGGTTGCCAATCGAGTGGTTTTCTGGTTAACTTCATCCATACACGCACAGTCGCGCAGAAAGGCCGCAATGCTGAAGCCCCGTTCTACCCCCACCCGCGATCTCGTCAATCTGGACGGGGTCTGGCGCTTCGCGCTGGACTCCCGGGTAGACGAGAAGCCGTGGGAATCGACGCTCCGCACACCGCTCGAGGCGGCGGTCCCGGCCTCGTACAACGACCTGTTCACAGATCCGGAGATCCGCAAGCACGTCGGCTGGGTCTACTACCAGCGCACGGTCCGGGTGCCCCGTGGGTGGAGCGGCGAGGACGTGCTGTTGCGGTTCGATGCAGCAACCCACGCCGCGCGCGTATACGTGGACGACGCCCTGGTCGGCGAGCACATCGGCGGCTACACGCCTTTCGATGTCGACGTCACTGATCTGATGCCGGCCGGGGGAGAGTTCCGACTCACGGTCGCCGTGTCGGGCAATCTCACGAACGAGACGATACCCCCGGGCAAGATCGAGGTCGGAATCACCGGAAAGCAGAAGCAGACCTACTTCCACGACTTCTTCAACTACGCGGGTCTTGCTCGATCGGTGTGGCTTTACAGTCGCCCGAAGGCGCGCATCGAAGACCTCGTCGTGGTCACTGATTTCGAGGACGCCATCGGCTCTGTCGACTACCGCGTAGCGGTGAACGGTGCCGGCGATGTCCGCGTGCGGCTCGAAGACGCGGAAGGCAATGTCGTGGCCTCGGCTGGCGGCGCTGAAGGCACCCTTTCGATCCCCGACGTCGTGCTGTGGAAGCCCGGCGCTGCCTATCTCTATCAGCTGACTGCTGAACTCGTCGTCGGCGACGAAGTCGTAGACAGTTATCCGCTGGCGGTCGGCGTACGCACCGTGGAAGTGCGCGGATACGAGTTCCTCATCAACGGCGAGCCGTTCTACTTCACAGGATTCGGCAAGCACGAAGACGCCCCTGTGCGAGGCAAGGGTCATGACGACGCCTTCCTTGTGCACGACTTCCAGCTGCTCGAATGGATCGGCGCCAACTCCTTCCGTACGTCGCACTACCCGTATGCCGAGGAGGTTCTGGAGTTCGCCGACCGCCACGGCATCGTCGTCATCGATGAGACGGCCGCAGTCGGACTGAACATGGGCGTGGTCGGTGGGATGACCGGCACGCCCCCGTTCCCGACCTTCTCCGATCAGTACGCCAACGACAAGACCCAGGCGGCGCACGCACAGCATCTACGCGAGCTCATGACGCGAGACCGGAACCACCCCTCGGTGGTCATGTGGAGCATCGCGAACGAGCCCGCCTCGAACGAAGAGGGTGCCCGCGAGTATTTCGAACCGCTCGTCGAACTTGCAAGGCAACTCGATCCCACTCGCCCGCTGACCTACTCGGCGGTTATGTTCGCCACCTTCAAGAACGACCTCATCGTCGACCTTTTCGACGTCGTCAGCATCAACCGCTACTACGGCTGGTACATCGCCGGCGGCGAGCTAGATGTTGCTCAGGCATACCTACAGGGCGACCTGCAGGGCTGGATCGACCGGGTCGAGAAGCCCATCATGATGAGCGAGTACGGTGCCGACACCGAACCGGGCGTCCACTCCGTCTGGGAGGACAAAGTCTGGACCGAGGAGTATCAGATCGCGTATCTCGAGGCGAATCACAGCGTGTTTGACCGCTTCCCCCAATTCGTCGGGGAACACGTATGGAACTTCGCCGACTTCGCCACCGACAACGGGCTGCACCGCGTCGACGGCAATAAGAAGGGCGTCTTCACGCGTGACCGCAAACCGAAGTCTGCTGCGCGGCTTCTGCGTCAGCGCTGGCGCGGACTCGAGGGCCGCAAGCCCGGTGCCGGCGAATGAGATGGCGCCAGTGACCAACTCGGACTCAACCCAGCGGTGGGGCGTGCTCGGAACTGGCCGCATCTGTGAGACCTTCATCCCTGACATTCAGGCCGCCGGCGGAGTCGTCGCGGGGGTGTGGGGGAGGCGCCCCGAGAAGACCGAAGCGTTCTCGCAGGAACATGGGATTGCATTCGCGACCACGGACCTCGACGCCCTCCTGCAGCGCGACGATGTCGATGTCGTTTATGTCGCCACACCGCCGGCGACTCATCTCGACCTGGCGGTCCGCGCTCTCGAAGCGGGCAAGCACGTGCTGGTCGAAAAACCCATGGCGATGTCGGCCGACGAGGTGGAGCGGCTGTTCGAGGTGGCGAGCGCACACGACCGCTTCGCCATGGAAGCGATGTGGATGAAGTTCAACCCACTGCATGTCGAAGTCCTCCGCCTCATCCGAGATGGCCTGATCGGGGAGCCCCGAGACGTCCGCGGCGCGTTCGGATTGCCCTTTCCGGCGGGAGGGAACCGGTGGAATGCGGAGCTGGGCGGCAGCACGGTGCTTGACCAGGGGATCTACCCCGTCACGCTCGCAGAGTGGGTGCTCGGACCGGTCATCGATGTCTCGGCAACCGGGTCGGTTCTGGACGGGGTCGACGTCTCAGCCCGCATCACTCTGAGGCACGAGGGCGGAGGGTCATCCCAGCTCGCCTGCTCCATCATCGAGTTCGTCGATCCGTCCGCCTCGATGAGCGGCACCGCGGGCTGGATCGAGATCCCCGCGATGTTCTGGGCGACGGACGTGGCGCGGCTGCACGCCGGATCCTCGGGGGCAATGTTTCGCGAACCGGACCGCCTCTCCCGTCCACGGGAAGGCAACGGGTATGTCCCCATGATCCGATCAGTAGCCGACGCGATCGCGAGAGGTGAGCGCCAGCATCCGTCCCATGACGCGGTGGCGACCCAGTCGGTCGCTCGCGTCCTCGACGACATTCGTGCGCAGGTATTCGCCGGAGCTTCGGCGTGACCGCGGTTGTTGTGATGGGCGTCTCGGCGGCGGGTAAGTCGTCGGTAGCGAGCGCTTTGTCGACGCGATTGCGGACACCTTGGATCGACGCAGACCAGCTACACCCCGCGGCGAATGTAGAGAAGATGGCCTCAGGTATCCCACTCGAGGACGAGGATCGGTGGCTGTGGCTCGATCGTGTCGGGGCGCGCCTCGCGGACAAGGTAGACGTCGTGGTGGCGTGCTCGGCGTTGCGGCGTACCTACCGTGATCGGTTGCGCAGCGCTCGCCCCGACGCGGTCTTCGTTCACCTCACCGCGCAGCGCGCCGTGTTGGCCGCCCGAGCGGCAGCGCGGGATGATCATTTCATGCCGCCCGGACTCCTGGACTCCCAGCTGTCCGCCCTGGAGCCCCTCGAGTCTGATGAGCGAGGCGTTGTCGTCGACGTGGAGTCGTCGTTGGCCGAGGTTGTGGACAGAGCAGCAGATTGGATCTCACGAAATGGTTGACGGCGCTCCGGCACACATCGATGGGAAAGTTCCCCCGGAGATCGCCGCGCGGGTGCGGCGGCGTGGAGGAGCGGCGACGATCTACGACATCGCTGAGCTCGCCGGCGTCAATCCGTCGACGGTCTCGCGCGCACTGTCAAAGCCAGGGCGGATCAGCGTCGCGACAGAGGCAAAGATCCGCGCGGCGGCAGACACACTCAACTTCCGGTTCAACCCGATGGCCAGGGGCCTGCCAACGGGACGCAGTCATACGCTGGCGCTCGTCGTTGCAGACATCACCAACCCGGTGGTGTTCGGCATCGTGCGTGGGGCGGAGCAAGCAGCCACCGCCGCCGGCTACACGCTGGTCATCGCCGAGTCCCAAGAATCGGGCGAGGCGGAGGCCACGGTGATCGAGCGACTCATGCCGAGTGTCGACGGGGTAGTCATGGCGACCACGAGGCTGTCCAGCGAGCGCATCGCCGAGGTTGCGGAGCGGAAACCAGTCGTGCTCATCAATCGTGCTGTCGAGGGCGTTCCGGGGGTGCTCCCCGATGTCGAGAGCGGTGTGGGACAGCTCCTGACGCATCTCACCGAACTGGGACACCGGTCCATCGCATACCTATCGGGCCCGGAGACTTCTTGGATCAGCGACAAGCGATTCGAGCTGATGCTCGAGGCCTCCGGCCGACTGGGATTCTCCCTCGTGGAGATCGGACCCAATTCGCCGACCATCGACGGCGGTCGGGCAGCGCTGCGCCGCGTCCTTGCTGCACGTCCCACCGCGGTCGTCGCTTTCAACGACCTCCTCGCGATCGGTCTCATGCAAGCCGCGGCCGCGAAGGGCATCACAGTTCCGGACCAGCTGAGCGTGGCCGGATTCGACGACATCTTCGGCAGCGAACTGATCACACCCCCACTCACCACCGTGCGGGCGCAGCTGGTGGAGGCCGGTGAGCGTGCCGTGGCCAATCTGCTCGCGCGGCTCGCCGGCGACGAGGCGGCCGACGCAATGCCGCCGTTGGCCACGACCCTCGTCGTGCGCGCATCGACTGGCATCGCGCCGGCCCAATAGGCGTCGACGTACGTCCAGGCCGGGTACGGAAGGCGAGCTGCACTGACATGCTCCCTTTCGGCTCGTGGCACAGACCACCGAATCGGAGCCTCCTACTTGAAGGGCGTATCCATGGGACACCTCTTGTCAACGAAGGAAGAACATGAACTCGAACGACAACCACGCGCAGACGAACGTCTCGACCGACCGCGATGACCAGCCCGGCTCCACCCGGGTGCACGAGGGTGCCCCTCCCCCGGAAGAGGTGAAGCGCCCGGCTCCGACTCCCACGGGCCCGGGTGCCGCCCGCGAGCCGGTTGCGAATATCGGCGTCGTGGGGCTGGCGGTGATGGGGTCGAATCTGGCCCGGAACCTCGCCAGTCGCGAGGGCAACACGGTGGCCATCTACAACCGCAGCTATCCGAAGACCGAGACGCTGCTCACTGAGCACCCCGAAGCGGAGTTCGTGCCGGCCGAGACGTACGAGGAGTTCGCGGCGTCGCTGCAGAAGCCGCGGACGGCGATCGTCATGGTAAAGGCCGGGGCCGGGACGGATGCCGTCATCGACGCGCTCGTGAACGTCTTCGAGCCGGGCGACATCATCGTCGACGGCGGCAATGCCCTCTTCACCGACACGATCCGCCGCGAGAAGGCGGTGCGGGAGACGGGCATCAATTTCGTCGGCGCGGGCATCTCCGGCGGGGAGGAGGGCGCGCTGCACGGCCCGTCGATCATGCCGGGCGGTTCGGACGAGTCCTGGCTGACGCTCGGTCCGATCCTGCGCTCGATCGCGGCGGTCGCCGAGGGCGAGCCGTGCGTGACCCACATCGGCCATGACGGCGCCGGGCATTTCGTGAAGATGGTGCACAACGGCATCGAGTACGCCGACATGGAGCTCATCGCCGAGGCCTACGACCTCATCCGCCGCGGCACCGGCAAGAGCCCGGCGGAGATCGCGGACGTGTTCGCGGAGTGGAACCGGGGTGAGCTCGAGTCGTATCTCATCGAGATCACCGCCGAGGTGCTGCGCCAGGTCGACGCCGAGACGGGCGCGCCGCTGGTCGACGTCATCCTCGACCAGGCCGGCGCCAAGGGGACCGGCGCGTGGACGGTGCAGACCGCACTCGACCTGGGCGTTCCGGTGTCGGGCATCGCCGAGGCGACCTTCGCCCGTTCGCTCTCCTCGCACCCCGAGCAGCGTGCCGTCTCGCGTGAGCTGCCCGGTCCCGACGCCTCGGGCGGGTCCGCCTCGGGCTTCGCGGAGGACGACGACGCGTTCATCGAGGACGTGCGTCTGGCCCTGTACGCGTCGAAGATCGTCGCGTACTCGCAGGGGTTCGACGAGATCCGCGCCGGCGCGGCGGAGTACGACTGGAACATCGACCTTGGCGCGGTGTCGAAGATCTGGCGCGGCGGTTGCATCATCCGCGCACAGTTCCTCAACCGCATCGCGGACGCCTACGCCGAGACGCCGGAGCTGCCGGTGCTGCTCACCGCGCCGTACTTCGTCGAAGCGCTCGGCCGCGCGCAGGACGCGTGGCGGCGGATTGTCGGCACAGCGGCGGGCACCGGCATCCCCGCTCCGGCGTTCTCGTCCTCGCTGTCGTACTACGACGGGCTGCGCGCCGACCGCCTGCCGGCGGCACTCGTGCAGGGGCAGCGGGACTTCTTCGGCGCCCACACCTACCAGCGCGTTGACAAGCCCGGCACCTTCCACACGCTGTGGTCGGGCGACCGCACCGAGATCGAAGCCGAAGACACCCACTAGACCTTGACAAGTCGCTGATCGGTGCGGTGGCGGCCCCGAGGCTACACGACAATCGATTGGCCAACCTGCCAAAGATCTTGCCCGAGTCTGGGCGGCCGCACTGCGACCGAGCGTGGCGGCCGCTGTGAGCCGGACCGCCAACGGCGCCCGTGGGTCGGTCTGATGTCGTTTAGCCGGCGCTACTACGCGGCTCTGAACGTCTCGCCCCACGACAGACCTCTAACTAACTGTCGGGCGGCGGTCCTGAGGATTCACGGACAACAAGTGTCGTCGCTAGCGCGACTCTCTCGGACTCGGTACCCGGAAAGGCGCCCGTGATCAACCGGTTCATGGCCACTGTCCCGATTTGGCGCAGCGGCGAGCGAACAGTTGTCAAGGCAGGGACCGAAAGTTCCGCGCTGAAGATGTCGTCGAAACCCACAACGCTCAGCCTTCCGGGAACATCGACGGTCGCGCTTCGGGAAGCGAGCAACAGGCCGTGCGCGACCAAGTCGTTGTACGCCACCACCGCGGTCACGCCGCTCGCGAGCACCCGGCGAAGGGAACCAGCGCCGCCCGCCACAGTTGCGGAATCGGCTTCGATCTCGACGATGGACATTCCCCTACTCTCCGCTTCACCKAGCAGCAGATCCCATCTGGCCGCGTCGATCCAAGCGTTGAGACCGCCGAGGTACGCCAACGACCGGTGCCCCAGCCCGTGCAGGTGCTCCACCGCTTCGATGAGACCGGTCCGCATGTCCGCAAATACCGATGGGATCCCGTCTGCTGCATGATTTGCGGCAACGACGGGCGTCTCTGCGGCAATAGCGCGCAACGAGTCGGCATCTAGACGCGACGCAACGACCAGGATTCCATCGACCGAGCGCTGCAGACGGGCGATCGTCGCTCTTTCTGCGTCCGGAGAGCCTTGGGTCTCCGCAAGAACGAGCGTGAGGCCGTTTCTGGCGGCCACCTGCTCGGCCCCCCGGATGAGGTCGAAGTGCACCGGATTGGTTATATCGGAGAGGATCACCGCGAAGGTGCCGGTCTTACCCGTTTGCAGCGCGCGAGCGAAGGGATTCGTCCGGTAGCCAAGTTCATTGGCCGCCGCACGAATCTTGGCTTCGGTCACCTGATTTACTCGGCCGGGGTTGTTGAGTGCCCTGGACACCGTCGACGGATTCAGTCCGAGGTGTTTTGCGACGTCATATATCGTGGGCTTACGGTTGCGGACCGATTCAACGCGCGTCGCTTCTGTGTCTGGGGAATCGTCGCTCATCAGGATCAGAGCCTATCGGCGGAGCCGCCGACGGATGGGGATACTGCTGGACCCGAGGACTTAGCGGCTGCGCGTGGGAAGTCGCCTATGTCGGGTGCGATCTCGTACGGTCTGAACGGTGCCGTGGGCTAGTCGCCCGCACTGCTCGTCGCGGTGGGTTGCAGTCGGCTGAGCGCAGATCGGGACCTGGGCGGCTTCAGCCCTGCACTCTCCGTCTCCGCCAAAACAACCCAGGTCAAAGGCATAATTCCTGATCCGGTCGTCTCCTGACTGATGCCTCTAGTTGAGGCGTTTTCGGCGTCCAGGGGGCCCCCTGGTGGACCCTTCGGGGACCTCTGCGTTTAGGCAAGCGTGTAGCGTTTTTCTTTGATGGGTGAAATGGTCAGCGTCGCCAACGCGACCAGCACGAGCGCCGCCACCCAGACGAACTGATACCCACCGGTCACCGCGACCACAACGGCAGCGAGCGCGGGGGCAAGCGCCTGCCCGAGGTTCATCGCGACCGTGGCCAGACCAAGGTCACGCGCTGCTCGGGCGGGGTCGGGCAGAAAATCGATGAACATTGCGTTGTCCACGGGGATGTAAATGCCGAACGCCGCGCCGGTGATGACGACCTGGATGAACAGCGCCGGCAGCGTCGGGGAGATGAGCGGAATCGCCAGAGACACCGCCATGAGGACCGATGCGACTACCACGAAGGGCTTGCGACGACCGATGCGGTCAGAGAGCCGTCCGGATACCGCGATAGCGATCAGCGTGGAGGGGATTCCACAAAGGCCCAGCAGCGGCACGGTGGCGGAGGCCTCCGCGGCGCTCAGCGCCGGCGATATGTAGCTTTGGAGCATGTAGAGACTGAGAACCGTCGTTGTGCTGTACCCGAAGAAGAACAGGGCTCGGGAGATCCAAAGCCAGCGGTAATTCGGCTCTTTCAACGCGCTGGCATATCCGCGGAGGAACGGCTTCCACGCGAACTTGTCCCGCTGGAGATCGACGGAACTCTCGTCCCGGTTGCGAGTCACGAACAGAACGGCCGCGATCACCACGACTAGAGCCAGGATCAGGTAGAAGTCCAACCCTATGAGACCGAACAAGGCACCGGCGCCGATGCCGCCGATCAGGCCACCGATGATTGAGCCCATGCTCGTCCAGGAGGTCACCCGCCCGCGGCGTTCATGCGGTACACGATCTGCAACCGTGGCCTGGAGCGGGTTGCTGGTGACGTTGAACGCGAGCTCCGTCAGGGTCCAGAGCACGACGAGGACCGCCACCGACGGAGCGTAGCGAACCGCGACGAGGAGAATCGCGCCGACCAGCGCCGAGTAGAGGATCCACGGGGCACGTCGCCCAGCCCTGGAGCGAGTCCGGTCGGACATGACACCGATGACGGGCTGAAGGAGCATGACGACGATAGCGCTGGTCGTGGTGACGAACGCCAGGCCGGCAGCGCGAGAGGCCTCAAAGTCATCGAGCAGGGCAAGCTGTCGGGTCTGGTCGGCGCTGGGCTGAATGTCACCGGCAGCGACCGCTCTTCCCAGCTCGGTGAGCGCCTGCAGGTCCACACCCGCGTCCGCACCGGTGAAGAACTGACCGAACTGAAGGATCTGGACCTGGTTCGGCATCAGAATGCCCTGCGAGGACGTCCAGATCGCTGCGATAGCGAGCGCGAGGAACAGGTACCAGCGGATGTAGCGAGAGAGCCGCTTCTTGGAGTCGTAGTGGACCGCGATTGCGGACGTCCAGCGCTGGTCCTCGCCTTCCTCCTTGACGACGGGATCGGTCATGCGAGGCTCCAATTCCGAAGTTTCGCAGCTTTCATTTCAAACCTCCTTGTTTGGCACCGAACGGCAACGCGCCGGGTGCTTCGTTATCCTGCGTGCGGGATTGAATTCCGAGTAAGGCCAGTCCGTTTCCGCGTGCCACCTCGCCGAGCCAGGCGAGGCTGGGCTTCGGTGTTCGGACGAACGTGTCGCGGTCGACAGCGATCAGGCCGAAGGTCGGAGCCCAGTGTCCCCATTCGAAGTTGTCGAGCAGGCTCCAGTGCAGATAGCCGCGGACATCGATGCCGTCGGCGATGGTTTCCGCCAGGCCGCGCAATGCTAGGTCGGTGTAGCGAACACGTTGCGCGTCATCAGCGGTCGCGATTCCGTTCTCAGTGACGATGACGGTCACACCCTCCGACACCTCCCACGCGTGGCGGACCGCCATCGCGAGCGAGTCTGGTCGGAACGCCGTTCCGACCAGCGTGTTGTCGGGGTGCGCCGGGTGCGGGACGAGTCCGTTGGCGTCGACCTGCTGACTCGAGTACGCCTGGACTCCGACGAAGTCGTCGCCCCGGGCACCCTCCCAATAGACGTCCTCCTTGCCGTAGCGGATCTGCCTCAGCTTCTCCTCCCCTCCCGGAACTGCCGTCAAGGCGCCCGCGGCGATGGTCCAGCCCACCTTCGCGTTCGTCTGTGCACGCACGATCTCGCGTGCGGCGTGGTGGATGTCCACGAAGGTGCGACCGATCTCGGGGTCGGCGTCCTGCAGAAACGCGCCGTGCTGCTTCTTCTCGAGCTTCGTCTCCTCGCCGTCCTCGCGCTCGGTGCCGCTCTCGACGGTGGGGCTCTGCCACTGACCGCCCTGGGTCGCGGTCATGCGGCGCATCGCCGTCATGATGGCCGCCTGCATGTTCGGTTCGTTCATCGTCGCGACCCACTCGACGCCGTCGAGGATGGTCGTGGCCTCGGTCACGAAGCTCAGGAAGCGTTCCTTGGCCCTGGGGGAGGTCCAGCCGCCGTCGTTCGCGAACCATCGCGGAGTCGTAAAGTGCTGCAGGGTCACGAAAGGCACGACTCCCCGTGAGAAGCAGTACTCGATCACCCGGCGGTAGTGGGCGAGCTCGGCGCGCGAGAAGCGCCCCTCCACAGGTTCGATGCGGGACCATTCGAGGCTGAAGCGGTAGGTCGTGAGCCCCGCATCGGCGAGAAGGTCGATGTCCTCGCGGAAACGGTGGTAGCTGTCGACCGCATCGCCCGAGAGTTCCATGCCGGGAAAGGTCAGCTCACGCTCCCACCAGTCACTGTTGACGTTGTTGCCTTCGATCTGGTGTCCGGCGGTGGCAGCTCCCCAGAGGAAGCCGGGGGGAAAATTCGTCATTGATAGTCCGTCTTTCATTTGGCGAGTCGGTGCGTTCTCAACGGAGACGCCACCAACTCAGCAAGCTCAAACTCGAGAGATCTGATTCAGAGCGGCGTTGAGCGCCGAGACCTGTTCCCTGGACACTGACCCCGGCGCCTGCTGCAGAACGGCCTGGAAGGTCATCCGGCTGAGCACATACTGGGCCACCTCCGTGGTCATCATGTTCTCGGCAACGTGACTTGCACCGCCCGCCATCCGAGACATGAGCTGCTCGATCAGCGCAGCGCCTCCAGGAGACTGCTTGATGTCTCCGAGCGTGTCCCGGACCGAGTAGAAACCGTCCGGGGCCGGAAGCTCGTCTTCCTCAAACCAGTTCGTCACTTCGGCGACTTCCATCGAGTACTGCTCGTTCGGCGTCGCGACGCGACGAATCCGGATCGAATCGGTGGTGTCCCCGGCACGTGCAACCAGCTCGTGGTCGCCCGAGAGCGGGACAGAAAAGCGGAAGACCCTCGTCCCCGACTGCTGACCGACGAGCTGACCATCGCACCACAGCGAGACTTCGTCGGAGTTCGAATAGACGGCCACCTGGGTCACCTCCTCTGCGCGATCCTCGTACCGACGTCCAGCGATGTGGACGAACGGTTGCGCGGACCAGGCAGCCTTGTAGAGGTAGAACGCATCCTTCTTCAGCGAGCGGTCGAAGCTGACCAGACCTTTCTGGTTCCGTCCTGGAAACTCGCCTTCGTTGCGGCCATCCACACCGAAGTCCGCGAGGTTCCAGACATGAGTAGCCCAGAGCCAAGGACGCTCCGCGATGATTGTGAGCATGTGCTCGTGATAGGCCGCCTGAAACTGCTCTGAGTAATCGCCTCGCACGGGGTTCGCCGTCTGAAAGCGCGGGTTCGCGTCTGCGCCGTATTCGGAGATACCGACGGCTACTCCGGGATGCTCGACGCGGAACTCGTCGAGCCACTTCTCGTTGTCACTGAAGTCTCCGACGTACCAGCCGTAATAGATGTTGTAGCTCATCACGTCGGTGACCGTCGCGAGAGGGTCGGAGGCATCCAGCACGAACACGTTCGCAATGGCCGTCAAACGAGTGGGGTCGAGGCGATGTGCGAGCTCGTTGAGCTCCTGGTGCGCGGTCAGAATCTCGGGCGTATTGCGGGTGATTGTGATCTCGTTCGACAGGCCCCAACACATGATGCTGGCGTGATGGCGGTTCTGAACGATGAGTTCGGTCAGCTGCCGTTCTGCGTCTGCTTTTCCAAGGGGCAGGAAGTCGGAAATCTGCGGGATCTCCGCCCACACCACAATGCCGGCCTCATCGCATCGGTCGTAGAAGCCCTGGTCGTGCTGGTAGTGCGCGAGTCGCACGGTGGTGGCGCCGAGTTCACGCAGAAGTTCGAGATCGGCGTCCATATGCTCGGCGGTGATCGCGTTGCCAACGCCATCCCAGTCCTGGTGTCGGGACACGCCACGAAGCGGATAGTCCTCGCCGTTCAGGACGAATCCCCGATCCGGGTCCACGGCGAACTCTCGGCATCCGAAACGCAAGGCGACGTCGTCGACGGCCTGTTCGTCGACGAGAAGGGTCGCCACGAGCGAGTAGAGGTAGGGATCACGCACTCCATGCCAGCGGCGAACGCTCGCGATCTCGACGGATGCCCTGGCCACGCCCTCGGTTACGGGAGCGACGACCTCCCCGACGCCATGGATGAAAAAGTGGACGGCGTCGCCGCCGGAGACCTGCGCGTTGAGCATCACGCGGGCGTTCGATCCGTCGAGATGCACAGTCGCCACCACCCCAGGACCACCCGAGTCGTCCAGTGCGAAATGTTCTCGCGGCACCTCGATGAGGTACACGTCGCGATAGATACCGCCATAGAAGGTGAAGTCGGCACGCTGCGGATAGCTCGTCTCGTTCGGGCCGTTGTCGACGAGAACGACGAGGGTGTTCTGCGGGGCCACCACCTCCGAAAGGTCGACGCGGAACGTGGAGTACCCACCCTCATGAGTGCCGACCAGTGTGCCGTTGAGGAACACGCGGGCGGACGAGTTCACTCCGCGGAACTCCAACCATCGTTCTTGGTCGTCATCAGCGGCAGAGAAGTGCTTGATGTACGAGGAC
>NZ_JBFUMV010000023.1:0-68565 GCF_054049175.1 Microbacterium sp. P5_E9 | reverse complement strand
CACGCTGGTCAGATCCTTCTTCGGCAATGTCGGTGAGGGCTTCGTGGGCCTGGACAATTACGTCCAGCTGTTCACCGACCCGGCACTTCTGGGCTCGGTGGTGAACACGCTCATCTGGGTCGTCGGGTCGCTCCTGCTGCCGGTCTGCCTCGGGCTCGCCATCGCGGTCGCAACGGACTCGATGCGTCTCGGATCGGTCGCGCGACTGGCCGTCGTCATCCCCTATGCCCTCTCCGGGACCGCCGTCGGCATCGTCGGATACATGATGTTCCAGACGGGGGGCTCGATCTCGCAGGCCCTGAACTTCTTCGGGTTGGGTGCCCTGGACCAAGCCTGGCTCCTGCACTGGCCGTCCAACGTGATCGCGGGGATCCTCGTCGCCACCTGGAACGGCACCGGAGTCAACGTCGTCCTGTTCATGGTCGGGCTGCAGACGATCCCGCGCGACACGCTGGAAGCGGCGGCGCTGGATGGCGCCGCCGGGTTCCGGCGCTTCATCTCCATCATCTTTCCGCAGCTTCGCGCGGTGACGGCCGTCGTGGTCGGACTCACGATCGCGAACGCTCTTCGAACGTTCGACATCGTCTACGTGCTGACCCGGGGTGGCCCAGGTCGCCAGTCCGAGGTGCTGGCCCTCTCCATGTATCGGCAGACGTTCCTGCTCTTCGATCCCGCCGTGGGCTCAGCGATCGCGATCTTCCTCACGGTGATCGTGCTCGCGGCGTCCTGGATCTACCTTCGCCGTCAGATTGGAAACGAGTCATGACCACGACGCATGTCAGGAAGATGAGCCCTGGCTCTCTCATCGTGGGGATACTGGTCACCATCGTCTCGATCGGATGGCTGATTCCGACCTACCTGGTCTTGGTGAACGCCATGACGCCCCTCGAGGACTACACGGGAAAGCCCGTGTGGTTCCCCGGTGGCTTCGGGCTGTTCGGGAATATCGCGCGAGGATGGGAAGCCGGCAACTTCACGATGGCTGCGACGAACAGCCTGATCTATGCCGCCGTCGCCACACTTCTCTCGGTGAGCATCGCGACGCTGGCAGCCTTCGCCGTGATCATCATGCCGGTGAAGCGCCCCAAGACGTGGTTCTGGCTGATCTACGTCGGAACACTTCTCCCGCTGCAGGCGTTCGCCATTCCTCTGTACCAGGCGTCCATCGGTCTCGGAATCTACGACACCAAGCCCGCCCTGATCATCGTGTACACCGCCATCTGCATTCCGTTCGGGTTCTTCCTGACGAGGAACTTCATGGCGACGCTGCCCATCGAGCTCAGCCAGGCGGCCCGAATCGACGGCGCGGGGTGGTGGCGGATGCTGTGGAGCATCTACCTTCCGCTGGTGCGGCCGGCGATGGCTGCCGCACTCGTCTTCCAGTTCATCGCGATCTGGAACGAGCTCTTCTTCGCGATCACACTCGCCATCAGCCCAGAGACGCAACCGGTCATGGCCGCGCTGACGGGTCTGCAGGGGAAGGACTCCACCGTGGGACAGCCGGCGACACTCGCCATGGCTCTGGTCGTCTCGATACCCACCGTCGCCATCTTCTTCATCTTCCAGCGGTACTTCAAGAGCGGTCTCACCGCGAACCTGTAGCCGTCGGCATCCGCACTCTCCACATCAGCCTTCTCGCGTCATCAAAGGACTATTCGTCGTGTCGAATCTCAGAAAGCCCACCAGCAAGGAAGTCGCCTTCTCCCCGTCGTGGGCCTTCAAGAGCCTGCGTGATCGGACACTCCAGACCCTCACCGCCGGCGGTCGGACGATCCGAGTCATCGCTGAGCCGATGCTCGCCCGGCCGGGCATGTTTCCTGCCGTCGAAGACGCGGACAGCAATGCACGGATCGACGGTGCCGCGCAGCCCATCCGCATTCAGGCGCCGTTCCCCATCACGACCGCCCGGGTCGGCGTGAACGGGCGATGGTTCCTGTCGCGGGCAGAGCCGCACACGCAGGGAGTGCGGGTCTACTTTCCCGAGATCGACGAGCCCACGACCATCCGCGTCGTTCTCCCCGAGGCTCCTGAGTTCGGCGAGATCCTCCTCGACGCCCGGCCCGCACGCAAGTGGCAGGTTCATCTGGTGCACCACTCGCATCTCGATATCGGCTACACCGATCCGCAGCCTCGGGTTCTCCGTGAGCAGGTCTCGTTCCTCGACACCGCGCTCGAGCACGTCGAGGACACCGCTTCCGGGCCGACCGACAGGCAGTTCAAATGGGTCGTCGAATCCCTGCACACCTTCCAGCTCTGGGAAAAGCACCGCACGGGGCGAACCATCGACCGCTTCATCGACCAGGTGCGGCTGGGGAACATCGAGTTGACGGCGGCGCCCTACAACATGGCGACCGAGACGGCATCGACGCCGGAGCTCTACGAGCTGTTCCGCTACACGCAGCAGGTGCGGGAGCGCTACGGGGTGGAGATCCCGGTGGCGATGCAGACGGATGTTCCCGGGGTGGTGTCCGGCTTCGTCGATGCGCTGGCCGACAACAAGGTGAAGTATCTCTCGGTGGCGCACAATTGGGCCGGCCGTTCTGCTCCGCATCTCCGTGACGCCGAGGAGATGCCGCAGCTGTTCTGGCTGCGCGCGCACAACGGCGGCCGGGTGCTCACCTGGATGACGGATTCCGGTCATGGCCTGGCATATCAGGAAGGCGCCTACATCGGCTTCTCGCAGTCCTATGACATGGTCGATGACCTCTTTCCGCTCTACATGAGCTCGTTGGAGGTGAACCCGTGGCCGTTCGATGAGAAGGCCTTCGGGTTCGGGTTGAGCAAGCCGTCCTGGACGCGGCAGCCGTACCCGCACGACATCGTGCACTTCCGGGTGCAGGGCCGGCTCGCCGACAACGCACCCGCCAACCGTCGGATCTCCGAGACGGTGGCGGATTGGAACGACAAGTGGGCGTATCCCCAGCTCCAGATGAGCACCAATGAAGCCTTCTTCACCCAGGCTGAAGCCACCCTCGGCGATGGCCTGCCGGAGTTCGGGGGCGATTGGCACAACTGGTGGGCGGATGGCGCAGGCTCCAGCGCGCACGGCATGCAGCTCGCCCGCCAGGCGCAGAACAAGCTGACCCAGATCGAGACGCTCGCCACCCTCCTGCCCGAGCACCCGGGGGCCGACGTGGAGAAGTCGGTACGGGAGGCGTGGAGCGGAATCGCGCTGTTCGACGAGCACACCTGGGGCGCAGCCAACCCGTGGACGTGGGGCGATGAGGGGACCAGCTCGCAGGAAGCCCAGTGGCATTGGAAGTTCTCCCGCGTGCAGCAGGCCCAGCAGGAGGTGCTGCTCCTCGAAGACGACATCTCGGTTCGCCTGGCCGAGCAGCTCGGCCACCCCGGCGACGGCGACGCGAGCATCTGGGCGGTGAACACTCAGGCGCACCCGCGGACCGGCGAAGTGGCAGTCTTCCTCCCCGAGTCGGCGGCGAGTCTGGAGACGGTGGTCGAGCTGTCCGACCCGCGCACCGGCGAGGGCATTCCCCACCGCGAGATCCCGCAGACCAATCCGTACCACCGGGAGGCCGGCCGATTCCTCGTCTTCCGCGTCGAGGACATTCCGGGGCTGGGCTTCGAACGAATCCGCGTGACGAAGAAGGACCGGGTTCAGATCCGTGCCCCGTACTTCGCGGAATCTCCTGACTTCGATGTTCCGCAGTCGTCCGGCGTGCTCGTTTCCTCGCCGGTCGGCACGGGCGTGCTCTCGGCCGATGGCCGGACGGCCGTGATCGAGAACGAGCACGTGAGAGTGAGCCTCGACATCGCCAAGGGCGCGCTCTCGGAGATCCTGCTCAAGGCGGAAGCACGCAATCTCGTCGACGACGGATCGGCCTTCGGCTTCAACGCCTACGTCTACGACACCTATGCGACCGCGTCGAAGGTCAACCACATGAGCGGGCACAGTCTCGTCCTCGACGATGAGCTCAGCCTGCTGAGCAGACGACTCGTGAATCAGGGCGCCTTCGAAGTCCAGTTCGGCTCGGATGCGCTGGGGCAGTCACTCACCTACCGAACCCGGTGCGGCGACAACGAGATCACCACCAGGCTGGATCTCGCAACGGACAGTGCCGTGCTGCAGGTGACGAACCGCGTCAAGAAGGGCGAAACGTTCGAGAAGGAGGCGGGCTTCTTCGCGTTCCCCTTCAAGATCGATCGACCGGTCATTCGCAGCGAGGTCTCCGGCTCCGTAATCGGCACTGATATCGAGCAGGTGCCGGGCTCCGTGCACTACATGCATGCGATCCGGCACTGGGTCTCGCTCAGCAGCGGCACCGAATCAGCGGCACTCGTCGTCGTGGACGCCCCGCTCGTTCAGATCGGCGACATCGCCCTTCCCTACCTGCCGTTCCCGCCCACGCTGGCCACGCCCGAGCCCAGCACGGTGTTCTCCTGGGTGCACAATAACCAGTGGGACACCAACTATCCGCTGCAGCAGGGGCTCGATATGGAGTTCCGCTACGCCGTGGGCGGGGCTGCCGTCAGCTCACCCGATGACGCGGCCGGCCACGCCGCTGCGATCGCCAGCCCCATCGTCCAGCCGATCCGGGGCGTGCTCGCCACCTCGCTCGCAGCGGGACCGGGGCAGGAGCAGCGAACGACCACGATGAACATCGACCATGACGGAGTCCGGCTCATCGACCGGACCTGGATAGACGACGGAAGAATGCTCTGCCGGTTCCAGTCCGTCGTCACCGAGCCGGTCACCGTGGGCGTTCACCTGGCCGGAGCGGAGCGCATCGTCGCCGCATCCATGCTGGGCTCGACATCCGACGACGTCTCGGTCAGCGAGGGAAGCTTCGAGCTGTCGGTTCCCGCGCTCGGAGCCGTTGCTGTCGTCGTGACGTTGGCCGGACGCTAGCAAGAGGGCGGGGCCGCGAATTCGGATTCGCGGCCTTGCCCGACTAGATCCAGGACCCCGCACCCACCCCGTCGCGCTGCCACCGCCGGAGCACTCTCGCGGTGTCGGGATCCGCCTCGACGTCGATCGCTTGGGCGAGCGCTCGGTCGATGACGTCGGGGATCGAGACGCGGGTGCCGGTCGAGGCTGACTCGATGGCGGCCTCGACCATGGCAAGACTGCGCACGTTGCTCGCCGCATGTCCGTCAGGGAGTGCGCCGGTCCGCAGCGACCCGATGAACTCGGCCAGCGACCCGGCGAACTCCTCCGGGATGACCCCCGGGTCGGCTGGTTTCAGGTCTGCGTCGGCCTCCCAGGTCGGCATGGCCTCGCCGTCCCAGAGCGCGCTGCCGCGCTCGCCGCTGACTCGCCACTGCGCGTTCCATGAGGTGTTCAGGCCGGGGCTGCACCAGGAGCCGGTGTAGCCGAACCGTGCCCCGCTCGCCGTGACGAAGTGGGCGGTGACAGCAGCGTCGCCCCGGTACCAGCTCCAGGCCGGATTGAACTCATCGCAGTAGACCGACACCGGTTCATCGCCCGTCAGGTAGCGGAAGGTGTCGAAGTGGTGGATCGCCATGTCGATCAGCAGCGGGTGCGCCATCTCGTCCCGAAAGCCGCCGAAGTGCGGTGCCTGGAAGAACTCCGCGGTGACGGCGCCCACCCTGCCGAGGCCGCGGACGGCCTCGCGGAACTGAGTGATCGACCGGTAATAACGGCGGGACTGGCTGACCATCAGCAGCTCGCCGGTGTGCGCGGATGTCGCCGCCAGCGACAGCCCCTCGGCGACGGTCGGGGTGAGGGGCTTCTCCGACAGGACGGGCAGGCCGGCCCGGAGCGCTACGGAGGAGACCGCATGGTGGGCGACCGGAACCGTCACATTCACCACGACATCGGCATCCACCGTCTCGATCAGCTCGGTGATGCTGGTCGCGACCGGCAGGCCGGGCGCCGCCGCGCGAGCGGCATCGAGGTTGAGGTCGACGAGACCCACCGTGTCGATTTGGTCGGAGGCGTTCAAAACCTGCAGCCACCCTTGACCCATGGGCCCGGCCCCCACCACGATGGCGCGCAGCCGGGCGCCGTCATCGGGCAGGGTGCGGAACGCCGTCATGTGGTGGTGCCGCCGAAGCGCTCTTTTGGCCAGGGGTGCTCGCCGGTGAAGAAGTCACCGGACTGGTACCGGGCGAGCTGCGGCGTTCGCCGGGACGCGGGCGCCGCCCAGGTGACGCCGTTCGCGATCACGCGCTGCACGTCCGGGTGGTGGTAGATCGGGTAGTCCTGATCGCCCGGACTGAAATAGAAGATCTTGCCGTAGCCGCGCCGGAACGTGGCGCCGCTGCGGAAGGCCTCCCCGCCGGTGAACGTGCTGATGAAGATGAGCTCGTCGGGGGCGGGGATATCGAAGAACTCGCCGTACATCTCATGCTGGTCCAGGACGAGCGGATGCGGCACGCCGGCGGCGATCGGATGGGTCGGATCGACGGTCCAGAGCAGTTCGCGGTCATCCGCGTTCCGCCAGCGCAGGGTGCAGCTGGTGCCCATCAGCCGTCGGAAGATCTTCGAGAAGTGCGCCGAGTGCAGGGCGATCAGACCCATGCCGGAGAGCACCGCCTCCTGCACGCGATCCACGATCGCGTCGGCGACATCATCGTGTGCGATGTGTCCCCACCAGATCAGCACGTCGGTGCTGTCGAGCACGTCTTGGGTGAGCCCGTGCTCGGGTTCGTCGAGGGTGGTCGTCTGCACCGTCGCGGTGGCCCCGAGAAGGGACTCGATGCCCGCTCGGATGGTCTCGTGCATGCCGTCCGGGTAGAGCTCCTGCACGCGGGGGTCGTTCTTCTCGTGCTGGTTCTCGCCCCACACCAGCACGCGCAGGGTGTTCGCTTCGGTCATGTTCTGGATGCTCCGTCCGAGGTCACCAGTTCTCCGGTCTGCTGCCGCGGGCGACCGGGGCGGGTCGAGACGCGGTGCTGGTGAGTTCGATGACGCGGTGCTCGCGCCCCGCGGTGATGATCGATTCCATGATCTCGAGCACATGGAACGCGAGCTCGGCGGACGCGCGGTGCGGCCGGCCCGTCTCGATGGCGCGGGCCATGTCGGCGAGTCCGAATCCGCGGCCGGCATCCACATAGCCGGCCTCGGCGGGCACCTCTACCCACTCGCGCGTGTCGGCGGTGGCAACGGACACCGTGTCGGAGAACGCATTCGGATCGGGCATCGCGATCGTCCCCGCCGTCCCGTAGACCTCGAAGAACGGCATCCGGGTCGCCCAGACCTCGAAGCTGACGGTGACGGTGCTGGTGGCGCCGTTGACGTGCTCGAGCAGGGCGGTCACGTGCGTGTCGACGTCGACATCGACGATCGCTCCGGCGTTCGGGCCGGTGGCGATCGTCCGCTCGCGGGTCGAGCGACTCACCGCCCCGGACACCCGGCGAACGGCCCCGAAGAGCGTCACGAGGCTGGTCAGGTAATACGGCCCCATGTCGAAGAGCGGCCCCCCGCCGGGTTGGTAATAGAACGCGGGGGACGGATGCCACACCTCATGTCCGGGAGAGACCCAGTGCACGGCGGCGCCGACGGGGTCGCCGATCCGCCCGCCGTCGAGAACGGCGCGGGCAGTCTGGATGCCCGTGCCGAGCGCGGTGTCGGGGGCGCTGCCGACGCGGAGGCCGGTCTGGGCGGCGCGCGCGAGCACCTCCGCGGCTTCTGCGGTCGTGAGGGCCAGCGGCTTCTCGCCGTAGACATGCTTGCCGGCATCCAGCGCCCGCAGCGCGATGTCGGCATGAGCCGCCGGGATGGTCAGGTTCAGCACCGCATCGATGCCTGGATCCGCGAGCAGCTCATCGACGCTCAGCGCCCGGGTTCCCTGGGCGTCGGCGACGGCTGCCGCGCGCGCCAGATCGAGGTCGGCGACCGCTGCGAGGCGGAGGCCGGGAAGGTTCGGGAACTGGGCGAAGTACTGGTCAGAGATGACACCGACCCCGACGACTCCGATCCTCAGCGGGCTGCCCACAGCAGGCCCCTCTCGATGATCGTGCGCACATTCGGGTTCTCGACCACGTCGAGCTGGTGGCCCGGTGCCGAGACGAAGATCCGCCCCTTGCCCCACTGCCGGGTCCAGATCGCGGGGGCGGTCACCGGCCGGTTCCAGGCATCCCAGGGACGCGCCTCCTGCGTCGTCGTCGCGAGGACGTCGTTGTACTCGTCGCTGAGCACCCAGTACTGCTCGGTGACGAGGTCGAAGTCGTCGATCCCCGCGGTGATCGGATGCCGCCGCCCGAGCTCGGTGATGTGCACCGTGTACGGAATGAAGACATCGGTGCCGTCGCCCGTGCGTTCATCGGGATGCTTCGCCGCGTGATGGGCGAACTGCCCGCCGATCATGTGCAGATAGTCCGCGCTGTTGCGGTACGAGTCGGCGATGCCGCCGTGCCAGCCCGCCATCCCGGTCCCGTTGAGGACGGCAGCCTGCAGCCCCGCCAGCTCCTCCGGCTCGATCGTGTTCATCGTGTTGATCTGCACGATGAGGTCGACCGTGGCGAGGTAACCGGCATCCGTGTACACCACCGTGCCTTCCTCGACACGCACCTCGAACCCGTGCGCTTCGAGGAAGGGGATGAACAGATTCGTGGTCTCGACCGGCATGTGACCATCCCAGCCGCCGCGCACCACGAGAGCGCGCCGGGTGACAGCGGTGGATGGCGTCATCGGTCGCAGCCGCCGTCCTTGTCGCCGCGGGCATGCGGGGTGGAGATGTCGCGGATGCCCTTGTAGGCGTAGGGGTCGACGCCGGCGACCAAGACGATGTCGCGGAAGTCGGCTTCGCCGACGTGGCGGCCCTCGGCCTCATTGCGCCAGGGCAGCAGCGACTCGGCGCTCATGTAGTGATTGACGAGGGCTCGGCGGTAGCCGCGCGTGCCGGAATTCTTGAGAGATCGGTGCAGCAGGTACCCGTTGAAGATGAGCGCGGCGCCGGCCGGGATCTCGACCGGGATGGCGTCGGCTTCGGTATAGGGGAAGCCGTAGGCCTCTTCCGTGCAGTCGTACTCGGGATCGTCCTGATCGCGGTCGGGGTAGAGCACGCCGCGCCGGTGCGAACCGGGAATCACCCAGAGGCACCCGTTGTCGAGATTGGCGTCGTCGAGGGCGATCCACGCCGCGGTGAGGGAGCGGTCACGAGTCGGGATGAAGTGCTCATCCTGGTGCCAGGCCTGACCCGGCTTGCCCTCGGACTTGACGAAGAGCATCGACTGCATCGCCTTCACGTTGGGTCCGATGACAGCGGTGAGCGCCTCGACGATCTGCTCCTCGTGCAGCGCTGCTGCAGCGAGGGGGGAGATCTTGTGCGGGTAGTGGATGCACAGAAAGCTGCGCAGCACGTCGTCGTCCGAGGCTTCGGTGAGAACGGCGCCGTTCGGCAGGGGAGTGTGCCGGCAGATCTGCACAGCCTCCGCGTTGAGCGCCTCCACCTCTGCGGCGGTCAGCGCGGACGACAGCACCGCGAAGCCGTCGCGTTCGTACTGGGCGCGGAATTCATCATCCACGCGGTCGTGCATCGGCACTGATGCGCGGAACGGCGTCATCGTTGACATGTATCTTCCTTCCATTCGCGGGATGCATCCTCGCGATCCTGCCAGAGTTCCAAGAGCCAACGATATGAGCAGGACCTGCCGGATCCAATGGATCATCGAAGCAATAACATGTATATCCATGACATTTGTCACGACGTCCGTCGAGGTTCGCTCACTCGTCAACATCGCCCGGTACGCACCCGGTGAGATCTTCGGACCGCGAGTCATGACGTCCCACGAGTTCGTCTGGCTGCGGGAAGGCTCCGCGACGTGGGAGATCCTCGGGTCCGGGGGCGGAGTGACCGAGACGCACCGGCTCATCCCCGGCGTGATGGCACTCGCGCCCCATGGGGTGGCCGAGCGGTGGGTGTGGGATGCCGCACGCCCGAGCTCGCATGCGTTCGTGCACTTCGATCTCCCCCCAGAAGTCGATGCATCGGCGTGGGCGAGGACCCGCGCGATGTCGGAGTGTCCGCCGTTGGCTGCGCTCGCTGACAGCCTGTTCGCCATCGGCTCGGCCGGCGAGGAGATCGCCCCGATTCGAAGCGGACAAGTCATCGGCCTGATGCTCGAGCTCTTCCTCTCCGGTCCCGTCGTGCCGCGGCAAGGAGCCGCGGCATCCCTCTCGGACCGCGTTGCGGAGTACGTCAGAGGGACGTGGCTGGAGGGCGGCATCCGGATCGTCGGAATAGCCGAACTCGCGAGCGCCGTCGGGGTGTCGGCAGGGCACCTCTCGCGCTCCTTCCATGATCGGTACGGCGTGGGACCTGCCGGTGCGCTGGAGCTCATCCGGCTCGGACGCGTTGCGGTATCGCTGCAGCGAACGTCGATGCTGCTGGCTGAGATCGCGAGGGGGAGCGGGTTCACCGATGAGTTCCACATGTCGAGACGCTTCTCCCGGATCTACGGCGTGCCGCCCGGCGCCTATCGACGGGCTCACCTCGATGCCGAGCCTCTCCAGCCCATCATCGCGGCGCGGCTGATGCCGCTCTGGAATGCCGTCCTGACGCACACGCCAGTCGCCTGATTCGTCGCGCCGAACCATGCTCTTGTGCGGGCCCGCTTCGGCTCTCATACTGGCCCCGTGGAGGGGCGTCCGGTACGGAGCCTTCGACACCAGCAACGGAGGTTTGGGGCATCCGTGTTCGGTGCCCTCCTCGTCGCGGCAGCCGCTCTCGCGGGGTGCAGTCAGAACGCCGCCCCGAGCCCTGGACCCTCGGTCGGAGACGGCGTGCGGGACCTGGCGACGGGTGGCACGGTGACGCTGCCGGACGGCCGGGCCATGTACGTCCGCTGCTCCGGTGCCGGCTCGCCGACCGTGATCCTGGAGAGCGGCGACGGTGACAACACCGGGTCGTACGGATTCGCCGAGCATGACCTCGCCGCGGTGACGCGGACGTGCGTCTACGACCGCGCGGGCCTCGGAGACAGCGATCCTGCTCCGGGCCCTCGTCAGCTCAGTGACCTCGTCGGCGACCTGGAGGACTGGCTCGATGCTGCAGGGGAGACCAGTCCGTTCGTCCTCGTGGGCACCTCCGGTGGCGGCTACATCACCGCCGGCTACGCGGAGACGCACCCCGATGACGTGGCGGGGATGGTGTTCGTCGACACCGGGGCGCCCTTCCTCGACCCGCCGCAGGAGATCATCGATGAGACTCGCCCCGACAATCCGGAGAACCTGGAGCAGCGCGACTTCCTGCAGGTGGAGAAGGACGCCTGGGCGGCGCGGCGGCTGATCGGCGACATCCCGGTCACCATCATCTCCAACCACTACTCGACCGACGAGATCGCTGCGGAGCAGGATGCTTCCGCGCGGCGAGGCATGGTGGCGAATGTCGACGAGCAGAAGGGGTGGCTCGTCCTCAGCCCCCGCGCCACGCAGATCGTCGTGACCACCGGTCATGCCGTCGAGGAAGCCGACCCCCAACTCGTCATCGACGCCATCCTGGCTGTCGTCGACGACGCCCGAGGGGCAGGCTGAACCGCCTCACTCGAGGTCGGGATCGAACCCCGCACGTGGCCCGTCCTCGACCGGCACGATGACGGCTGCCGGGTGCAGCAGCCGCATGCGGCGAGCGAGTTCTTCGACGACGTCGGCGTGGCTGTGGTCGCTGATGTCGTCGCCGGCGACCGTCGCATAGAGCTGGCTGGCCGGTCCGAGCAGGAACTCTGCCGTGACGCTCTCACCCTCGTCCGTGAGCACCGGCACGGTGACGACATCGGAGCCCTGGGTCTCGGCGAGGGCTTGGGCGTAGCGGAGGAGCGCGTCGCAGACGTCGTCGGCCACCAGCACGGACTGTCCTGTGAAGTACAACGTCATCATCACCCCATGATGTCGCGCCCGATCTTCTCGGTCAGTGGGGTTGTGCGTTCCCACTCGCCGCCGTACTCTCCCGGCGCACACGGCCCGCCCCTCGCAGGGCCTCGACGACCTCCGCTTGCACACTGCGGTGCTCTTGGCAAGGCCCAGTCCGGTATCGCCGTATTGACGTAGGAAAGGGGGACGCCGGTCTCCCGACCGGCACTCGAGAGAGGGGCATCATGCCGGAGAACTATGAGCCGATTCCGCAGACCGGATCGGATGTCGCATACGGCGACACCTCGACGGTCGACGCCGCAAAGCACGAAGCCGTCGACCTGAAAGACACCGCTGTCGAGCAGGCGAAGGATGTGGCAGCGACCGTCAAGGACGAGGCATCCGTCGTCCTCGGCGAAGCCAAGTACCAGGCGAAGGACCTGTATGCGCAGACGCAGCAGGAGCTGAAGGAGCAGGCGAACACCCAGCAGCAGCGCATCGCCGCCGGGTTGAAGTCGGTCGGCGCGGAGCTGCGCGCGATGGCGGCGAACTCGGCAGGCGCGGCGAATTCGGGTGTCGCCACCGACATCGTCCAGCAGCTGTCCGGACGCCTCTCCGGAGCGGCGACATGGCTGGGTGACCGCGACGCGGGTGCCGTCCTGACGGAGGTCAAGCGGTATGCGCGGCGCAAGCCGGGCACGTTCATCATCGGCGCAGCCATCGCCGGCATCGCGTTCGGTCGTCTGACGCGGGCCCTCGCGGCCAATGCAGCCGCCGACAGCGAGGCCGCAGCCGCCCGCACGAACGCGGCAGCGCGCACGAGCCCGCCGGCGGTGGACGCGTGGCGGACGCCGAGCGCGACGACTCCCGCGGTGACGATCGCGGAGGGGGAGACCCCCMTCTACGCCCAGTCCACCGCCGCGTACGGCGATGCACTTCGCTCGGAGGGTGGCCGCGATGACCGATCCGACACCTTCTGAGACCAAGGCCGCGACGACCTCGCTCGGCGACCTGCTCGCTGAGGTCAGCCGGGACATCTCCACCCTGATGCGTCAGGAGCTGGAGCTCGCCAAGGCCGAGCTGAAGGTCTCCGCAACGCGCACCGCCAAGGCGGGCGGCCTGCTCGGCGGCGCAGGGTACGGCGCTCTGATGGCGGTGTTCTTCCTGTCCGTCGCGCTGTGGTGGTGGCTGGCGACCGGCATCGGCGGCGGATGGGCGGGCGTCGTGGTCGCGCTCATCTGGGCGGCGATCGCGCTCGTGCTGTACCTCGTCGGCCGCAACCGGCTGAAGGAAGTGAATGGGGCTCCGCAGACCGTGGAGACCCTCAAAGAGATCCCCGAAACATTGAAGAGGAATGAGGAGAACCGATGACCGATTCACCTGACCAGATTCGTGCCGACATCGAGAAAACCCGGCGTGAGCTCGGCGGCGACGTCGACGCGCTCGCCGACAAGGTGTCGCCGTCCAAGATCGTCGACCGCCAGGCCGACAAGGTCAAGCATGCACTGGGATCGGTGCGCGACAAGGTCATGGGCGCCGCCGACGACACGGGCGAGGCGATTTCGGATGCCGGATCCTCCGTCGCCGAGCACGTCGTCGATGCGAAGGACAAGGTGGTCGCCAAGGCAGAGGGCAACCCCCTCGCCGTCGGACTGATCGCCTTCGGGGTGGGCCTGCTGGCGGCATCCCTCGTCCCCGCCTCGGCGAAGGAGAAGAAGGTCGCCGCGGAGGTCAAGGACCAGGCGCAGCCGCTCATCGACGAGGTCGCCGACGTCGCGAAGGACATCGGCGCGAACCTCAAGGAGCCGGTGCAGCACGCCGCGGCCGCCGTGAAGGACGTCGCCGTGGACTCGGCCGAAACGGTGAAGGCGCAGACGCAGGATGCCGCCGCCGAGGTCACGGGACAGGCGAAGGATGCTGCGGCTGAGGTCAAGAATCAGGTGCCGGCCGCGCGCGAGAACGTTTCCGGGTACTGATCGGAATCGAATGGGCGGGGCCGCGCACAGCGCGGCCCCGCCCTCTCACGAGAGACATGGACAAGCCCACAGCATGAAGCTCGCCCCGCCCTACAAGCCGCCGACCATCAATCGCCTGTCGCGTCCCGACGTCTTCGTGCTGGCCCGCATCGATGCGGGCAGCTGGCAGATCCTGAACAAGCGTTACGGGCCAGGTGACGCGCGACTCGTCGTGGCGACGGTGCGCGAGATCCAGGCCGACGAAGTGTGGGTCGAGTGGCTTCACGCGACCGACCTCCCCACGACCTACCGGACGGCCCTCGAGGTGCTCGACAGCGCCCTTTGTAAGCCGCCCCGAGTGGGCGCGGCCTCGCGGCCGGCGCCTATTGCCCATTTCCCGCTGGCGCATAGCCGCGAGGACCACACTCGGTGGCAGAGCGCCCCGGAGTGATTCAGCCCGGCCCCTGAGCTTGTCGACCGGCCCCTGAGCTTGTCGAAGGGTCCGGGAGCACGGTTCGATGCCAGGGTGACTTCATGACCATCGAACGGGCCACCGCCCTCCTCGCCCTGCACGCCGGACCCGGCTTCGTGATTCCGAATGCGTGGGATGCCGGGACCGCTCGCATCCTCGAGCAGGTCGGCTTCCCCGCCATCGCCACCACGAGTGCCGGCATCGCCTGGTCGTGCGGTGTTCCCGACGGCGGGGCGCTCGACCTCGACACGATGCTCGAGCACGTCGGTCGGATCGTGGCCGCCGTGCGCGTTCCGGTGAGCGCGGATCTCGAGGCCGGCTACGGCGACACGGCCGAAGACGTCGGCCGCACGGTGGCGCGGGCCGTCGATGTCGGAGTGGTGGGCGCCAACATCGAGGATGCCGTCGCCGGCGGCCTGTTCGGCATCGACGAAGCCGCGGACCGTCTCGCTGCGGCACGGGCGGCAGCGCCATCGGGCACCTTCGTGCTGAATGCCCGGACCGACAGCTACTTCGCCGGCACGACCGGCGATCCGTTCGCCGAGACCGTGGAGCGTGCGCTGCGGTACATCGAGGCGGGGGCGGACTGCATCTTCGTGCCGGGCGTGAACGACGAGGACACCATCCGCCGCCTCGCCGCCGCCATTCCGGCACCGCTCAACGTCGTCGCCGGGCTCACCTCGAACATCATCGCCGCTCCCACGCTCTTCTCGCTCGGCGTCAGGCGGGTCAGCGTGGGCGGCAGCCTGGCGAGGGCTGCTCTCAGCGTGGTCGAGCATGCGGGGCGAGAGCTGCTCGACACCGGCACCCTCGGATTCCTCGACGGCGCCATCGGGTATGCCGACGTGCAGCGGCGGTTCGGGGAGCCCGGTCCCTGAGCTTGTCGAAGGGTCCGGGCGAGCATCGGACGCTTCGACAAGCTCAGCGACCGATGCTCCGCGCTCAGCGACCGATGCTCCGTTGGAGTCAGGTCGAGCCATGACATGATCGCTTCCCATGAGCGTGATCACGGGATTCCCCACGACAGGCAGCGCCACGCTGCGCAACCTCCGGCTCGTGGACGTCGGCGATGGGCGGGTCAGGACAGGGCTCGCCGTGCACGTGCGCGACGGGGTGATCTCGGCGATCACGACGGACGACGGCTCCGGCGTCGCGGGGCACCCGGTGCTCGACCTCGGCGACGCCTACCTCGCGCCCGGCCTCATCAACATGCACACCCACTTCTCGCTCTCGCTCCCGGGTGCGGGCGGCGCCGAAGTCGAGGCGATGGATGCCGCCTCCCTCGCGCTGTACATGGCTGACGGAGCGCGCCGCACCCTGCACAATGGGGTGACGACCGTGCGCTGCGTCGCGGAGAAGGGCCACGCGGATTTCGCGCTGCGCCATGCCATCGAGACAGGCCGTGTCGAGGGCCCGAGGATCTACACGGCCGGGCGAGCCCTGGCCTGCACCGGCGGGCACGGCAGCGGGTCGGATGACACGCTGGAATGCGACGGGGCCGACGAGTTCGCGCGCGGCGTGCGATCGCAGATCAAGGCGGGCGCCGACCTGATCAAGCTGATGATCTCGGGCGGGATCGCGGGGGAGCACGAGACGATCTCGACCCCGCAGCTCACATCCCTCGAGATGGCCGCGGCGATCGAGATCGCCCATGCGTGGGGGCGCAAGGTGACCGCGCACGCCGGCCCCGCGGATGTCATCGCCGAGGCGGTGCGGCTCGGCCTCGACTGCGTCGAGCACGGCTATGAGCTCACCCCCGAGGTCTGCGAGGCGATGGCCCGCAGCGGCACCTCACTCGTGCCGACGCTGATCGTCAGCCGTGCGGGATCCTTCTTCGACGAACTCGGCGTGCCGGCGTGGATGCAGGAGCGGTCGCTCAACGCGGGCCCGCGGCACCTGGAGTCCTTCCGTGCCGCGCTCGACGCGGGCGTCGACATCCTGCTCGGCAGCGACATGCCCCCGTTCTGGCCCTTCGAGGGAACGACCGCTGTCGTGCGCGAACTCGAGCACATGCACGATGCGGGTCTCGACGCGCCGGCAACCCTGCGCGCGGCGACCCTCGCGCCGGCCCGCTGGCTCGGCATCCAGGCGCAGGCGGGGAGCATCCAGGAGGGCGCGTGGGCCGATGTCATCGCACTCCCGGAGAACCCGCTGGAGAGCCCCACCGCGCTGCGCTCGATCGACTTCGTGATGAAGGGCGGCGTGGTCGTGCGAAATGAGCACCCGACCGGCGGCGCTGTCAACCCCTAGGGGGCGAGGCATCCGTTCCGGCTGAATGGATTCGTACCCATTCGAATCACGCAGCGAGGAGCACCCCATGGCGCAGATCATCGAGTCCATCGACGTCGACGTCCCCGTCCGCACCGCCTACAACCAGTGGACGCAGTTCGAGAGCTTTCCGAAGTTCCTCGACGAGGTGGAGTCGATCACGCAGCTCGACGACACCCACACGCACTGGAAGGTGCGCGTCGGCGGGGTGAAGCGCGAGTTCGACGCCGAGATCACCGAGCAGCACCCGGACGAGCGGGTCGCCTGGACCAGCACCGGCGGCGACACCGACCACGCCGGCGTCGTCACCTTTCACAAGCTGACCGACGACTCCAGCCGGGTGACGGTCCAG
Source organism: Microbacterium sp. P5_E9 (assembly GCF_054049175.1). Lineage (NCBI taxonomy): Bacteria > Bacillati > Actinomycetota > Actinomycetes > Micrococcales > Microbacteriaceae > Microbacterium > Microbacterium sp. P5_E9. The sequence continues at coordinate 51,745 of NZ_JBFUMV010000023.1, read as the reverse complement.
CTTGACTGGGCGCCCGACGGGCTGCTCGAGACTGTCGGCTCGCTGGTCGGGCTCGGCTCGCACGCGGTGAAGAAGGACCTGCAGAACTTCAAGGAGTTCATCGAGGCCTGGGGCACCGAGACCGGCGCCTGGCGCGGCGACATTCCGGCGTAGCCGGCGGCGGTTCCTAGAACTCGCCGCCCTGCTGGAGCAGCACGAACCCGTTGCCGTCGGGATCGGCGAACTGCGCCTGCACGCCCCAGCCCTGGCGCGCGGGGTCGGCGACCTCGACGCCCGCGTCGCGGAGTATCGCGACCGCGGCCGTGATGTCGTCGGTGTGCAACACGATGCCCTGCTGCCACCCCGGACCGGCCTGACCCGGGAACGGCGGGTGCAGGGTGAAGTCGACCGAGCTGCCCGCCGGGGCGACCGAGAGCCAGCGCTGATCGCCGAAGGAATTGTCGGCGCGCACCTCGAAGCCGAGGACGTCACGGTAGAAGGTCAGCGCGCGGTCCTGGTCGGCGACCGGGATTGTCACGGTCTGGATGCGCAGCGGGGGAGTAGCCATGGTCAAAAGCCTACGGAAGGCGACGACGCGTCGCGAGACGGCTACGCCAACGGTGCGAGGCGGATCTCGTGCACGACGCCGCCGGCGAGGTCGCGCATGGTGAGCACGAGTTCGGACGCGGATGCCGCTCCCTCGATCCACATCGCTGGCTCATCGCCGGCCGGATCGGCCTCGGGTCCCCCGGAGACGAGCTGACCGTACGGGAACTCGGGGGTCGGTTCGAGCCAGGCGGGTTCGTGCGTGTGACCCGACACGACGATCTGCGCACCCCAGGCGACCAGGGCGTCGTGCCAGGCATCCCGGCTCCTCCGGCTGAACTGGTCGTATTCGCCGGCGTCGTAGTCGACGGAGGACTCCTCGGTCCAGCGCAGCGGGATGTGGCAGAACACGACGCGGTAGGGGGCGTCCCGAAAACCGGGACGCGCCGCGACCTCGCGCAGCCACTCGGCCTGCTCGGCGCGCAGCGGCTCGAACGCTACGCGACCCTCGAAGGTCGGGTGGTCGTCGGGCTTGTCCTCGCCCGTGTGCAGCACGACGCAGGCGACGGGACCGATCCGGAACGCCGTGAATGGCCGGCCATCGGGGGTCGCCACGAAGTCTTCGAGCTGGTACGCCCACGTGCCGCGCACGTCATGGTTGCCCATGACCACGGCGAGCGGGCGGCCGCTGCTCACGTCGAGCCCCGCCGGGCTCAGCACGGTCGGGAGGAACAGCGCCGGGTCGGTCCAGTCGTTGCAGAGGTCGCCGTTCCACACCAGCACATCGACTTCGGGGGTGGCCGCGTGCAGCGCACGGATGGTGTCGTCGTGCTGGTGCGTGTCATTCCAGACCGCGAAATGCGCGGAATCGGATGCCGCGTCCAGCGTGCGCACCGTCTTCCACTCGCTCTCGTGGCGCTCGTGCGGCACGGCGACGGACTCCGTCACCGCGCGCACCCRCATCTCGGCGCCGGCGGGCCAACCGCTCGTGCGCACCCGCAGGACGCGGTCGCCCTGCGGCACCATGCCGAACGCGTCGGAGGTGACCAGACCGCTCGAGCCCGCGGCATCCTCCCACTCCAGCCAGCCGCGGCTCAGCCGGTTCACTCCCCACACGACTTCGAATCCGTCGGTGCGCGGCGCCATCACGACCGGGGGGCTGGTGACGAGGCGGGCGCTCATGCGAGGTCGAGGACGAAGCGGAAGCGGAGGTCGTCGTCGAACCACATCGTGAAGTTCGTGCCCCACACGTTGTTGTGCAGGTTGACGTGGAATCCGTCGTCCGGGTCGGGCACCGCGTTGTCGAATCGCAGCAGGGCGGGCCGGCCGACCGCGACCAGCGCCGCATCGAGCGGGCGGAGCGAGAACCGGCGCCCGGCGGTGTGGCTGATCTCGGCGACGGCGTGGAGGCTGCGGCCGCCGTTGCGCACGACGGACTGCGGGTCGACGGCGGTGCCGAGCTTGCTGAGGCGCCACTCGCCGGGCTTCGTCCGAGGGCGGAATCCAAGCCACCCGGCCTCGGGCAGGCGCGATGCGTCCTTGCGGCAGAGGTCGAGGGTGATCGAGATCGGCCCGGGCTGCGCGGGAAACGCATAGGTGAGGCGGATGTCGCGCGGGGCGCCCCACTCCTCCGCGGCCTGCTCGGGCAGTGCCAACTGGAGGACCACCGTCGAGCCGGCGTCTTCGCTGACCTGGTGTGCCGAGACCACGCGCGGCGCGAACGTCGTTGCCGGCAGGGTTTCGGCGATCGCGAGTCCCGGCTTCGACTGGTCGGGCACCGCCCAGAAGCCGGTGTCGTCGAGATCGCGGCAGTACTCGCGCATCCACCGCGCCTCGTCGCGTTCGTCGAAGGTCTGGTACCGATACGACGCGAGCGGATGCCGCGGCCCTGCCCACTCCACTCCGTCCGCGTCGGCGAGCCCGACGAGTGCGCCGTCGTCGCCGAAGCGCACGCGGTACGCGCCGAGGGTATGCGTGTCCGCGAGGTCGAGGGGGATCCCGCCGTGGTCGTTCGGTTTCGCGGCGGGCAGGGTCTCGTCGATCGCCGCCTGTGCTTCCGCGCGGCGCTCGGGCGACAGTGCGGCGAGGGCGCGGTCGAGGTGGGCGCGCTGCTCGGCCCACGACGCTTCGTACGCCGAGTAGAAGAGGCCCTGCGGGCTGGGGTGCTCGGTGTAGGCCCACGCGTACCCGTCGAACTCGGCCGGGTTCGTCGCCGGGTCGACGGTGTCGGCGGCGCGGGCCCGCTGGAAGTCGGCCTTCTCGTAGTTCACGTAGTCGGGCAGGTAGGTCTTCAGGTCCTCGCCCCAGGTGTGCTCGGGCACGAGGAGGAGTCCGTCGCTGAAGTCGTCGCATTCGGGCGTGCCTGGGACGAGCACGCCTGCGGCGACCCACTGGGTGCGCAGTCGCAGCAGCGCCCGCAGGCGGGCCGTCAGCACCGGGTCGCTGGCGGTGCCGTGAATCCACGAGTCGCCGATCTCCTGCTCGACGACCGGCAGGTGCGCCCGAGCGGCCACTGCCGCGGCGCCGAACGCGTCGAGCGTCGAGGCGATCACCCGGGCGCCCGGATAGGCCGCCTGCAGCCGCGCGAACAGCGCCTCGATCTCCGCCACGGGCGGCGGCCCCTGGTTGTCGCCGGTGTGGGCCAGATGCAGCGCATCGCCGCCGCCCGGCACCACGGCGACGCCGAGCTCGGTCGCGCCATAGCTCTGCGCGTAGTTCACGACCACTTCGCTCCCGTCCGGCGCGCGCCACACGAAGAACTCCGGCACGTCGGGCACCGCCGAGGCGTCGTTCACCCCGAGATGCAGGAATGCCAGCCCCGCCTGGCCGAGGAACGGCACGAGGCCGATCGTGTGGCCCGGGACATCCGTCATCTTCGCGGCGATCGTGTGCACGCCGAAGCGCGCGTCGAGACGGCGGCCGATGGCGATGGCGTGCTCGACGAGGCCGGGGTCCATGAGCTCGGTGTGCGTGGTCATGGGCAGTCCGTGCCAGCGCACGTGCCCCGCGCGGATCGCCCGTTCGAGCGCGGCTCGTTCGTCGGCGCTGCCGAGGCGGAGGGCCTCGTGGATCAGCCATGATCCGGTCGTCCAGATGAACCGGGCTGCGCCCCCGCGGCGTTCGAGCTCTTCGGCGAGGGCGATCGCGCCGGGAAGATACTCGTGCACATAGCGGTCGGTGACGCGCGCTGCGGTGTCGGTGAACCCGAGGTCGAGGTGGGTCTTGAAGACGACGTGAACAGTCGAAATCGGCGGTGATTCCTTCATGATGATCCGATGCTACGAGGTTGCGACGACGTCCCGGTAGGAATTTCCACCGCTTACCCGCATACTTTTCTCGACCCCCTGAATCACCGGAGATTCCATGCACGACAACCGCAAGATCACTGAAGGACGAATCGAGCGCTTCGTTCGCGATTCCCTCATTCCAGCGCTGTATATCGAGACCGTGCCGCTCACGCTCAGCGTGTGGGACGACCTCGACGAACCCCTGCCGTTCGCGGACGCCGTCGGCCAGTCCTACCGGCCGATCGAGCTGCCCCGCACCTGGGGCAAGGCGTGGTCGACATCGTGGTTCCACGTGACCGGTCAGATCCCCGAGCACTGGCTGCGCGGCACCGACGCCGCGACGCGAGTGGAGCTCGTGATCGACCTCGGCTTCACGCACGACCGGCCCGGCTTCCAGGTCGAGGGCCTCGTCTACCGCCCGGACGGAACGACCGTGAAGTCGATCAATCCGCGCAGCAGCTATGTTCCCGTTCCGCAGGAGGGCGGCGGCGCCATCGATCTGTACGTCGAGGGCGCGGCGAACCCGAACATCGCCGGCGACTGGACCTGGAAGGCCACGGGGCTGGGCGAGAAGTCCACCGCGGGGGACGAGCTGCTCTATGTGTTCCAGCAGTGCGACGCAGGATTGCTCGACATCACGGTGTGGGAGCTCACGCAGGACGTCTGGACCCTGTGGGGGCTCATGGCGGAGCTGCCCATCGAGTCGCCCCGTCGGCACCGCATTCTCGGCGCGCTCGAGCGGATGGTCGACGTCGTCGACCCCTGCGACGTGTCGGCGACGGCCGCGGCCGGCCGCGAAGCTCTTGCCCCCGCCCTCGCCCTGCCCGCTTCGGCGAGCAGCCACCACGTCGTCGCGATCGGGCACGCGCACATCGACTCGGCATGGCTCTGGCCGATCCGCGAGACGATCCGCAAGTGCGCACGGACGTTCTCGAGCGTGGTGGCGCTGATGGATGCCGATCCGGAGTTCCGCTTCGCCTGCTCCTCGGCGCAGCAGCTCAAGTGGATGAAGGACGGCTACCCCGAGCTGTACGAGCGGATCAAAGCGAAGGTGGCGAACGGCCAGTTCATCCCCGTCGGCGGCATGTGGGTGGAGCCCGACATGAACCTGCCCGGCGCGGAGGCGATGGTGCGGCAGTTCGTCGCGGGCAAGCGCTTCTTCCTGGAGGAGTTCGGCGTCGACACGCGTGAGGCGTGGATCCCCGACACGTTCGGCTACTCGGGCGCCATCCCGCAGATCATCAAGGCGTCCGGCACGGAGTGGTTCCTCACGCAGAAGATCTCGTGGAACCAGACCAACACCTTCCCGCACCACACCTTCCTGTGGGAGGGCATCGACGGCACGCGTCTGTTCACGCACTTCCCGCCGGCCGACACGTATGTGGGCGAAGTCTCTGGGGCCGATCTCGGTCGCGCGCAGCGCACGTTCCACGATCACCGGGACGCCTCGGTGTCGCTGCTCCCGTTTGGGTTCGGCGACGGCGGCGGCGGACCGACGCGCGAGATGATGGCGGCGGTGCGCCGCACGGCCTCGCTCGAGGGCTCGCCGACGGTGGAGATCGACACCCCGGAGCGCTTCTTCCAGCGTGCCGAGGCCGAGCTCACCCAGCCCCCGGTGTGGAGCGGCGAGCTCTACCTCGAGCTGCACCGCGCGAGCTACACGACGCAGCACTATACGAAGCAGGGCAACCGTCGCAACGAACACTGGCTCCGCGAGCTCGAGCTGTGGGCGGCGACCGCCGCCGTGCGCACCGGTGCGGACTACCCGTACGACGACCTGGAGCGGATCTGGCAGCTGGTGCTGCTGCAGCAGTTCCACGACATCCTTCCCGGCACGTCGATCGCGTGGGTGCACCGCGAGGTCGAGGAGAACAATCGCGGACTCGAGCGCGAGCTGCAGGGTCTGATCGGGGCGGCCCTCGCTCACTTCGACGCGGGCGATGGCGGCGAGTACGTCGCGAACGCCTCGCCGTTCGCGCGCGATGGGGTGCCCGCCTTGGCGGCGGCGCCGCGGGTGGTACACGACGGCACGGCGACGCTGGCGCAGACCTCCGACGGGCACGTGCTCGACAACGGCCTCGTGCGGGCCATCGTCGACGAGCGCGGCCTCATCGTCTCGCTCGTGGATGTCGCGACCGGGCGCGAGGCGATCGCACCGGGTGCGGCGGGCAACCTGCTGCAGCTGCACCGCGACCTGCCGAACCAGTGGGACGCGTGGGATGTCGACGAGCACTACTCCCGCGTCTCGACCGACGAGACCGGGGTCGACGCGATCACGGGGTCGCAGGGCGCGGACTCGGTCTCGCTGACGATCGAGCGCTCCTTCGGCACGTCGAAGGTGACGCAGCTGCTCACCCTGCGCGCCGGCGACGCGACGCTGTGGATCGACAACGACATCGACTGGCACGAGAAGCGCAAGTTCCTCAAGCTCGCCTTCCCGCTCGACGTGCACGCCGACCGGGTCGCGGCCGAGACCCAGTTCGGGCACGTGCAGCGTCCGACCCACGCGAATACGTCGTGGGATGCCGCGCGCTTCGAGCTGTGCGCGCACCGGTGGGTGCACGTCGCCGAGCCGGGGTTCGGGGTCGCGATCGCCAACGAGTCGAGTTACGGCTACGACGCGCAGCGCTCCACGCGGGCGGGTGGCGGCACCACGACGACCGCGCGGGTGTCGCTGCTGCGCGGCTCGACGTTCCCCGACCCGGTCGCCGACGAGGGCCGCCACTCGATCGGTCTCGCGGTGCGAGTGGGCGCCGACGTGCGCGCGGCGATCCGCGACGGCTATCGGATCAACCTCGCGGAGCGCTCGGCACCAGGTCCGGTCGCGCCGCTCGTGCGGGTCGACCACCCGGCGGTGCTCGTGGAGTCGGTCAAGCTGGCCGAGGACCGCAGCGGCGACGTGATCGTGCGCCTCTACGAGTCCGAGGGCGCTCGCGCCGCGGCCGAGGTGACCCTCGACTTCGACGTCGACGGGGTCACCGTGACGGACCTGATCGAGCGCGAGATCGACGCCCCCGCGGGCTTCGCGCACGACGGCCGCTCGGTGCGGCTCGCCCTGCGCCCGTTCCAGCTCGTGACCCTGCGGATCCGCCGCTCGTAACCGCTCGCGCACCGGCCGCCGGTTTGCACGCCGACCGATTCAGGACGGTCGACCGATTCAGGACGATGTTGCGGCATCCGTCCTGAATCGGTCGATCACCCTGTTCTCGTCAACGGTGGGGTGTGGCTAGTCGTGACCTGCACGCCGACCGAGTCAGGACGGTCGACCGATTCAGGACGATGTTGCGGCATCCGTCCTGAATCGGTCGATCACCCTGTTCTCGTCGACGCCCGGGGCGGGGACTCAGGACTCCACGACGGCGGTGAGGGTGAGGGAGGCCCCGGGGGCTACGGTCACGGGTGAGCCGTCGTAGGCCTCGTCCCCAAGGCGCAGGCCCCGCGACCCGGGGAAGAGCGCGCTCGCATCGATCCGGAAGGTCCGCTCGACCTCAGCCAGATTCGACACCGTGAACCCCTCCGGCGCGTACCGGTATCGCAGCCGGTAGGCGTCCTGCCCGAGGGTCACCTCGCCGAACTCTGCGAGGCGCGGCGCGATCAGCAGGTCGTCGTCGAGCGCAGGCCGCACGCCGAGGTACTCCTGGAACAGCACCCACGAGAACACGCACGGGTACTCGTAGTAGTGCTCGGCGCCGTGCCAGTTCTTGTCGTCGACGTAGTACACGTGGTTCATGTCGTAGCGCTCGCCCATGATCCAGCCGTCCTGCGCGCCCTGCTGGGCGACCCGCTCCAGCTGGTGCTTGAGCATCGCCCCCGCTCCGCGCCAGGACCAGAACGCGGCATCCCAGCACCAATACCGCCCGGCGGCGCACAGATCGTAAGGTCCGCCGTCGCCGATCTCGGCATCCGTGTAATCCGCGATGCGGGCCGACAGGAACGTCGGGAACCGCTGGAACTCGGGCAGCTCCCGTTCGACGAGGTCCAGCACGGCACGCGACTGCGCCGGAGAAGCGGCACCCACCAGCACCGGAAGGATGTTGGCGAGCAGGTGGATGTGGTCGTGCACGCGTCCCGAGCGATCGACCCAATCCACGAAGCGAGAAGCCTCCGGGTCCCACCATCCGCCCGGAAGGGGCTGGGAGAGGGATGCCGACAACCGGTCGCGCAGCCCGCGATACCGTTCCGCGGCATCCGAGCGCCCGAGCAGATCCTCCAGCTGCGCGAGCAGCTCGAACGAGCGCACCGCGAGCGCCTGCGCCATCGTCTCGCGACCGTCCTTGATGACCTGGTCCTCGTAGTAGACGTCGCCCCAAAGGCGCCCCTGCGGATCGATGTACTCTTCGATACCGGATGCCGCGCCCTCGACATCCGCGATGTTCCGGTGCAGCCACTCGACGTCTTTCGTGCGGGCCACGTAGAGCCAGATCGACTCGAGCACCTCGATGTTGCCGGTGACGAGGAACATCACCGCGTTCTCGGAGCCATCCATCGACCCGCGGCGCACGTGGTACTCGCGGTCGCCGTTCGGCTGCACGGCGCACGGATCGCGCCAGAGTCCGATGGGATCCTCGCGCATGAGGCGCAGCTGCAGCTCGAGCATGCGCCGCACCACGGCGAGGTCGAGCGGGCTGCCCCACGCGACGCGCCCTTTGATCTGGAACTCGTGGTCGACGTCGGGGTAGGTGCCGGCGTACATCCCGGCCATCGTGCTGCGCACGTAGCCGATGGCGTCGGGGTAGTCGGCGCCGGTCGTCCGCTCGATCACCGACGGCAGCATCGTGCCCCAGTAGAAGCCCGCGGCGGCGTCGGCGAGAAGGTCTCCGCCGGGCAGATCGAGCGAGAACCCACCCCCGGTGACGTCGGCGTGCGGCCGTGCGCGGTGGCGCGTGAGGCGAGCGGATGCCGCATCCACTGTCACTGTCCATCCGCTGGCGTCGGGCCGGGCCGTGATCGGCCCCTCGGCCTCGATGAGCCACGACGGCTCCGCGCCGAAGGCATCCGCGGGCAGCACCCACGCGGTGCCGGAGCCCGCCAGCGTGCGTCCGCTCGGATCGCTCGGCAGGACGAAGAGGTCGTCGTCGCCATCCAGCACGAACGCGAGCCCGGGCGGCAGCCGGAGTTCGACCGAGGCGGCACCAGCGAGCGCCGTCAGCGACCACGCCTCCGCGTCGATCGGCGCGAGAGCGCCGCTCGTAGCCGGAAGCGCGGGGGACTCCAAACTCATCCTGCGACGGTGACCCGCAGCGAGACGACGGCGCGCGCCGGGAGCGTGACCGTGATCGTGTCGCCCTGCACCTGGTAGCCGGAGAACACGACCGGGGACACGACGTCCGGCGCATCGAACGTGTTGTGCGCGTCCGACGTCTCGCCCACGAGCACCCGCGCCGAGATGACATCCGCGACGGCCGACGGCAGGCGGAAGGATGCCGCGGCCTCCCGCTCGAGCCCCGTGTTCACGACGCTGATCGTGTACGTGCCGTCCTTGCGGGAGACCGTCCAATCCAGGAACGGATCGGCGTGGTCGGCCGCGGCATCCACCCACTCCGCATCCTGGTGATCCGAATACAGGTCGAACACGTGGTAGGTCGGGGTCTTGACGAGACGGGGTCCGTCGGTGAGCAGCATGCTCTGCAGCACGTTGACCATCTGGGCGATGTTGGCCATGCGCACACGGGAGGCGTGCTTGTGGAAGATGTGCAGGTTGATGGCCGCGGCGACCGCATCGCGGATCGTGTTCTGCTGGTAGAGGAACCCGGTCTCGGTGCCCGGCTCGACGTCGTACCAGGTGCCCCATTCGTCGACGATGAGGCTCACGCGCTTCGCTGGGTCGTGGCGGTCCATGATCGCGCCGTGCCGGGTGAGCAGCTCGTCCATGTAGCGGGTGCGGCGGATCGTCTCGTGCCAGGCCCGGTCGTCGAACCCGGTGGCGGCGCCCTTCACGTCCCACTCGCCGGTCGGCAGCGTGTAGTAGTGCAGGCTGAGGCCGTCCATGTGGCCGGCCGCGCGCGCCATCAGCACCTCGGTCCACTCGTAGTCGTCGGAGTTCGCGCCGCACGCGATCTTCGAGATCGAGTGCTCGCCGTACTTGCGCACATAGGTCTGGTACTGCCGGTAGAGGTTCGCGTAGTGCAGCGGCAGCATGTTGCCGCCGCAGCCCCAGCTCTCGTTGCCGACGCCGAAGAACTCGAGCCGGAACGCCTGATCGCGCCCGTGGCGCTTGCGCAGGTCCGCCATCGGCGAGCCGGTGTCGAGGGTCATGTACTCGACCCAGTCGGCCATCTCGGGCACCGTGCCGCTCCCGACATTGCCGTTGACGTAGGCCTCGGCATCGAGCTGGTGCAGCAGCTCGAAGTACTCGTGCGTGCCGAAGGTGTTCGGCTCGACGACGCCGCCCCAGTGCGTGTTGACCATCGACTGGCGCTCGGGTCCGACCCCCTTCAGCCAGTGGTACTCGTCTGCGAAGCATCCGCCCGGCCAGCGCACGACGGGCACCTTGATCGCGCGGAGCGCCTCGATGACGTCGGAGCGGATGCCGTTCTTGTTGCGGATGCTGGAGTCCGAGCCGACCCACAGGCCCTCGTAGACGCACCGGCCGAGATGCTCGGCGAACTGTCCGTAGACGCGGCGGTCGATGTGGTGGCTCGGTGCCTCGGCGATGGTGATCATGGTGTCCTCTCCGGCGGGCGGCGTGGTCGGTCAGTGGGTGTACGGAGCCGGCTCTGCCGGCGCGGCGCTGTGCAGGTCGCGCTCGTGGAGCTGGGTGCGGCGAGCCTCGACCGATGCCTCGGCGACCGGCCAGTAGACCGTGTAGCGCGAGTCATGGATCCCCGCGAAAGGCTCGAGTTCGACGCTATCCGCGGGATCGGCCGTGCGCAGCCGGTAGCGCAGCGGCGCGATCGGGGTCAGCAGCTCGTTGGCGCCGGCATCCGAGACGATCGGCACAGCGGCGAGCGGCAGGAGCGGGCCGCCGGCGACGTGTCCCCAGCGCTGGTCGTTGCCGCGCAGCCMGGTCAGCTCGTCGTCGGGGTGGCGGGCCGCGAGCACGATCGGACCCGCGAGGAACGCCTGCCACGGCGAGCCGTCGGGCAGCCGCTCGGCGTGCAGGACGAGCGGCACGCGGAACGTGACCCTCGTGCCCGGCTGCCACTCCCGCTCGAGGACGATCGCCCCGGGTGCTTCCACGCCGGAGACGGGCACACCGTCGACGGCGAGGTGGTCGAGACCGGACGCCCACGCGGGGACGCGGAGGCGCAAGGGGAAAGCGCGCGGAGCGTCGAGGTCGAGCACCACCGCCACCTCGGGTGCCGCCGGAAAGGACGTCTCCACGCGCACCAGACCGCCGAACTCGGGGGCATTGAGCGTCGCCGGGACGAAGAGGTTGATCGCGAGGGCGTCGTCGTCGATCCCGAAGACCCACTCGCCATAGCGGGCCTGCGATTCGATCCCCGTGCCGACACAGCACCAGAAGTTCTCGTCGACGGTCGAGTACACGCGGTAGTGCTGCGGGCGCAGCGAGGTGAAGTACACGAAGCCGCCGTCGGGGTGCTGCGCGGAGAGCACGTGATTGATGAGGGCCCGCTCCGCGTAGTCGAGGTGCTCCGGGCGCAACCCGCGCTCGGCCAGGGCGCGCGTGAGCCGCAGCATGTTGTAGGTGTTGCACGACTCCGGGCCTTCGCGGTCGTCGACCATCGGCATGAAGTCGCCCGGCTCGTGGAAGTGCTCGCGCACGCTGTTGCCGCCGATCACCGCGGAGCGATGCTCGACCACGGCACGCCAGAAGACGTCGGCGGCGGCCCGGATGCCGGCATCCGGCGAAATCGCGTAGCCGACCGCCTTGGGGATCTGCGTGTTGGCGTGCAGGCCGGTCAGCGCGTCGCGCCCCTCCCGCAGCGGGTCGAGGATCGCGCGATGCGAGAACCGCAGCGCCATCGCCGCGTACTCGTCCCGGCCGGTGATCATGGCGAGGCGCGCGAACGCCTCGTTCATGCCGCCGAACTCGGTCGCGAGCATCGTCTCGAACGTCTCGTCGTCGACGTCGGCGGCGATCGCGAGCCACCAGTCGGCCAGGCGGGTCACGATCTCGAGCGCCTGGTCGGCGCCGGCGACGAGGTGAGCGTCGATGAGTCCCTGGAACGTCTTGTGCAGGTTGTACCAGGGCACCCAGTTCGGGCTCTCGCCGAACGCGCGCGCCGTTGCGACCCCGTCCACAGCCAACGCGGCGAACAGCTCGGCACCGCCTGGGACCCCGCCGACATAGCCCGTGCCCCGGGCATCCTGCGCGCGGGCGAGCTCGCCGAGTGCATAGTCGAGCCGTTCCCGCAGATCGTCATCACCCGTCGCGGCCCAGAGGTGCGACAGCGCCGACAGGTAGTGACCGCCGGTCTGTCCGCCGAGCCCCTCGCCTTCCCAGCTGCCGTACGCCGGTGCCCGAGGCGTCAGCCCGGCCTCGGACAGGAATGGTGCGAGCAGCCGATCGGTCTCGAGGGCGCGCACGTAGGCGAGGTCGACCCGCAGCGCGTCGGCGAACGGGCCACCGTCGAGCCGCACACTCGTCTGCGGAAAGAACTCCATCGTGCTCCTTGGGGTGTGGTGGAGGCGTCAGCGCAGCGAGAGCTGCTCCGCGATCGCACCCATGAGCGCCGACGGCAGCCCGAGCGCGTGCAGGTCCGCGAAGACGTCGAAGTCGGGGCGTCCGGACGTGATGATCGTGAACGCCGCCGACTTCTCCTCGTAGAGGTACTGGGCCGTGTTCAGCACGGCGAAGAGCCGCTCCTCGCGGTCGCGCGTGCGCGGACGGGGGTTGGGCGTGGTGGCGACGGCGAGGGATGAGCGGATGTCGCCGCTCACCGTCACCGACGCTCCGCGCGATGACAGCTCGGCGCCGGCGACCTCATCAGCTCCGAGACCCAGGAACGTGACGGTCCAGGTGCGCGCCCTGGGCACGACCCCGTCCGGACCGTCGGCGGGCTCGATGACGAGCTCACCCCGCTGCTGGCTCCAGCGGATCGTCGTCCGCACGACCGCGCCGCCGTCGGTGCCGTCGTCCTCGACCAGGGTGAAGGAGCCGTCCGCCCCGGGCGCGACGACGAGTTCGAACGCTGCCGGGTTGGCCGCGGCATCCGTCTCGTCCTCGCCAGCGAGGGGGAGGAGGCCGCCGGCTTTCAGGAGCACCGGGATCGAGTCGGGTCCGCGGTGCAGCTCGACCGTGCGGCCGCCCTGCAGGACGGCGCCGGTGTGGATGTCGGTCCACACGCCCGGCGGCAGCCAGGCCGTGACCGCTCCGAGCAGCGTGACGTCGTCGCGCGGCGAGGTGATCGGCACGACGAGCAGCTCGCTGCCGAAGGTGAACTGGTTCGGGACGGCGTACGCCTCCTGGTGCTCGGGCCACGTGTAGTACAGCGGGAGCACGAGGGGAGCGCCGGCGGCGGCCGCGCGGTGGTTCATCGCGTGCAGGTACGGCACGAGGCGCACACGCAGGCGGAGGGCGTCGCCGAGGGCGGCGCGGGTCTCGGCCGGGAAGGCCCAGGGCTCCTTCGCGAGGAAGGGGTTGGCGGTGGAATGCAGGCGGAGGATGGGCGAGAACACGCCGTATTGCACCCAGCGCGCGGTGAGCTCATCGTCGCGCGAGCCGAACATGTGGCCGCCGATGTCGTGGCTCCACCAGCCGTAGCCGATGTTCGACGCGGTCGCGGTGAACTCCGGCTGGAAGTGCAGCGAGTCCCAGCTGAGGACGACGTCGCCGGAGAATCCGACCGGGTAGCGGTGACTGCCCGGTCCCGCGTAGCGGGAGAGGAGGAGCGGGCGCTCGCCGCCCCGCGCGGCGTCGAGGAAGTGGAAGTGGTTGAGCATCCAGAGTGGGTCGACGCCGGTGACGCGGGAGTGCGGGCCGTGCTGCCAGTCCATCCACCAGAAGTCGACGCCCTGCGCCTCCAACGGGTGATGCAGCACCGCGAAGTACGCCGCGAGGAAGGCGGGGTCGTTGATCTCGAACGCGATCTTCTCGCCCAGCTCGGGGTCACGGCCGAGCGCCTCGGCCATCGCCGGGTAGGCGTCCTCGAAAGCGCGCACCCCGTCGGCGGGGTGGAGGTTCAGCGTGACCTTCATGCCGCGGCGGTGCACCTCGGCCAGGAAGGCCTCCGGGTCGGGGAAGTAGTCGGGCTCCCAGCTGTAGCCGGTCCAGCCGCCGTTGAATTCGGGCGGCACGCTGTCGACCCGGTGCCAGTCCATGTCGAGCACGGCGACCGAGAACCGCACGCCCTCGCGCTCGAAGCGGTCGAGCAGCTCGATGTAGGCGTCCTGCGTGTAGCGGTGGTAGCGGCTCCACCAGTTGCCGAGGGCCCAACGGGGCAGCACCGGCTGCGAGCCGGACAGTGCGTACAGGGCGCGCAGCGCCTCGCCGAAGTCGTGCGCGTACGCGAAGACGTAGAGATCGGTGCGCTCGCCTTCGCGCGGGCTCACCCAGCCGTCGTCGGTGAAGAGCATGGAGGCCGAGTCGTCGATGACGCCGACGCCCTTGCGTGAGACGACGCCGCTCTCCAGTGGCAGGCGCCCGTTGACGCCGTCGAGCGTGCGAGCGGTGCCGCCGAGGTCTTCCACCTCGCCGAACTTCCAGTCCTCGAGGCCCCAGCCCACGCCGAGCGGACGGATGCGGAGGCCGCTCGGGCTGAACGGCTTGCGGTCGTAGCGCAGGTGCAGCCGTGCGGTCAGAATCTCGAGCGTGCTGTCGCCGTCGATGACCCGGAACTCCGGCACGGCAAGATCGCGGTGCAGGGCGAAGGTGGTGGCGCGGTCCTCGAACACGCCGTCATCCGACCACTCCGCGCGCAGCAGGCCATCGGCCAGCACGGTGAAGCGCCAGCGATCGCCCTGGACGATGGCCTGCGGGTGGGCGACGGGAGTGGCCTCGACGCGGAGGTGCGGAGGAATGTCAGCGCTGTACATTTCAAAGAGGATCCTAGGATGAGCGACATGAAAAGCGGTAGACCGGGCCAGCATGTGCGTCTCGAGGACGTCGCGCTGCTCGCCGGCGTCTCGATGAAGACGGTGTCGAACGTCGTGCACGACTACCCGCACGTGTCGGCCAAGATGCGCGAGCGCGTGCAGGCCGCGATTGACGAGCTCGGCTATCGCCCCAACCTCACTGCGCGGCGGCTCGCCACCGGGCGGACCGGAATGCTGGCGCTCGCCATCCCCGAGATCGATCAGCCGTACTTCGCCGAGATCGCCCGTCAGGTCAGCGCGGAGGCGGTGCGGCGCGGCTATCGCGTGATCGTCGAGCAGACCATGAACGACATCGAGGCCGAGCGGGCAGTGCTCCGCGATCGCGAAGAGGGTCTCGTCGACGGCGTGATCTTCCAGCCCGCCCGCATCGACACGATGGAGATCGCGCGCCTGCGCCCCGACACACCGCTCGTGCTGCTCGGCGAGGGAGCGCGCCCGCTCACCACCGATCACGTCATGATCGACAACGTCGCCGGTGCCCGAGAGGGCGTGGAGCTGCTGCTGCGACAGGGTCGCACGCGCGTCGCGTTCCTCGGCATGGTGCGCGGGGATTACACGGAATCCACGGACTTGCGCCTGCTCGGGTACCAGGAGGCGCTGCACGCCGCCGGGATCCGCAGCGACCCGACGCTCGTCTTCGAGACCGACGGATTCGGCATCGACGGCGGGGTGGCCTCCCTGCTCGCCGCGATCGAGGCGGGGGTGCGCTTCGACGCCCTGATCTGCCGCGATGACCTGTTCGCGATGGCCGCGCTCCGCGGGCTCGATCGGGCGGGGCTCCGGGTGCCCGACGACGTCGCGGTGCTCGGCTGGGACGACACGGTCCTGGCGCGTCACAGCACCCCTGGACTCTCCAGCGTCTCGCCCGACAAGGAGTCGATCGCGCGCACTGCCCTCGAGCTGCTCGAAGACCGGATGGGCGGGTACGACGGCGTCGGACGCCACCGGATCGCGCCGCACACGATCGTCGAACGCGACACCACCGGCGCTCGCTGAGTCGGGCGCTCGAGCCCACCCACGCGCTGCCGAAACCGCCTCACGCGCCCGAACGCAACAGCCGCGAATGGCGGTTTCGACAGCGCGGGCTATCGCGCCGACGATCGCGCCGCCTGGGGGTGCCCACAGGGGTATTTCCAGCGCTGGAATATCTGGATAGGCTTTCCGGCATGCTTGATGAAGAGCTCCGCGCCTCGGCGCAGGACGGCACCTACCCGCGCCCGCAGCTCGTGCGTCCCCGCTGGCTCGACCTGAGCGGTGAGTGGGACTTCGCCTACGACGATGACGTCACGGTCGATCCCCGAGCCGGCCTTCCCGACGAATTTCCCCGCACGATCGTGGTGCCCTACCCGCCCGAGTCCCCGCTGTCCGGCATCAACGAGACCGGCTACCACCCCGTGGTCTGGTACCGCCGCCGCGTCCGCTGGGGCGACCTCCAGCGTGCCGACCACGCCGGGGGCCGCACGCTGCTGCTGCACTTCGGCGCCGTCGACTACCGCGCAGATGTGTGGATCGGCGGAGTCCACGTGGGATCGCACGAGGGCGGCCACACGCCCTTCACGGTCGAGGTGCCCCCCTTCGAGGAGGACTTCGACGTCGTCGTGCGCGCCGAGGACGACCCTCACGACCTCAGCCAGCCGCGCGGCAAGCAGGACTGGCAGGTCGAACCGCACTCCATCTGGTACCACCGCACCACGGGGATCTGGCAGCCGGTCTGGCTGGAGTCGGTGCCGCGGCAGCATGTCACGCGGGTGGCATGGCGTCCCGACATCCCGAACGATCGGGTGCATCTGACCCTCGAACTCGCCGCACGACCCGCAGTCCCCGCCCGCGCGCACATCACGCTCCATCACGGTGCGCAGCAGCTCGCCGAGGTGACCGTGACGATGGCCGGCCCGGTCGAGCAGATCGCGATCGCGATCCCCGCCCTCGGGACCGAGCAGGGGTTCGACGAGCTGCTGTGGACGCCGGAGCGGCCGGTCCTCATCGATGCGCGCGTGGAGCTCATCGCCGGCGAGAGCACGGATGTCGTGCACTCCTACCTCGGCCTGCGCTGGGTCGAGACCATGGGCGGCGCGTTCCTCCTCAACAGCCGGCCCTACCCGATCCACGGCGTCCTCTCGCAGGGGTACTGGCCGCAGTCCCACCTGGCCGCGCCGTCGCCTGCCGCACTCCGTGCCGAAGTGGAGCTCATCAAAGACCTCGGCTTCACCACCGCGCGCCTACACCAGAAGGTCGAGGATCCGCGGCTGATGTACTGGGCGGACCGGCTGGGCCTGCTCGTGTGGACCGAGCTGCCGAGCGCCTTCGAGCACTCGGATGCCGCGGTGACCCGCCTCACGCGGGAGTGGGCCGATGTCATCCGACGGGACTCCTCGCACCCGAGCGTGGTCGCCTGGGTTCCGCTGAACGAGAGCTGGGCCGTTCGCCACGTCGCCGTGGACGCACGCCAGCAGGCGTTCGCGCGAACCCTCTATCACCTGACGAAGACGCTCGACGGCACGCGACCGGTCATCTCGAACGACGGCTGGGAGCACCTGCAGTCGGATCTCCTGACGCTGCACGACTACGAGAACGACCACGAGAAGCTGCGCGCGCGCTACGGCACCGCGGAAGCCGTCGCGGCGGCGCTCGACGGGATCTCGCCCTTCGGCAAGCGCGTGCTGGTCGGCGCCGCCGCAGAGTCGGAGGCCACGGCATCCGCTCCCGTCGTCCTCAGCGAATTCGGCGGTGTGAGCTTCGCGCCCGAGGACGGCAGGAACATCTGGGGGTACCGCCTGGTGGGCTCGCCGGCCGACCTCGACCGCCACCTGAACGGGATCTTCGCGGCCCTGCACGCCAGCACCGCGCTCGCCGGCTGGGTCTACACGCAGCTCACCGACACGGTGCAGGAGACCAACGGCCTCGCCGACGAGAACCGCGTGCCGAAACTTCCGGCGGAGCGGATCCGCGCGATCGTCCGCGGCACCGCCGGCYCGGCGAACTAGCCCAGCCCGGAGCCCGAAACCATGCGTCCCGCCTTCCACTTCACCCCCGCCGCGGGGTGGATCAATGACCCGCACGGGCTGCGGCATTGGAACGGCGAGTACCACGCGTTCTTCCAGTACCTCCCCGAGCGCACCGAGTGGGCGGCGGACATCCACTGGGGTCATGCGAAGGGGGCCGACCTGCTGTCGCTCGAAGAGCTCCCGGTCGCGATCTTCCCCGGCGACGGCGACGGCGGCATCTGGTCCGGCTCGCTCGTCGTCGATGACGCGGGCATGGGGCGGATCTTCTACACGTCGGTCACCGACGACCACGCCCGCATCCGGGTCGCTACCCCGGACGGACCCGACTGGCTCACCTGGCAGAAGGGTGCGTTCGTCGCGGACGCCCCGGCCGAGATGGGCGCCTTCCGGGATCCGTGGGTGCTCCGCGACGCCGACGGCTGGAGCATGCTCGTCAGCGGCCGCCACCGGGATGGACGAGCGGCACTCGTCTCGTATCGCTCCGCCGACCTCGACGCCTGGACCTATCAGGGTGTCGCGCTTCGCCCTTCCGCAGACCCGAGCGCGCCGCTCTCGCAGAACACCCTCTGGGAGTGCCCGCAGCTCTTCGAGATCGACGGGCGGCACGTGCTCGTGCTCTCGGTGGAAGACGAGGGCGAGACGCCCTATGTCGGCTACGCCGTGGGCCGCTGGGCGGACGGCCGCTTCGAGGCAGCGAACTGGGGCCGCCTGTCGTTCAGCCGCAGCCACTACGCGCCGACCTTCGTGCGCGACGAGCAGGGCCGCCCCACTCTCGAGTTCTGGCTCCGCGAGATCCGCGACGACGCCGCCGGCTGGGCCGGCGCGCTCAGTGTGCCGTACCTCCTCGCGCTGCACGGCGACGAGCTCGTCCTCGCGCCGCACCCCGATCTCGAGCGCTGCCGCTCGGATTCCACGGGGACGGATGTCGCGGGCCCGGCGGCCGACATCGTCTGGGCCGCGCGGCCCGGCGCCCACCTGGCGATCGTCGCAGCGGACGGCGAGCTGGTGTCGCTGCGGATGACCGAGGACGCCCTCCACGTCTCCACCGCCGCGGAGTCCGCGGCCCTGCCGGTCGGCGGCGACGTGCGGATCGTGCTCGACGGCCCGATCGTCGAGGTGTCGACACAGCGCGGCGTCTATGGGGCCCGGATCCCGGCATCCCGTGGCTTCATCGTGACCGGCGACACCGAGGCCGTCCGGGCGTACCCGCTCAGCCGCCCGGCGGAGCAGCGCCGATGACCGCATCGCCCGCAAGCTCGCCCGTGGAGGTGGACGGCGCGCACCCCGTGCGCTCGGTGTTCCGGCTGCTCGGGCGCTACAAGAAGCGGGTGATCCCGTCCGTCCTGATCTTCCCGATCAAGGACTCGCCGCAGTGGCTCATGCCCGTGGTGACCGCGTCGGTGATCGACCTCGTCGTCGCGGGCGGACCATTGAATCAGCTCTGGTTCTGGGCCGCGCTGGCGTTCATCGCGCTCGCCCAGAACTATCCGATGCACGTGCTGTGGACGAGGCTCTTCATGGGCGCGGTGCGCCACAGCGGGGCCGACCTGCGCAACGCGCTCGCCGCACGCCTGCAGACCCTCTCGATCGGGTTCCACACGCGGGTGTCGGCGTCCATCGTGCAGAACAAAGTAGTCCGCGACGTCGAGAACATCGAGCTGATGCTGCAGCAGGTGACCCACGCCGTGCTCGCGCAGACCATGGTGATCACCGGCGCGATCGTGGTCACCGCGATCACGATGCCCTACTTCCTGCCGGTCTACGCGCTGACGATCCCGATCGCCGTCCTCCTGCGGTGGATCCTCGCGTCGCGCTCGCGGCGGCGCAACGAGGCGTTCCGCCAGGATGTCGAGGTCTTCTCGAGCCGTGTCGGCGAGATGGCGACGCTCATGCCCATCACCCGCGCGCACGGACTCGAGGCGACCGCGCAGGCCCGCGTCGCGGAAGGCGCCGAGGGCGTGCGCACCTCGGGGTATCAGCTCGACATGCTCAACGGGCGCTTCCAGTCGATGTCGTGGGTCGTGCTGCAGCTGCTCTCGGTGGGATGCCTCGTCACGGCCGCGTGGGTGGCGATCACCGACCCCGGCTCGATCACGCCCGGCCAGGTCGTGCAGCTCTCGGCCTACTTCGGACTCATCACCGGCGGGCTCACTCAGGTGCTCATGCTGTGGCCCATCGGCGCGAAGGGCATCGAGTCGGTCCGCTCGATCGCCGAGGTGCTGGCCGAGCCCGACCTCGAAGAGAACGCGGGCAAGGCGGTCGTCACGCGGGTGGGGGGAGACCTGCGGTTCGAGCACATCGTCTTCCGGTATCCCGATGCGCGGCATCCCGCCCTCGACGGCGTCGACCTTGAGATCGCCGCCGGCGAGACCGTCGCCTTCGTGGGCCCATCCGGGTCGGGCAAGTCGACCCTCCTGAACCTCGCGCTGGGCTTCATCCGGCCGACGAGCGGGCGCATGCTGCTGGACGGAGTGGATGCCGCGACTCTGGATCTGCGGACGTTCCGCCGGTACGTCTCGGTCGTGCCGCAGGAGTCGGTGCTCTTCGAGGGCTCCATCCGCGACAACATCACCTACGGCCTCGGAGACGTCTCCGACGAGCGGGTGCGCCGGGCCCTGGAGGACGCCAACGCGGCGGAGATCGTCGACGCGCTGCCGGAAGGCTGGGACGCCGTCGCGGGGCAGCGCGGTGCGCGGCTCTCGGGCGGGCAGCGCCAGCGCATCGCCATCGCGCGGGCGCTCGTGCGCGATCCGAAGGTGCTGCTCCTCGACGAGGCGACGTCGGGGCTCGACCCCGAGTCAGAGGCGCTCGTGCGCGACGCGCTGGCACGCCTGATGCGCGGGCGCACGACTCTCGTGGTCGCACACCGGCTCTCCACGATCCGCGGCGCCGACCGCATCGTCGTGCTCGATCACGGGCGCATCGTCGAAGTGGGCCGGCACGACGAGCTGGTCGCCCGCGGCGGCCGCTACGCACGTCTCGAGCGGGCGCAGAACCTTTCCGAATGACTGAGAATCCCAGCAAGGAGACGCTCCCGATGAGCACGCACGAACGCGCCGCCGACCACTATCGATGGGTGAACGACGGCGCCCTCGGCCCCGGGCGGCTGCGCTACGGCGCCGACTACAACCCGGAGCAGTGGCCGCGGGAGGTGTGGCGCGAGGACATGCGCCTCATGCAGCAGGCCGGCGTCAACATCGTCTCGCTCGGCATCTTCTCGTGGGCGCTGCTCGAGCCGCGGCCGGGAGAGTGGGACTTCGGCTGGCTCGACGACGTCATGGACCTGCTGCACGAAAGCGGCATCGACGTCGACCTCGCCACCGCGACCGCTTCACCGCCGCCGTGGCTGTCGCGGCTGCACCCCGAGGTGCTGCCGGTGACGGACGACGGCACCGTGCTGCACGCGGGCGGACGGCAGCACTGGCGCCCGACATCCCCGATCTTCCGCTTCTACGCACTGCGTCTCGCGCGCAAGATCGCCGAGCGCTACGCGGACCACCCCGCGCTCGTCGCCTGGCACATCTCCAACGAGCTCGGCTGCCACAATGCATTCGATTACTCGGATGACGCGGCCCGCGCCTTCCGCGGCTGGCTGCAGGATCGCTACCCCACCCTGGATGCCCTGAACGACGCGTGGGGCACGGCCTTCTGGTCGCAGCACTACGGCGACTGGGAGGAGATCGTGCCGCCCCGGGTCGCGCCGACCCACGTCAATCCGGGTCGTCAGCTCGACTTCGAGCGCTTCTCGTCCGATGCGCTCCTCGGCTACCTGCGTGCGGAGAATGCGGTGCTCGCCGAGGTCACGCCGTCGATTCCGCGGACCACGAACTTCATGGTCACCGAGGTCTTCCCGTCGGTCGACTACGCGACGTGGACGGGCGATGTCGACTTCGTCTCGAACGACCACTACCTCCGCCCGGGAGCGGGCGGACGCGAAGAGCTGTCGTTCTCCGCGAACCTGACCGGCAACCTCGCGCTCGGGCGGCCCTGGTTCCTGATGGAGCACGCGACGAGCGCGGTGAACTGGCGTGACGTGAACACCGTCAAGCGCGCCGGCGAATTGGCGCGGGACGCCCTGACCCACGTAGGCCACGGCGCCGATGCGGTCTGCTTCTTCCAGTGGCGCCAGTCGCGTGCCGGCGGCGAGCGGTACCACTCGGCGATGGTCCCCCACGCGGGGGAGGACAGCCGGGTCTTCCGCGATGTCGCGCGACTTGGTCGCACGCTCGGCGAGCTCGCCCCGCTGACCGGGTCGCGGCGTCGGCCCGCACGGGTCGCGATCCTCTTCGACTGGGAGTCCTGGTGGGTGGCTGAGCGCGACTCGCACCCGTCCAACCGCCTTCGCTACCGGGGCGAGGCCCTCGACTGGTACACCGCCCTGCTCGACCTCGGCGTCCGCGCCGACGTGATCCCGCTCGGCTCGTCGTTCGACGGCTACGAGGTCGTCATCGCCCCGATGCTCCACGTCGTGACGGACGAGGTGCGCACCCGGCTCGAGGCGTTCGTCGCCACCGGCCGCGAGCTCATCGTCACGTACTTCTCCGGCACCGTGGACGAGCACGACCGGGTCTGGCTCGGCGGGTATCCCGGCGCGCTGCGCGAGGTTCTCGGCATCCTCGTCGAGGAGTTCGTGCCGCTGCTCCCCGACGAGCGGATCGGCCTGTCGAACGGCACGAGCGCTGCGAAGTGGACGGAACGCGTCCGCGTCACCGGCGACGCGGTCACGGTCCTCGCTTCGTATGAGGATGGCGACCTCGCCGGGTCGCCGGCGATCACCCGCCGACCGATCCAGGGCGGGGGAGCGACCTATGTCGCCTCCGACCTCGGCGCGGATGGCCTGCGCATCCTCCTGCGCGACCTCAGCGCCGGCATCCCCGCCCTCCAGGGCGATGCCCGTGCCGCGGACGGAGCCCTCGAGCTCCTCGTGCGGGGTGACGATACCGCCGAGTACACCTTCTTCATCAACCGCACCGACGCGGAGGTCACCGCTCCGCTGCAGGGCGGCGTCCCCCTGATCGACGCACCACGCGACCATTCCACGCCTGAGGACACCGTCACGATCCCGCCCCGCGGCGTCGTCGTGACCCGGTCGGAGGCACGCGCCTCCCACGAGCAGAACGGGACCGATCCCCGATGACCACCACTCTTCCCGCGGCCGACGGCACACTCGCCGGCGCAGAGCTCTCGGCCGCGGCATCCGTGTCCCGGTTCGCGATCGGCGAGAGCGACTTCCTGCTCGACGGCGAGCCGTTCCAGATCCTGTCGGGGGCGATCCACTACTTCCGTGTGCACCCCGACCACTGGGCCGACCGCATCCGCAAGGCCCGGCTCATGGGGCTCAACACGATCGAGACCTACGTGGCGTGGAACCTGCACGCCCCGCAGCGCGGCGAGTGGGACGTCACCGGCCGGCTCGACCTCGCGCGGTTCCTGCGGACAGTCGCCGACGAGGGCATGCGCGCGATCGTCCGGCCCGGGCCCTACATCTGCGCCGAGTTCGACAACGGCGGCCTGCCCACGTGGCTGTTCACCGACCCGGAGGTGGGCGTGCGCCGCAATGAGCCGCACTACCTCGCCGCCGTGGGCGAGTACCTCGATCGGGTCAATGCCATCGTCGCGCCCCTGCAGATCGACCAGGGCGGCCCGGTGATCCTGGTGCAGATCGAGAACGAGTACGGCGCCTACGGATCGGATGCCGAGTACCTGCAGATCCTCGTAGACCGGACGCGCGCCGGCGGCATCACCGTGCCGCTCACGACGGTCGATCAGCCCGAGCCGCACATGCTGGAAGGCGGCTCGCTGCCCGGTCTGCACAAGACGGCGTCGTTCGGCTCGCGTTCCCCCGAGCGCCTCGCGGTGCTGCGCGAGCACCAGCGGACCGGGCCGCTCATGGTCTCGGAGTACTGGAACGGCTGGTTCGACTCGTGGGGCGACTACCACCACACGACCTCGGTCGAAGCCTCAGCCGCCGACCTCGACGCGCTGCTCTCGCTCGGCGCGTCGGTCAACCTGTACATGTTCCATGGCGGGACCAACTTCGGCCTCACCAGCGGAGCCAACGACCGCGGCGTGTACGCCTCGATCACCACGAGCTACGACTACGACGCGCCGCTCGACGAGGCCGGTCGCCCGACAGCGAAGTACTGGGCCTTCCGCGATGTGCTCGCGGGTCACACGACCCTGGCCGAGGACCTTCCGGCGGCCGGCGGACCGGCGCCCGAGCAGGTCGTGCTCCTCGCCGCCCGGCGTCCGTTCCTCGAGGCCATCGGATCGTCGGCCACGATCGACAGCGCCCACCTCCCGACCTTCGCCCAGGCGGGGCACGACGCCGCGATCCTCGTGCACCGCACGGAGCTGCAGCGCGACGAACCCGGCGTCCTCGTGCTCGACGACATCCGCGATCGGGTTCACGTGCTGGTCGACGGCCTGTGCGTCGGCATCCTCTCCCGCGAGCTCGGTCAGTCCACGCTCGCGCTCCCGCCGGTGCGCGAGGAGCTCATCCTGGTCGTGGAGAGCCTCGGCCGGGTCAACTACGGGCCGCGCATCGGCGAGGACAAGGGGATCATCGGCGGCGCGTCGATCGACGGCCGGCCGCTCGGCGGATGGCGGACGACCTTGCTGCGCGAGAGCGACCTCACCGACCTCGCCGCCGGCGCGGGGGAGGGGAAGGCAGCCATCGGCGCGATCCCCGGCCTCACCTTCGCGCACGCGGAGTTCTCCGTCGACGAGCCCGCCGACCGGTTCCTCGACACCGACGGCTGGGGCAAGGGGATCGCCTGGGTCAACGGATTCTGCCTCGGCCGCTACTGGTCGCGGCCCCCGCAGCGGACCCTGTACGTCCCAGGCCCGGTGCTGCGGCACGGCCGCAACGAGCTCGTCGTGCTCGAGCTCGACGGCGCCCGCACGGACGTCGCGCGGTTCGTCGGCGACGCGGATCCCGGCCCCGTCGAGTACTGACGAGGTCCTGTTCGGCGCCCGGCATTCTCACAGCCACCCGTACCGCATGATTCTTCAGGCCGCACGACGCGCCGGAGCGATGACGCTCAGGCCAGCACGACACCCATGAAGGACGCACACCGATGAAGCATCGCCACCTCGGCGCCTCCGGTCTCCGGATCTCCGAGATCACCTTCGGCAACTGGCTCACCCACGGCTCCCAGCTCGGCAACGACGCCGCGACCGCCTGCGTGTATGCGGCACTGGATGCCGGGATCACCACGTTCGACACCGCCGACATGTACGCGAACACCGCGGCGGAGTCGGTCCTCGGCGAGGCGCTGCGGGGCCAGCGGCGCGAATCGCTGGAGATCTTCACCAAGGCCTACTTCGCGACCGGACCCGGTGGCCCGAACGACTCGGGGCTGTCGCGCAAGCACCTCATGGAGTCGATCGACGGCTCGCTGCGACGACTCGGCACCGACTACGTCGACCTCTACCAGGCGCATCGCTGGGATTACGCGACGCCGCTGGAGGAGACGATGGTCGCGTTCGCCGACATCGTCCGCAGCGGCAAGGCGCTGTACATCGGCGTCAGCGAGTGGAACGCCGAGCAGCTGCGGGCAGGCTCCGCCCTGGCCAAGGAGCTGCGCATCCCGTTCGTGTCGAACCAGCCGCAGTATTCCGCGCTCTGGCGAGTCATCGAAGAAGAGGTCGTGCCCGCGTCGCGTGAGCTCGGGATCTCGCAGATCGTCTGGTCGCCCGTCGCCCAGGGCGTGCTGACCGGCAAGTACCTCCCCGGACGTGCCGCTCCCGAGGGAAGTCGTGCCCGCGACGAGAAGGTCGGCGGCGACCTCAACAACCGGTGGATGCGGGATGACGTGCTCACGCGCGTGCAGCAGCTCACGCCGATCGCCGACGAGCTGTCGTTGACGATGGCGCAGCTGGCCGTCGCCTGGGTGCTGCAGAACGACAACATCGCGGCCGCCATCATCGGGGCCTCCCGCCCCGACCAGGTGCAGGAGAACGTGGCCGCATCGGGCGTCGTCATCCCCGCCGAACTGATGCGACGCATCGACGACGTGCTGGGCGATGTGGTCGAGCGCGACCCGCGCAGAACCGACGCAGAGTCACCCGATGAGCGCTGAACGACGCCGGAAACACGGGCTTATCACGGACTCATCACGGGTTGATAACTGTGGGTTGAATTAAAACAACCCGCGAGGTAATGTGTGAAAACCGAGTTTAATCGACGGTTAGGTTAACTGGTAGGCACGTCGCGGCGAAGCGACGTAAACGAACGCGAAGAGGCGGGCGGATGTCCTTGACAGCAGTACAGGCAACAGCGGTGGAAGCTGTGCCCAAGCGGCGCAAGCAGTCGCTGTGGAAGCGATTCAACGCGAGCAAGATGCTGCTTCTGATGTGCCTCCCGGCGATCGTCTTCTTCCTGATCTTCAACTACGCGCCGCTGCCAGGCATCTGGATCGCCTTCACGAACTTCAACTACCGCGACGGCATCTTCGGCAGCCCCTTCGTCGGGTTCAAGAACTTCGAGTTCCTGATCAAGTCGGGTCAGCTGTGGCTGCTCACGCGCAACACGGTCCTCTACAACCTCGCGTTCATCGTGCTGGGGAACGTCCTGGCGATCGCCTTCGCGGTCATGCTCAACGAGATTCGCCTCAAGTACTTCAAGAAGATCACCCAGAGCATCATGTTCCTGCCGTACTTCATCTCGGTCGTGCTCGTCGGCGTCATCGCGTTCAACCTCCTGAACTTCGACAACGGCGCGGTCAACACGCTCATCGAGCAGACCGGCGGCGACCCGCTCAAGATCTACAGCACGCCCGGTGCGTGGCCGTTCATCATCACCGGAGTGCATCTCTGGCAGAGCACCGGCTACGGCACGATCGTGTATTTCGCGGCGATCATGGGCATCGACCGGGGAATGTTCGAGGCGGCCGCGATCGACGGCGCATCGGCATGGCAGCGCATCCGCTACATCATCCTGCCGAGCCTCAAGCCGATCTTCGTGATCCTGCTGCTGTTCGCGCTGGGCGGGATCATGCACGGCAACTTCGGGCTCTTCTGGAACCTCGTCGGCAACAACGCGGCGCTGTTCCAGTCCACGGACATCATCGAGACCGCCGTGTACCGCATGGTGATGTCGCAGAACAATTTCACGACGTCGACGGCGGTGGGTCTGTACCAGTCGCTGTTCGGATTCGCCATCGTGATCACGGCGAACTGGATCGTCCGGAGGATGAACCCTGACTATGCACTCTTCTGATATCGCCGACGTGCCGGTGACCGCGACCGTGACTGCGAGCAAGGCGGCCGGCCGTCGCGCCACCGCCACGAAAGAGCGCACCCGCCGCATCAAGCTCGACCGCAGCGACTACGTGATCCGAGGGATCTCGTACACCACGATCTCGATCTTCACGGTGATGTGCCTGCTGCCGTTCATCCTGATCGTCTCCGCCTCATTCTCGAGCGAGGCGGCGATCATGAAGAGCGGATTCGGGCTGCTCCCGCAGGACTTCACCTTCACCGCGTACGAGTACATCTTCCGAGCGCCGCGGCAGATCATCGGCTCATACGTCGTCACGATCGTGATGACCGTCGCCGGCACGGCGATCGGGCTGTTCATCATCGCGATGACGGGCTTCGCGCTCTATCGGCAGGACTTCCGCCTGCGCAACTACATCGCCTTCTTCATTTACTTCACGACGCTGTTCTCGGCCGGCCTCGCGCCCACCTTCCTGTGGATCGGCCGGGACCTCGGGCTCCGGGGAAACTACCTGGCGGTCTTCCTGCCGCTGCTCATGACCCCGTGGCTCATCATCCTGATGAAGAACTTCATGCGCACCATCCCCTACGAGATCGTCGAGTCGGGCAAGATCGACGGCGCCGGCGACATGCGGATCTTCATCCAGCTGTGTCTGCCGATGATGAAGCCCGCACTGGCGACGGTCGGACTGTTCCTCGCCCTCGGCTACTGGAACGAGTGGTACCTCTCGTCGCTCTACCTGGGCAGCACCGTCGAGTTCAAACCGCTCCAGTACTACCTGTACAACGTGATCAACACGGCCAATGCCCTGCGCAACTCGGTCGCCGGATCGAACGTCAGCATCACGGATCTGCCGAGCAACACCCTGAAGATGGCCAGCGCGGTCGTGGCGACGGTGCCCATCCTCTTCCTCTATCCCTTCGTCCAAAAATACTTCGTCAGCGGCATCACGGTCGGCGCCGTCAAGGGCTGACCCGCCGCTGCTGACGATGCGCGGCAGACCACCGAAGATCGGTCGCGCACCAATACGCCTCCTGTAGAGGCGGCACCACTGCAACCACCAGTACTGAGAGCCAAAGGAGCCTCACAATGGCAAGGAAATTCATCAGGGCAGGAGCGGCGGTCCTCGCGCTCGGCCTGGGCGCCACCGCACTCGCGGGGTGCGCCGGATCATCGTCGGAGGAGTCGGCGAACGGCGACCCGACCGAGATCACGATGCTCGTGCTCGGCGACAAGCCCACCAACGGCCGCCTCGAGGCGATGCTCGACAAGCTGAACGAGAAGCTCGTCAAGCAGGCGAACGCGAAGCTCGACCTGTTCTACGTCGAGTGGGCCGACTGGCAGACCCAGTACAACCTGCAGCTGCTGTCGGGCGACGACAACGTCGACCTCATCACCACGGCCACGGACTGGCTGTTCGCGTGGGAGAACGCCGAGAAGGGCGCCTTCCTCCCGCTGTCGGAGGACATGCTCAAGGAGCACGCCCCGAAGACGTGGGCACAGGTCGACGCCGATGGGCACTGGGACCTGACGAAGCTGGACGACGGACAGATCTACTTCATTCCGGAGGACAACTTCACCCAGTACACGAACCACGGCTTCTTCTACCGCGGTGACTGGGCGACGGCGGCGGGCTTCGAGAACGGCGAGATCACGAAGTTCGAGGACTTCACGAAGTACTTCCAGTGGGTCAAGGACAACAAGCCCGAGGCGTACCCGTGGGACGTCGCGGGTGACGCCTACGCCGACATCA
Source organism: Microbacterium sp. P5_E9 (assembly GCF_054049175.1). Taxonomy (NCBI): domain Bacteria; kingdom Bacillati; phylum Actinomycetota; class Actinomycetes; order Micrococcales; family Microbacteriaceae; genus Microbacterium; species Microbacterium sp. P5_E9. Next base: position 22,954 of record NZ_JBFUMV010000023.1, on the reverse strand, counting down.
CCGGCTACATCCAGGGTCACAGCGACTTCCAGACGATCCAGCAGGTCAGCGCCGGAAACTACTACCCGTTCCAGACGACCGAGGCCGACCCGAACACGGTGACCTCGTGGTTCATGGAGGGCGACCAGCTGCTCGAGGCCGCCGAAAACGCGAAGAAGTGGAACGACATCGGCGTGTGGCGTGAGGACGCCGCGAACTACGACGGTGACACGCGCGAGGAGCTGTACGCCGGCTTGTCCGGCGTCGACCAGCACCACACGCAGACGTTCATCGGGCAGATCTACGACAACCTGTCGAAGAAGCAGCCGGGCTCCGACCCGAAGTTCTTCTACTGGGGCCAGGAGAACGGGAACGTCTTCAAGGACATCCTGACTCACGGCGCCATGGGTGTGAGCGCCTACTCCGCACACCCGGAGAAGGCACTCGAGGTCTACGACCTGCTCCGCAACGATGAAGAGGACTACCGCCTCATCAACTACGGCATCGAGGGCACCGACTACATCGTCACGGACGACGGCAAGCTCGGCTACCCCGAGGGCTACGACTCGTCGACCGACTCGCTCGGCTCCAACTTCTGGGCCGGACGCATGGACGAGTTCGAGCTGGACAAGGTCACCGACGCGCCCAACAAGCAGGAGATCTACGACGCACTCGACGCGGTCGCCGAGGACTACCCGTACTCGACCCTCCTCATCAACAAGGACGCGATCGACCCGACGCTGGCGGCCATGAGCAGCGTGCTCACGCAGTACGTCCCCCAGCTGGCCTTCGGCAAGTTCGACGACCCGGCTGCGGCCATCGCCGAGATGCGCCAGGCGCTGAAGGATGCCGGCTACGAGGACGCTCGCGCGTCGATCCAGGCCGACATGGACGCGTGGGCCAAGTAGCGGGTGCTGAGCTGACCCATTGAGACGGTCGGGCGGGTCCGCACCACGCGGGCCCGCCCGACCCATCTGGACAGGACATACGAATGAGCGGCTTCTTCGCCCCGGACTCCGCGGCAATGCGGTTCCTGACGCGGATCGCTGATCTGATGATCCTCAATGTGGTGTTCATCGCGACGTCGATCCCGATCGTGACGATCGGCGCCGCGCTGACCGGCCTGAACTTCACCGCGATGCGCCTCGCACGTGGCCAGTCCGACTCCACGACGGGCGACTATTTCCGCTCCTTCCGGCGCAACTTCCGCCAGGCGACGCTGATCTGGCTGCTGGTGCTAGTCATGGCTGCGGTGCTCGGCGCCTGGTACCTGGTGGTCGCGACCTACGTGACCGAGCCGGTCATCCAGTTCATCGTGTTCGCGGTCTGGTACCTGGTGGCGTTCGTCCTCGCACTCAACGTGCTGTGGGTCTTCCCCTACCTCGCCAACTTCGAGGGCACCATCCGCGAGGTGCTCCGCAACGCGCGGCTGATCTCAGGCAAGCACGTGCTCACGTCGCTGTCCGCCTTCGCGATCATCGCGCTCGCCGTGATCGTCTCCATCTTCTACAGCCAGGTGACGGCCTACGGACTGCTGTGGCTCGTGATCGGCTTCTCCGGGATCGCCTTCCTCACCGGCATCCTGTTCTCCCGCGTCTTCGACAAGTACGCCCCCCAACCGACACCCGACGCCCCATCCGACGAGGAATAGCGCACATGCAGACCATGCCGATCAGCCGGTGGGTGTTCACCCATTCCGACGAGCGGGGTTTCTCGGCAAAGGGCTTCGACGACACGTCGTGGCGCCCCGTCACCGTGCCCCACGACTGGAGCGTCGAGCAGGACTTCTCGGCGTCCCACTCGAGCGGCACCGGGTACCTGCCCGGGGGCGTCGGCTGGTATCGCGCCCACATCGCGCTGTCCGAACTCGGCCTGCAGCACGGGCAGCACGTGCGCGTCGTCTTCCACGGCGTGTACAAGAACTCCGATGTCTGGGTGAACGGCTATCACATGGGCGGGCGGCCCTCCGGGTACGCGCAGTTCTCCTTCGACCTCACCGAGATCCTCTCCTATGCGCCCGACGACGATCTGGTCGTGAGCGTCCGGGTGGAGCACACCGACATCTCGGACTCGCGCTGGTACAACGGGTCGGGCATCACCCGGCGCGTGGAGCTCGTGGTGGACGAGCCGGTCAGGGTGCGCGAGCACGGGACCGCCTTCACGACGGTGTCGACGGATGCCGCGGCCGCGACGGTGCGGATCGTCCAGGGCGTCGTCAACGACACGGCGACGGCGGCGACGGTGCGCGTGCGCCAGGAGCTCCGATCGCTCACGTCGGGTCGTGTCCACGAATTCGGCACCGAGATCGACGTTCCGGCGGGCGGTTCCGCCGAGGCCGCGATCACCGCCTCCTTGCCGGAGCCGGAGCTCTGGTCCGACACCGACCCTCGTCTGCACCGCCTGACGACGACCCTCGAATGGCTGAGCGATGGCGCCCTGCGCCGCGGGGTCTCCGAAGAGATCGTCGGAGTGCGCACGTTCCGCTTCGACCCCGACCACGGCTTCTTCATCAACGGCGAGGCGCGCGTCCTCAAGGGCGTGTGCCTGCACGAGGACGCCGGCCCGTTCGGCACCGCCGTGCCGGCGAGCGTCTGGCTCCGGCGACTGCTCAAGCTCAAGGAGATGGGCTGCAACGCGGTGCGGATGGCGCACAACCCGCACGCCCCCGAGCTGTATGCGCTGTGCGACGTGCTCGGGTTCTACGTCATCGACGAGGCGTTCGACGAGTGGGAGAACCCGAAGAACAAGTGGTGGCAGGGGCACAACGTGTACCCGCCTCGGCACGAGGGATATGCGCAGGACTTCCCCGCCTGGCACGAGCGCGACCTCGGCGCCATGGTCGACGCCGGCCGCAACCGTCCGTCGATCATCGCGTGGAGCATCGGCAACGAGATCGACTACCCCAACGACCCGTACGCCCACCCGCTCTTCAAAGAGGTCGTCGGCAACAACGATGCGGGCAAGCCCGCGGCCGAGCGCCTCTACGACCCGAACCGGCCGGACATCCGGCGTCTGACGACGATCGCGAAGCGGCTGGCGGACATCGTCCGTGCGAAGGATCCGACCCGCCCGGTGACCCTGGCGGCGGCGCTGCCGGAGCTGTCCAGCCAGACCGGTTTCCTGGATCAGCTCGACCTCGTCGGCTACAACTACAAGGAGCACCTGTACGAGGCCGACCACCGGCGGTTCCCCGACAAGCCGCTCATCGGCAGCGAGAACTCGCACCGCTACGGCGACTGGCTGCAGGTGGAGCGCAACGACTACATCGCCGGGCAGTTCCTGTGGACCGGGATCGACTACGTGGGCGAGGCGCGGGGCTGGCCGACCCATGGCTCCGGGGCAGGACTGCTGACGCTCGCGGGCTTCGAGAAGGACGCCTGGCACCTTCGCCGCAGCTGGTGGTCGAACGAGCCGGTCGCGCACGTCGTCACCCGCCCGCACCGTGACACCGACGCCGAGGACACCTTCCGCAGCCACGCGGTCGCCCGCAGCTGGGACGAGAACGATGGGCAGCCGCTCGAGGTGCTCTGCTTCGGGAACGGTGACGAGCTGCGACTGAGGTACGGGGACGAGGAGCTCCCGCTGGTGCATCAGGAACGCCACGGGTACTGGGCCGCGGTGACGACCACCCGCGCCGAGGCGCTGGTGCTGGAGACGCTCCGGGCGGGCGAGGTGGTCGCCCGCGACGTGCTCCGGCCGAGAAGCCGGGCGGTGCGGATCGACGCAGCCGCGTGGATCGCACCCGGAGGCGTCGTCGATCGGTGCGTCGGTGCCGGTCTCGCCGACGACCGGGTCCTGCAGATCGAGTGCACCCTGCGCGACGAGCGCGGCGACGTCGCCTGCGGCGAGCGGGTCGTGACGGCTGTCGTGGACGGCGGTGCGCTCCTCGGGCTGGAGAATGGGGATCTGAGTGACAACACCCCGTACACCGCGAACCGCCGCCGCACGCTCGACGGCCGCCTGATCGTGTTCGTGCAGCCCGGGGCGTCGGCGATCCTGACGCTGAGCTCGCCCGGCCTGCCCGACGTACGAATGGAGTGGTCAACATGAGGCGGACGTCGCGCGACATCCGCAGCGACTCCCGGCTCGACGTGCTCCACGGGGTGCTGTCCGCCGGCGAGACGACGCGGAATGAGCTCGCGCAGTCGACCGGGCTGAGCCCGGCCACCGTGGTCACCGTCGTCGGCGAGCTGCTGGCCGAAGGCATCATCGAGGAGCGGAAGGTGACGGCCGGACGGATCGGCCGACCAACCGCAACGCTGGCGATGAATAAGGCGCGCGGCCTCGTCGTGGGGGTAGACGTCGCCGAGACCTACGTCCGCGCCGTGATGTTCGACACCGCGCTGAACGAGATCAGCTCTGCGGAGAGTGCGCGGGATGAGCACGTGCTGGATCCGGACGCCGTCGTCGAGGCCATCGGCGGCACCGTCGACCGCCTGCTCGACGACGCCGGCGTCTCGCGCGCGGAGGTGCTCGGTGTCGGTGTCTCGCTTCCCGGGCTGATCCAGGGGCCGCTCGGCGTCTCGGTCGTGGTGCCGTACTGGAAGTGGCAGACCGTCGAACTGGAGCATCTGCGCGCACGCGTCGGACTGCCGCTCGTGATCGAGAATCCGCTCAAATCGATCGCGATCGCGGAGCTCTGGCTCGGCAGCGGCCGGAACTACTCGAGCCTTGCGACCATCAACCTCGGCACGGGTGTCGGCGCCGGGATCGTGCTGGAAGGCCGGATCCTGCGCGGCGCGACCAACACGGCGGGGGAGTGGGGTCACACCCTGCTGGTCCTCGACGGCCGGCGCTGCCGGTGCGGTCGGGACGGCTGCGTCGAGGCGTACATCGGCGCCCTCGGCATCCAGCAGACCCTGCGCGAGATCGCGCCAGGGCATCCGCTTGCGGACATGGACATGCAGAACGACTTCATCCTTGCGCTCGCCGCGGTTGCCGACGGGTCGGAGCCCGACCCGGCGGTCACGGAGACGATCGAGCGCACGGCGTACTATCTGGGATCGGCCCTCGCCGATCTCGTCGCCGTGGTCAACCCCGAGGTCGTGACGCTCACCGGCTGGACAACCTGGGCGCTCGGTGAGCACCTTCTCCCCGCGACGCGTCAGCACCTCCTCGAGCAGTCACCTGGTGGATCGCTCGGCGCGGAGCTCGAAGTCTCCACCGTCCGGGGCAACTCGGTGGCGACCGGCGTGGCGACCGTCGTCCTGGAGCGGTTCCTGGTCGACGCCGGGCTGCTGACCTCGACGATCCCCGTCGCCCTGTAGCGGGCCGAACCACGAAGGACGAAGAACATGGCAGTAACAGGGGTGCGCGACATCCGGACCGGCATCGACGACGCAGCGCCGCGCGCCGAGGTCACCTCGGTGGTGCGAGTGACCCCGGCGGGCCTCTCACTGCACGGGCGGGATGAGGTACTCCTGTGCGCCTCCCTGTTCCCCTTCCGCATCCCGCGCGAAGAGTGGAAGCAGCGTCTGGATGCGGTGCGCGATTCGGGCTACCAGGTCATCGACGTCTACCTGCCGTGGAACTTCCACGAGCTCTCGCCGGGCGAGTGGGACTTCACCGGCCGCCGGGACGTCGGCGTGTTCCTCGACCTCGCGCACGAGGCCGGGCTCGCCGTCATCGCCCGGCCGGGTCCGTACATCTGCTCGGAGTGGGACGGTGGCGCGCTTCCCGCCTGGCTGACCCTCGAAGACGGCCTCCGGATCCGTGACGCCGACCCGCAGTTCCTGGCCCATGTCGAGGAGTGGTTCGCGCGGGCGCTGCCGATCATCGCGCAGCGCCAGGCGGACGTCGGCGGCGCGGTCATCGCCGTCCAGCTCGAGAACGAACTCGACTTCTTCGACACCGCGGACCGGCACGGCTACCTCACTGCCCTCCGGGATCTCGCGCTCGCCGCCGGGATCACCGTCCCGCTCATCGCCTGCGCGGGGCAGGGCGACATGACCGGCGCGACGGGCGGCGTCGACGGCGTCGTGCCCACCTTCAACTTCTACCCCGACGACGACTGGGCCGAGATCGAGCCGCTGGTGCGCCGCTACACCGACCTGCTCGCCGACCGTGGACTGCCGCTGCTGGTCACCGAGACCAACCGCGTGCACCGCACCCTGCGCCGCCTGCTGGTGAGCGGCGCCCGCGTGATCGCGCCCTACCTGCAGGCCTCCGGCTACAACTTCGGGTACACGCCGTCGGTCGGCAACTGGGGCGACCCGGGCGGTTTCATGTCGCACGACTACGACTTCCACGGCTACCTCTCGCCCACCGGCGAGGCGCGCGCGGAGTATGCCGAGGCCCGGGTGCTCGCCGCGGTCGTGCGCACCCTCGGTGCGGCACTGGCGCGTGCGACGGCCGAGGCCGCACCGGGCGCCTACCGCACCGCTGCGCCGACGTCATCGTCACCCTCCCGCCTCGTGCTCGATGACGGGGCAACGCTCCTCGGCATCCCGAATCTGGGCGATGCGATGACGGATGCCGTGCTCCTGGCGCACCGCGGACTGCCCGAGGTGACGATCCCGCTGCCGCCGAAGTCCTGCACGCTGGTCACGCGGGACCTTTCGCTCGAGCGTTTCGGCCTGCCGGGCACGCTCGCCCTGGCCACTGCCGACCTCGTGGGAGCGGAGGCGGCGGGCATCGTACTGGCCACGCGCGTGCCGAGCGCCGTGGCGTTCGCCCTCCCCGAAGCGCTGGGGCACGCGGCCACGAGCCTCGGTCACCTCGTCTCCACCGATTCCGGGGTGGTGCTCGCAGAACTGCCCGCGCCGCAGCCGGGCTCGCCGATTCGCGCCGTGCTGGCGCTCGGGCCGACCGAGTGGCCGGTGACGGTGTGGCACACCGACGACCTCCCCACCGCCGACGGTTCGCCGCCCCGGGTGCCGGCGGCCCAGCGCGTTCAGCCGAGCGTGCTCACGGCGGCCAGCCGACTCGCGCTTCCCACTCGCTGCGGGACGATCGCGAGCCACGCGCTTCCTCCGGCGTCGGAGTCGCTCGGCGTGCACCGCGGCCGCGTGCACTACGCCGCCGATGTGTCCGCCACGGACGCGCTCGTCATCGTCGGAGCGAGCGACATCGTCGATCTCGCGCTCGACGGCCGTGCGCTCCCGACGATCGCCCGGTTCGGCGCCACCGAGCTCGTCCCGACCGGCGGTGCGACCCGTCTCGACGCGACAGTCGAGACGTGGGGCCACGCGAACTTCGACGACGCCCGGCTGCCTGCGCTCCGCCTCGGATCGCTCCGCGGCATCGGTCGCGTATGGGGCGTGGTGGGTCAGCGGGACGTCACCGGTATGTGGACGATCGACGGTCCCGGAACCTGGGCCGGCGCCCCCGCCCCGCTGCCGGTCCTCGGCGGCTGGAGCAGCACCCGCGTGGGCGCGACGGTCACCTACCGTCGACAGCTCGACGTCGACGGCATCCATCACCACGCCGTGCGCTTCGGAATCGTCCCCGGCACGATCAGCGTCGACATCGGCGGTCGCACGCAGATCGTGTCGGCTGAAGATCCGTGGCTGCACCTCGCACCCGGCGAGGGCCAGGACATCGCGGTCACCCTCGCGCACCAGCCGGGCGGTCTCGCGGGGGCTACCCTCTTCCGCCTGGCGGAGGTACGCGGATGGGATGTCGAACCGCAGCCCGACAGCGCACTGCTGACTCTCGCCGGGGCCGCCGCGTCGGGTACGGAGACCGCCCTCCCGCTGCGGCTTGCGCCCGGCGAAGAGGCGTGGCTCGACATCCCCGTTCCCGCAGGCCCCCTGTCCCTGCGCTTCGAGGGTTCGCACATGCGTGTGAGCGTCTTCGCCGCCGGGGAGCTGCTCGGGCGGGTGTGGCTCAGCGATGGTGCGCGGCCTCGGTTCACCGGCGGCGACGCGGGTCGCGTCCTCCTGCCGGCTTCGTGGAACAGCGGCAGCGTCCGGGTGCTCGTGCACGCCACCGCAGGAGGCGCGGCGCCCGAGCTGAGCGCGGTGCTCGCCGGCTGACTGCGATGGCCGTCGACACAGCCGAGGTGTGGGCGCCCGGCGCGCGCGCCGTCATCTCCCTCGCAGCACTTACTGGTCCGGAGGGCCTGGACGGTCGCGTCGCCCTGGCGGTCGGCGCGACCGCGGAACTCGTCGAAGCGGCCGCCGAACTCGACGCCGACGGCCTGCTGCGGCTCAGGCTGGCCACGGCCGAAGCGGGCACGATCCGGCTGGTCGCGCGCTTCGCAGTCGTCGACCCGGTGGCGCTGTGGCATCCAGGCAGCGGCGAGGGACGCGGCACGCTCCCGCCGTCGTGGGTGCAGGCGCGGACGACCCGCGCGCTCGCCGACATCCCGATCGGATGCCTCGTCGGCCGCCAGGACACCGCCCTCGTCGGCTTCGGGGTCGCAGGCGGCGGCCGGCCGGTGCAGGTCCGCGCCGGCATGATCGAGGAGTCCGGGGAGTTCCTGCTCGAACTGCACATCGCGCAGTCCCGTCAAGCCGAGATCGTCCTCGACCTGCGCGGCGCGGACTTCGCGGACTCGGTGCGGAGCGTGGCCAGGGCCATCGGGCTGCGCCGGGAGCCGGCATCCGTCCGCGACGAACAGCCCGTGCTGTGCACGTGGTACTCGTTCCACCAGGATCTGGTCGTGGACGAGCTGCTGGCGGACGCGCGCATCGCGGGGGAGCTCGGGATCGGCACGGTCATCATCGACGACGGCTGGCAGACGGCGGATGCCGCGCGCGGCTACGGGTCGTGCGGCGACTGGGCGGTCGAGCGGGGCAAGATCCCCGACCCGCGCGGCCTCGTGCGTGAACTCGACGGGCTGGGGCTGCGGACGCTGTGGTGGATCGGAACCCCGTTCATCGGGTATCGGTCGCAGACGTTCCAGGACGGGCTGATCCCGCTGGCCTACGAGGAGGCGGGCCTCGATGCCGCCGTGCTCGACCCCCGCTCGCCGGCCGCCAGGCGCGTGGTCGTCGAGCGGCTGCAGGCTCTGCTCGCCGACACCGGAGCGCACGGGTTCAAGCTCGACTTCCTCGAGCGGTTCGCGCAGGACGGTGGGCCCCCGCCGGATGACGCCGACAGGGACTCGATCGAGGACGGTGGTCTGCTGCTGCTCGATGAGATCGGTGCGCTCGGCGTCGCGGAGCCGCTCATGATCGAGTTCCGCGAGCCGTACATCACGGGTCCCGCGCTCTCGCGCGGCACGATGTTCCGCATCGCGGACTGCCCGCTCAGCCCGCTGCAGAACCGCCGCGGCATCGTCGATCTCCGCCTGCTCGGGACAGAGATGGCCGTCCACGGCGATCCGATCATGTGGACGCCCGCCGACACACCGGAGCGCGTCGCCCAGCAGCTCATCGCGTCGCTGTTCGGGGTGCCGCAGCTCTCGGTGCGCCTCGCCGAACTGTCGGCCCCGCACCGGGAGACCGTGGCGCACTGGCTCGGGTTCTGGCAACGGCACTCCGACCTCCTGCTGCACGCGCCGCTGCAGGTCGCCGGGGTGGAGCGCGACTACGCCATTGTCGAGGCCTCGGCCGGCGGGATCGCCCTGACCGTGCGCTACGGCGACGGCCTCGTTGTCCTCCCCTCGGGTGGCGGCGACGAGTGGCACGTCGTGAACGGCGGCGAAGCCGGAGTCGTTGTGATCGGACTCGACGGGTGGCCGGACTCCCACTACGAGATCCGCGACGCGCGGGGTCGCATCGTCGCCGAGGGGAGCCGCGCCTTCGGCACGGTTGAACTCCTGGCGGTGCCCGCCGGCGGGCGCTTCAGCGCCTGGCGCTGAGACTTCTACCCTTTCGCGTGTGCGACTGACGCCGACGCGGGGGCCGGAAAGAGGCCTCGAACGAGCGCCCAGCCGAGCGCGGCGCCGATGAGCTGAGCGGCGATGAACGGCAGGACGGATGCCGGGGCGATGCCCGCGAACGTGTCTGAGAACGCGCGGCCGATCGTGATCGCGGGGTTGGCGAAGCTCGTCGACGACGTGAAGAAGTAGGCGGCGCCGATGTAGGCGCCGACCGCAGGAGCGGCGAGGTGGCCGCGCCCGGTGCGGACGAGCGCGAAGATCACGAGCACGAGCCCGGCCGTGGCGACGACCTCGGCGAGCAGGTGCGGCCAGGTGGCGCGGTCGGTCGTGCTCCAGGAGATGGCGGGCTCGGCGAACATGAGGTTGGCGAGGATCGCCCCGCCGATGCATCCGAAGATCTGCGCCGGAAGATACGCGGCCGTGATCGCCCACCCCTTGCGATGCAGGACTGCGTCGACGAGCGAGACGACGGGGTTGAAGTGCGCGCCCGACACGGTCTGGAAGACGAGGATCAGCACGCCGAGGCCGAGCGCGGTCGCGAACGCGTTCTCAAACAGCTGCAGTCCGGTATCGGTGGGGGAGAGACTCTGAGCTGCGATGCCCGAGCCGATCACGACCGCAGTGAGAAGCGCGCTGCCCAGGAATTCGCCGGCGACAGCGCGGATCGCGCCAGGGTTCACGACGCGACGAGCAGCCGGGAGATGCGGTCCAGCGCCCCGGGGATGAGCCGGTAGTAGGCCCAGGTGCCGCGCTTGCTGCGCTCCAGGAACCCCGCCGCGGTCAGCACCTTGAGGTGATGCGAGACCGTCGGCTGACTGAGCCCGATGGGTTCGATCAGGTCGCAGACGCACGCTTCGGCCCCCTCGGAGGCGGCGACGATCGACAGCAGCCGCAATCGTGCCGGGTCTGCCAGTGCCTTCATGGTCGTCGCGAGCTGCTCTGCCTCGTCGGCCGTGAGCGGCTCGCGCACCAAGGGGGTGCAGCACCTGGTGGCGGAGATGTCCGTCAGCTCCAGCATCGTCATGCATCGATGCTAATCGATATTGACAGGCATCGATAGATGGTTGCAGGATGGATATCGATGTTCATCGATATCTGCTGGAGGATGCCGTGACCCTGCTCGATCTGACGCCTCGTGTCGTGGAGAACGACCGGCTCGCCACCCTGCCCGTCGTCATCATCGGCGCCGGTCCGATCGGGCTCGCCGCTGCCGCGAACCTCGTCGAGCGGGGCATCGATTTCGTGGTGTTCGAGGCCGGCGACTCTGTCGCGGCGAGCGTTCTTGAGTGGGGGCACACCCGGCTGTTCTCGCCCTGGAAGCACCTCGTCGATCCCGCATCTCGGCGCCTGCTCGAAGCTCAGGGCTGGGACCTGCCCGACCCGGAGCGCGCCCCCACCGGCGCGGAGCTGGTCGAGAAGTACGTCGCTCCGCTCGCGGCTCTCGAGTCGATCGCACCCCGGGTGCGAACCGGGGCGGAGGCGGTCGGCGTCACCCGCGAGGGGATGGACCGCACCCGCTCCCGCGGCCGCTTCGCCACTCCGTTCGCGGTGCGGGTCCGCACGTCCGACGGGACTGTGGAGGATGTCGTGGCACGCGCCGTCATCGACGCGTCGGGCACCTACCGCTCGCCGAACCCGCTGTCCTCGAGCGGTCTCGACCTGCTCGGCATGGCCGAGATCGCCGACAGTGTCACTGCGGCGCTGCCGGACGTGCTCGGAAGCGACCGCGCCCGGTTCGCCGGCCGGCACGCCACGGTGGTCGGCGCCGGGCATTCCGCCGCGAACACGCTGCTCGGCCTCGTGCAGCTCGCCCGCGAAGAGCCGGGAACTGCCGTGACGTGGCTGATCCGCAACCAGAACGCGGTCCGCGTCTCGTCGTCCGCCGATGACGAACTTGCCGATCGCGCCGCACTCGGCGGTCGCGTCGACCGGGCCGTCGCCGCCGGTGCGATCGAGGTCGTCGACGGGTTCGAGATCATCCGCGCGCAGCGCTCCCGCGACGCTGTAGAACTCGTCGGGCATCGACGCGGCGAGGTCGCCACCCACACCACGGACATCGTCGTGAACGCGACCGGGTTCCGCCCCGACCTCGACATCCTGCGCGAGATCCGGCTCGAGCTCGACGACATCGTCGAGGCTCCGAAACGCCTGGCGCCCCTCATCGACCCGAACGTGCACTCCTGCGGCACCGTCGAGCCGCACGGCTTCCGCGAGCTCACCCATCCCGAGAAGGGCTTCTTCATCGTCGGCATGAAGTCGTACGGGCGGGCTCCGACCTTCCTCCTCGCCACGGGCTACGAGCAGGTGCGCTCGGTGACCGCGTGGCTGGCGGGCGACACCGCGGCAGCCGCGAACGTCGAACTGGTGCTGCCCGCGACCGGGGTGTGCTCGACCGATGCCGGCAGCGCGGGCGGCTGCTGCTGATGACAGAGATCAGAGCGATGGATGCCGCGGACTGGCCCGCCGTCGAGCAGATCTTCGCCACGGGCATCGCCGAAGGCGAAGCCACGTTCGAGATCGAGACGCCGACGTGGGAGACCTTCGACGCGGGCAAGCTGCCCGCACCGCGGCTGGTCGCCGTCGATGCCGGCGGTGGGGTGCAGGGCTGGGTCGCGGCATCCGCCGTCTCGTCTCGAGCGGTGTATCGGGGCGTCGTCGAGCACTCGGTCTATGTGGGAACGCACGCGCGAGGGCACGGCGTCGGGCACGCACTGCTGGACGCCTTCGTGACGGCTGCGGATGCCGCGGGGATCTGGATGATCCAATCGAGCGTCTTCCCCGAGAACGTCGCGAGCCTGCGCCTGCACCAACGTGCGGGCTTCCACATCGTCGGGCGACGCGAGCGGATCGCTCGATCGAGGCTCGGTCCGCACGCCGGGCAGTGGCGCGACACCGTCCTGATCGAGCGGCGCAGCACGGTCAACGGCCTCGACTGATCAGGGCTGTCGCGGCGGCAGGCGCATAGACTGCGGTCTATGGATGCTGGTTCCGGCTCTCGCGAACTGACCGTCCTCGGCGACCCCACCCGGGCGCGGATCGTGAAGCTGATCCGCGACTCGGACGACGGTCGTGCTCTCGTGGGCCGCCTCGCGGAGGTGCTCGGGCTGCGGCAGCCCACCGTGAGTCACCACATGAAGGCGCTCGCCGCCGAGGGGATCGTCATCCGGCAGCCGGAGGGTCGCCGCGTCTGGTATTCGCTCGACCCGCGCCAGTCAGTCCGCGTGGACGCCCTGATCGGCGACGATACGACTCCGGATGCCGAACCCGATCTCACCCGGATCGTCGACGACCTCGCCGAGCGCTATCGCGGCACCTTCGGCCGTGAGACGGTCGACCGCTACGTCACCGAGAGCCACGAGTTGCTGAGCGCGAACAGCTCGGCGCCGCTGCTCGCGTCCCGCACGGCCGCGTTCGCGACCACCAGACTCGACGCGCTGGCGCGGTCCCAGGCGACTCGATCGAGCACCCCCGAGGTGCTCTTCGTGTGTGTGCAGAACGCCGGTCGTTCGCAGCTCGCGGCGGGCATCCTCCGGCAGCTCGCAGGAGACCGGGTGCTGGTGCGGACCGCCGGCTCCGCGCCGGCGGACGCGGTGCGCGCGAGCGTCGTCACCGCGCTCGACGAGATCGGCGTGCCGCTCGGCGGGGAGTTCCCGAAGCCGCTCACCGACGAAGCGGTCCGCGCCGCCGACGTCGTCGTGACGATGGGCTGCGGCGACGCCTGTCCCATCTACCCGGGCCGTCGCTACCTGGACTGGGAGCTCGACGACCCGGTCGGCAAGCCTCTCGCGGCGGTGCGGGACATTCGAGACGACATCGAAGCGCGCGTGCGCGCGCTCCTCGCCGAGCTGCTCCCTGCTTGAGCTGACTCGATAGATAGATATTGGTCTATGCTTTTAGTGAGGAAAGCGAGATGCCATGACCGACAAGCCCACTGTGCTGTTCGTGTGCGTGCACAACGCCGGCCGCTCCCAGATGGCCGCCGGGTACCTCACCGCCCTCGCGGGCGGCGACATCGAGGTGCTCTCGGCCGGCTCCGCGCCGAAAGACCAGATCAATCCGGTAGCGATCGAGGCAATGGCAGAAGACGGCATCGACATCGCCGGGAACACTCCGAAGATCCTCACGGTCGAGGCGGTGCAGGAGTCGGATGTCGTGATCACGATGGGCTGCGGCGATGCCTGCCCGTTCTTCCCCGGCAAGCGCTACGAGGACTGGGTGCTGGATGACCCGGCCGGGCAGGGCATCGAGGCGGTGCGGCCGATCCGCGACGAGATCCGCCGTCGCGTCGAAGCGCTCGTCGATGACCTGCTGCACCAGCGTCGCTCTGCCTGACCGGTCGCGCGACACCCCCGCCTTCGGCGGTTGGCTGCACGACGATGCCATGATGGGGCAGAACTTTCCGCGCTGACATCGGAGGCACTCGTGAGGACCGAATCGTCGAGGATGCCGGGGCTCAGGGCAGCCGCCATCGTGCTGGTGACGCTCGCCGCCGTCGGGCTGGCCGGCTGCTCCGACAGCAGCGGCGTGGACCGGGCCAAGGCCCAGGTCACCGCGAAGGAGAAGGCCTTGACACAGGCGGAGGCCGACTTCACGGCGGCGTCGGGCGCCTTCTGCGACGCGAGCAAGGACTACATCGTCGCGCTCGACGGCTACGGCGATGTCATCACCGCCACCGCACCCACCGTCGGTGACGTCACGGCGGCCGGCGCGGACCTCGCGAAGCCTGGCAAAGGTGCATTCGACAGCGCCGAAGCCGCGGTCGACGCCCAGCAGGCGCTGACCGTCGCCCAGCAGGAGCTCGTCGACGCCCAGGCGGCGCTGGCGCGCGCGGAGGCCGGCCCTTCCGGCTCGCCCTCCGTCGTCGCCACCGAGGTGCCGAGCGCCACGCCCTTGGCTCCTGCCGCCACCGTCGACCGGGTCGAGCAGGCCGAGGCGGACTTCGATGCGGCGCAGGGCGCGATCACCGACGAGACACCGCTGGCCGAGGCATCCGAGCACTTCAACAGCGCCGCTGTAGCGCTCGAGATGGCATGGCTGCGGCTGTTCGCCGATGCCGGCTGCGTCCCCGACGAGCAGAAGCAGCAGGCCGAGGCGGCGGTGCGCGCGTACACGACGGCGCTGCAGACCGACCTCGCCACCGCGGGCCGCTACACCGACCCGGTCGACGGTGTGTACGGACCCGCCACGGTCGCGGCCGTGGAGGGCCTGCAGGAGGCGAATGGGCTGCCGGTCACCGGCACGGTCGACAAGGCGACCGCCGCCGCGCTGCAGGGAGAGCTTCTGGCACTGGGTGGCGCCGCCACCCAGGAAGCTCTCGCAACGACGGCCGCGGTGCAGCAGACCCTCAAGCTGGTCGGGTTCTGGGACGGACCGGTGGACGGCACCTGGACCCCGGAGCTGACCGAGGCGCTCATGGCCTTCCAGACCGAGCTGGGCGTCGAGCCCACCGGGGTCGTTGACGCCGCGACCATCGCCGCGTTCGAGAAGGCGATCGCCGACCTGACGGCACCCGCATCGCCGAGCCCGGAGCCGTCGGCCTCCGCAACGCCGTAGCGCGCGCGAACGGGCCAGTGTGCCGGTATTGCGCAATCCGCGGGTGAAATCAACCCCCGTGAGCAACCCGGTGCCCTGACCTACCGTGAGTCGGGTGACACGAGACCAGTACACCCTGACCGATCCGACCGCGCTGTACCGCGACATCCAGCCGGAGAAGCAGCACCAGCCCGAGCCGGGGCTGGACGCGAAGCTGCACCCGAGACCGGACCTCGGCGAAGACACCTACCGCGGCACCGGCCGGCTGACCGGACGCAAGGCCCTCATCACCGGAGCCGACTCGGGGATCGGCGCAGCCGTCGCGATCGCCTTCGCCCGCGAGGGCGCAGCCGTCGCGATGTCGTACCTCCCCAGCGAAGAACCGGATGCCCAGCGCATTGCCGGAATCATCCGCGACGCCGGCGTCACGGTCGCCCAGCTCCCCGGTGACCTGCGCGACGCCGAGTACTGCCGGGCACTCGTCGACCGGACCGTCGAGGAGCTCGGCGGGATCGACATCCTCGTCAACAACGGCGGGAAGCAGATCTTCAACGAAGACCTCACCACCCTGGACGACGAGCAGTTCGACGACACCTTCAAGACGAACGTGTACGCCATGTTCTGGATCACCAAGGCCGCGCTCCCGCATCTGAAGCCGGGGTCCTCGATCATCAACACCACCTCGATCCAGGCGTACAAGCCGTCCGACATCCTCATCGACTACGCCTCGACGAAGGCGACGATCAACGCCTTCACGAAGGCGCTTGCGCAGCAGGTCGCGCCGAAGGGCATCCGTGTGAACGCGGTCGCGCCCGGACCGGTGTGGACCGTGCTGCAGGTGACCGACGGGCAGCCGCAGGACAAGATCGCGCACTTCGGCGAGAACACCCCGCTCGGTCGGATGGGCCAGCCCGCCGAACTCGCCCCCGCCTACGTCTTCCTCGCGTCCGCCGAATCCAGCTACGTCGTCGGCGAGACGTTGAACGTCAACGGCGGCATCCCGTCGCCCTGACCTCCAGCGACAGCCCCGACCAGACCCATCCCCAACGAGAAGCAGAGGACCACATCATGGCGACAGCAGAGAAGACGAAGAGCCCGGGTTCGACGACGGCCAAGCGGACGGCGCCTGGCGGGACCGGCGCCAAGACCACGAGACGTCAGAACGCCGAGAAGGGATTCGTCGCGACGAAGGCGCTCGGCGACAACCTGCAGGCGGTCCTGGTCGACCTGCTCGAGCTGTCGGGGCAAGGCAAGCAGGCGCACTGGAACGTGGTGGGCCGCAACTTCCGCGACACGCACCGCATTCTCGACGAGATCATCGAGGCGGCCCGCGAGTTCAGCGACACGGTGGCGGAGCGGATGCGCGCGCTGCACGCCGTGCCCGACGGGCGCAGCGACACGGTCGCCGCCACGACGACCCTGCCCGAGTACCCGCAGGGCGAGATCGACACCGCCGAGACGGTCGACCTCATCACGGTGCGGCTCGAAGCCACCATCGGCACCGTGCGCGAGGTCCACGACGACGTCGACGAGGAAGACCCGACGAGCGCCGACATCCTGCATGCCATCCTCGAGAAGCTCGAGCAGTACGCCTGGATGGTGAGTGCGGAGAATCGCACGCCCGTGAGCAGGTGAACGCGCGGGAAGAGCTGATCGAAGTCGGCGACCTCACGTTCCGGGTGCGATCCACCCGATCCTCGGGGCCCGCCGCGGAGCCGATCGTGCTGGTCCACGGCGTCGGAGTGTCGCACCGCTACCTCGACCGCCTGCAGGCCGAACTCGCGACGACGAATGACGTCTTCTCTATCGACCTCCCTGGCTTCGGCGGACTGCCGAAGCCAGGGAGGTCGCCCTCCGTGCCGGAGATGGCCCGTGCGCTCGGCGTCGCGCTGGGCCGGATCGAGGTCGGCCGGGCGATGCTGATCGGCCACTCGATGGGAGCCCAGTGGGTCGTCGAGCTCGCCGCCCAGCGCCCGGAGCTCGCAGCTCTCGTCGTTGCCATCGGCCCCGTCTGCGACAGCCGGCATCGCACGGTCGCGGCCCAATCGGTCGCCCTCGCCGTCGACAGTCTCGCGGAGCCGATCTCCGGCAACGCCATCGTCTTCACCGACTACCTGCGGTGCGGTCCCCGCTGGTATCTGGCACAGGTCCGGCAGATGCTCGAGTACCGGACGGAGCGCCACGTCGCCGCTCTCACGATGCCTCTGCTGATCATCAGGGGAGGAAACGACACGATCGCCGGGATGGAGTGGTGTCGGATGCTGCGGGACCGCGCCCGCACCGCGTTGCTGGTGACCGTGCCCGGCCATCGCCATCTCGTCCAGTACTCGGCGCCGCGCACCGTTGCGTCGGCGATTCGAGACTTCGCGGCCAGCCACCTCGGGACGGCCGCCGTCCGGAACTGACCGTCGCCTCGGTGGTCAGCCCCGGCGGCGCAGCGTCAGGCGGCGACCAGTTGGCGGTGCGTTCCCGCGTGCGCGGCGACCGCGCTGTCGTCGCTGCAGGGGTTCTCCCACTCGAGGATGATGCCGTTGACGGAGTTGGCCGCATTGGCGAGAGCGTGGAGGTACTCGGGGTCGAGCGCCTCCGGTTCGGATGCCTCGAAGACGAACCGCAGCGGAATCGCCGGCTGCATCCAGAGCGAAGTACGTCCTTCTTCGCTCCCATTGGCATGCCGCCACGTCACTGTGAAGCTCTCGCCGCGGCGCAGTTTCGTCGTCGCGACGAGCTTCAGGTGCGCGAGCACCCGATCAGGCATTTCGGCAGGCTGTGACTCGAATCCGTAATACAGGAGTCCCACGGTTCCATTCCCCTCTTGCTCGCTCCGATGAGAGAACACCCGAATGATCCCTTATTCGGTATCATTCACGGAAAGTATGTATCACACCAAGTGAGATATCAAGTAGCAAAGTTGACGAGTTTTCGGTTAGAGTGTGAGCGGAACTTGATCCTGTCCCAAGGAGGTAGCGGATGCCCAGGACCGTGGTGCGCCATGAAAGTGAGCATCTCTACGCGGACGAACCCCGCACGCCGGAAGGCCAGCGACTGAGTCGCGCCATCCTGCACTTCCGCAACGCCGAGCGAATGCAGGCCGAACGCGCACAGCGACTCTCCGGGCTTTCGAGTCTGGATCTGGCTGCCATCCGGTATCTGGTGCAGGGCACGCGCGACCAGCGGGATCTCAGCCCCAAGGACCTGATCGTGATGCTGGACACGTCGAGCGCGACCGTCACGAACGTCGTCGAGCGACTCGTCGCGCGCGGCTACCTGACCCGCGTGCAGCATCCCACCGATCGCCGCGCGCACTATCTCGTGCCCACGGAGGAGGCGGTGCGCCGAGTCGACGAAGCCTACGAAGCGCACCACTCCGCGCTCATCGACGTGATCGAAACCCTATCGCGGGAGCAGGCGGAGACCGCCGCCGATGTCATCACGCACCTCGCGGACTCCCTCGACCGCCTCGCGGCGAAAGACACCGCGTCGGAAGCGGCTCTGGAGCGCCGAGGGCGCTGACTCAGCGCGACAGGTAGCGGCGCAGTGTCTCGGCGGCGGCGTCGTGATCGACGACGTCCGGTTCGCCCGACATCGTGATCGACCCGGCCACGACGCCGGCCACGAAGATCGGGATCGACCCCCCGTGAGCGCGCATCGACCCGTGGTCGACATCGTCGCGCGACTCGAACGGGGTGCCCGTCGCCTCGTGTCGCCGACGCACGAGCAGCGACGGCTCGCCGAAGTGCTCGGCAACGAGTGCCTTGCCGCGTAGCCACGGATCGTTGCCCGGGCCGGTGGTGCCGAGTTTCGCGACGAAGACGACGTCGCCCGACACGATGATCCGCACCGCGAGGTTGAGCCCGCGCTCGCGCATCACCGCGACGGCAGTCAGGCCGAGCGCGACGGCGGCGTCGTTGTTCCATTCGGCCACCTCGGCGCGCGGCATCCGCTCGAGATCTTCCAGGGTGAACACGGGCAGGTCTGTCATGGCTCGAAGCCTACGCCCGGGGCGTTCGCTGATCTCGAGCGGCATCGCCCCGGTGACCTGTTTGTCAAGCCCATCCGGCGATCTCCAGCCCCGCCATAGTGTGAGCACGGCGACTACCCGAGCGCCGAGAATCGATTGGGGTATGACATGGGGACACACTCAGCACGATCGCGGACGATCTGATGTCGAGGAAGGCGTCTTTGAAGTCCTCCGTCGATCGCATGTCCAAGAAGGTCTACGAGGCGGAGCTGGAGCGGCTGCAGATCGAGCTCGTCGAGATGCAGCACTGGGTCGAATCCACCGGCACCCGCGTGCTGGTCATCTTCGAAGGACGGGATGCCGCAGGCAAGGGTGGCGTGATCAAGAGGATCATGCAGTACCTGAATCCCCGGCACGCCCGGGTGGTTGCCCTCGACAAGCCGTCCGAGAAGGAGAAGGGGCAGTGGTACTACCAGCGGTACATCGAACGCCTCCCCACGAAGGGCGAGATCGTGCTGATGGACCGATCCTGGTACAACCGGGCGGGCGTCGAGCGGGTCATGGGCTACGTGGACGAGGACGACTACCAGCGCTTCCTGCAGCAGACGCCGACCCTCGAGCGCATGCTCATCGACGAGGGCATCATCCTGATCAAGTACTGGTTCTCGGTCTCGGATGAGGAGCAGCAGTACCGGTTCGCGGCGCGGCTGAACGATCCGATCAAGCGGTGGAAGCTGTCGCCGACCGACCTCGAGTCGATCCTGCGGTGGGAGGACTACTCGAAGGCGAAGGACGCGATGTTCGCCGTCACCGACACCAACGGATCGCCGTGGTGGACGGTGGAGAGCGACGACAAGCGCGCCGCGCGCCTCAACACGATCACTCACCTGCTGAGCAGCATCCCGTACAAGCATCTCGACCATGAGGACGTCTCAATCCCCGATCGCCCCAAGGCGAGCGACAAGGACCGACCGCCGCTCGAGGACTTCCGCTTCGTCCCCGACATCGCCGGCGAACTCGACGCGAAGAAGGGCAAGTCATGAGCGGCGAGACGACCACCAAACAGGCGTCGACCAAGACCCGGGTGGCCGCGGTCGTCTACAACCCCATCAAGGTGGACCTGGATGCCCTCAAGGCCACGGTCGCGAAAGAACAGGGCGCCGCCGGCTGGGGCGAATCACTCTGGTTCGCGACGACCGAAGAAGACCCCGGGCAGGGGGCGACCGAGAAGGCGCTCGCCGAGGACGTCGCGATGATCCTCGTGGCCGGCGGCGACGGCACGGTGCGTGCGGTGGCCGAGGCAGTGCGTGACCATGATGTCGTACTGGCCCTCGTCCCGTCCGGCACAGGCAACCTGCTCGCCCGCAACCTCGAACTGAAACTCGAGGACCCCGAGGAATCGGTCCGCTCGGCGTTCACCGGCAAGGACCGGAAGATCGATCTGGGCGTGGTGGAGGTCCGTCGCGCCGATAAGAAGACCGACACGCACGCGTACGTGGTGATGGCCGGGTTCGGCCTGGACGCGAACATGCTCGCCCGAACCGATGAAGAACTCAAGGACAAGATCGGGTGGCTCGCGTACATCAAGGCACTCAGCCTTGCGCTGCGGGACACCGACCTGCTGCATCTCCGCTACAACCTCGACGGCGGCGGCAATCGAGCGGCCAAAGCCCACACAGTCATCGTCGGCAACTGCGGCACGCTCCAGGGCAATATCGAGCTGCTTCCGGACGCGACCCTTGACGACGGTCGGCTCGACATCGCACTCATGCGACCCGAGACGCTCTTCACCTGGGCGCAGACCCTCGTGAAGATCTTCTGGGAGAACGGCGTGCTCCGAAAGACCCGGGTGGGGCGGAGCATGCGCACGAAGGACGTGAATGCGCTCGCGTACCTGCAGGGCGAGAAGTTCACGATCACGCTGAGCCGCCCCGAGAAGCTCGAGCTCGACGGCGACGAGTTCGGCGAGACCGTCGCCATCCGCACGTGGATCGAGCCGAAGGGGCTCACGATCCGGGTGCCGGCGGAAGACGCGAGTGACACCGAGGAAGCATCATGACCGACACCCAACCCGTCGCACCACGTCCGTCCGCAGATCTTCGACCGTCGGCCGAACCGGATCCGCGTCGCCAGATCGCGCTCATCGTCGGGCTCTCGGCCACTGTCGCGTTCGTCATCCTTCGCGTCGTGGTCGCCCTCGGTGGCCACGACCCGCTGCCGATCGACGTGTGGTGGCACGCCCTCATGGTCGCCACGCTCACCGACGTGGGAGTGCTGATCGCTTGGATCCCCTCGATCGTCGGCGGCACCATCGGCGGGTTCGTGCTCGGGATCGTGGTGGTGATCGTCTTCCTGGCTTTCAAGCGAAAGTGGGATGCCGCGACCTTCGCGCTCGCCGTCATCGTCGTCGTCGCGATCGGCGCGCCGATGTCTTACATCGTCGGTCGGGTGCGCCCTGCCGACTCGCTCGCTGAGAGCATCGCGACCTCATTCCCCTCGGGGCATACCGCAGTGGCCACCACTATGGCGATCATTCTGGGCCTCCTGCTCCGGCGCTGGTACGTCTGGGTGGGCGGTGTGGTGTGGGTCGTGTGGATGATGTGGGCCCGTGGGTATCTGCACGCGCACTGGCTCAGCGACATCGTCGCGGGGCTGCTGGAGGGAATCGCCGTCGCCTGCCTGGTGTGGTGCGCCGTCGAAGCCTTCCGTGACCGGCGAGCGGTGCGGGCACGACACGAACCGGCGACGCAAGCATGAACCCCGCGGCGAAATCAAGCCCCTGCCCGGTATATCAGCGTCTGGATACGGTTCGATCATGACCACCACTCCCAAGGAAGCCGCGGCCGCGGCGCAGCGATCGCCTGTCTTCGAAACGATCGCGCGCATCGGCTACATCGTTCTCGGCATCGTCCACATCGTCCTCGGATGGGTCGCGATTTCGATCGCGACCGGTGGCGGCGGAAGTGACGCCGACCAGGGYGGCGCCATGGAGCGGATCCGGCAGGCGCCCCTCGGCGTACTGCTGCTGTGGATCATCGTGATCGGCCTGCTGGCGCTGGCGATCTGGCAGATCGCCGAGGCCTTCCTCGAGCGCGAGCCCGACACGAAGAAGAAGTGGGGCCTGCGGATCAAGTACGTCGGCACCGCGGTCATCTACATCGCGATCGCGTGGACGGCGCTCATCTACGCCCTGGGCGGCGAGTCGGACTCCTCCAACTCGACCGAGTCGTTCACGGCCGGCCTGCTCGCGTCGGGTGGAGGGATCTTCCTGCTCGTCCTCGTCGGTCTCCTCGTCCTGGGAATCGGCGTCGCGTTCATCATCCGCGGTGTCACCCGTGCGTTCGAGAAGCGCCTCAACCTGCCGGCCGACGTGACGCGGCCGGGCATCGTCACCTTCGGCGTGGTCGGCTATATCGCCAAGGGGATCGCGATCGCGGTCACCGGCGTGCTCTTCGTCGTCGCCGCCTTCACGCACGACCCGGAAGCCGCCGGGGGGCTGGACGACGCACTCCACGCGCTGGCAGCGCTGCCCTTCGGCCCCGTCATCCTCTGGATCGTCGGTGCGGGGCTCATCATCTACGGCATCTTCTGCTTCGCCCGCGCGCGCTACGCCAAGATGTGAGCGCCTGACGAAACATCAAGAGGGCGGTCGCCTCAGGGCGACCGCCCTCTTGCACGTCTCGATCAGCGTTCGTCAGGACTCGCGTCCACGG